>NZ_JAPNNL010000009.1 GCF_027620315.1 Nonomuraea corallina | reverse complement strand
CGGCGGCGCACGGAGTGAGGCCCGTCAGGTGAGCAGCCTCGTCAGGACCCGGGTGCCGAACTCCAGGCCCGCGACCGGCACCCGCTCGTCCTTGCCGTGGAACATGCCGAAGTAATCCAGATCCGGCCGCAGCATGAGCGGCGCGAACCCGTACCCCTCGATGCCGATCCGGGCGAACGACTTGGCGTCGGTGCCGCCGCTCATCACGTACGGCACCGGCCTGGCCAGCGGATCCTCGGCGACCAGCGAGTCGGCCAGCTCGTCGAAGAACGACGACGGGTACGGGGCCGCCGGGGCGTCCTCCAGGTTGACGAACTCCCGGGTGATCTTCGGGCCGAGCAGCTCGTCGAGCGTCTCCAGGAACTCCTCCCGTAACCCCGGCAGGTAACGGCCGTCGACGTGCGCCTCGGCGGAGGAGGGGATCACGTTCACCTTGTAGCCCGCGTCCAGCATCGTCGGGTTGGCCGAGTTGCGGATCTGGCCCTGGAACAGCCGGCCCAGCGGGCCCAGCCGGGCCGCCTCGGCGTCCAGCCGGTCCAGGTCCACCGGCTGCCCGGTGAGGTCCCCCAGCTGCTGGATCAGCGCCGCGACGGACGGCGTGAGCCGGACCGGCCACGGGTGCGCGGCCACCCGCGACAGCGCGTGCGCCAGCGTGGCCACCGGGTTGTCGGCCGCGGGCTTGGAGCCGTGACCGGCCACGCCGTGCGCGGTCAGCTTCATCCAGGCGGTGCCGCGCTCGCCGACCGCCACCGGATAGACCCGGTGGCCGCCGGCGTCGACGCTGAAGCCGCCCGACTCGCTGATCGCCTGCGTCACCCCGTCGAACAGCTCCCGGTGCTCGGCCACCGCGTGCCGCGAGCCGTAGTCGCCGGTCGCCTCCTCGTCGGCCAGGAACGCCAGCACCACGTCGCGCTTCGGCCGCTGCCCGCGCGCCCGCATGCCGAGCACGGTGGCCAGCGTCATCGCGCACGAGCCCTTCATGTCGACCGCGCCCCTGCCGTGGACGCAGCCGTCGGCGATCTCGCCGGAGAACGGGGGCAGCCGCCACTCGGCCGGGTCGGCGGGCACCACGTCCAGGTGGCCGTGGATCAGGAGCGCGTCGGGGGAGTCGCCGGCCATCCTCGC
This sequence comes from Nonomuraea corallina, assembly GCF_027620315.1. Taxonomy (GTDB): domain Bacteria; phylum Actinomycetota; class Actinomycetes; order Streptosporangiales; family Streptosporangiaceae; genus Nonomuraea; species Nonomuraea corallina. The sequence goes on along the minus strand of NZ_JAPNNL010000009.1, from coordinate 80,978 downwards.
CACGACGGTCGTGCGCCGGGGCGCCGACTCGAACACCACCGGCTCCAGCCCGGCGTCGGCCAGCAGCGTGGCGACGTACTCGGCGGCCGGGCGCTCACCCGAGCCCGGGTTGGTGGTGTCGAACCTGATCAGGTCCGAGCAGATCTCGGCGACGTCCTTCACTTTCCACCCTCCAGCTTCAGCGGCGCGACCTCGGGCGTCTCGAACCCGAACAGCTGCCCGTAGAAGGCCAGCTCGGCCTCCAGCGCCGCGACGATCGTCTCTTCCCTGCGCCAGCCGTGCTGCTCGCCGGGGAAGGTGAGCAGCGCCCACCGCTTTCCGTGCCGGTCCAGCTCGGCGACGAACCGCTCGGCCTGGCTCACGTCCACGATGGCGTCCTCCAGCCCGTGCAGCATCAGGCACGGGCCGGACGCCCGGTGCGCGTGCAGCAGCGGCGAGCGGTCGGTGTAGCGCTGACGGGTCTCGGGCAGCGGCCCGATCAGCCCGTCGAGGTAGCGCGACTCGAAGTCGTGCGTCTCGGCCGCCCAGCTCTCCGGGTCGGTGATCGCGTACTGCGCGACGCCGCCCGCGAACACGTCGCTGTGCACCAGCGCCGCCACCGTCGTCCAGCCGCCGGCGCTGCCGCCCCGGATCGCGATCCTGGCCGCGTCGGCGCGGCCCAGCTCCACCAGCCCGCGCGCCACCTTCGCGCAGTCCTGCACGTCGACCACGCCCCACTGGTGGCGCAGCCGCTCCCGGTAGGCCCGCCCGTACCCGGCCGAGCCGCCGTAGTTGACCTCGGCCACGCCCAGCCCGCGGCTGGTGAAATAGGCGATCTCCAGGTCGAGCATGAGCGGGCTGCTGCCGGTCGGCCCGCCGTGCACGAAGATCACGTACGGGGCGGGGCCGCGCACGCCGAGCGGCGGGTACACGTGCGCGTGCACCCCCTCGACCGTCATCGCCTCCGGCTCGGGCAGCAGCGCCCGGTCGGGCAGCGGCCTGGGCGCCGAGACGGTCTCGCGCTCGCCGCTGCCCAGGTCGATCAGCACGACCTCCGGGGGCGTGTGCGGGGTCGCCCGCACCGCCGCGACCTTGCCGCCGGCCGCCGACACGGTCGAGCCCCAGTGGGTGGCCTCGCCGCCGAGCTCGCGCAGCTCGCCGGTGGCGGGATCGAGCACGCCCAGCCGCCGCCGGTCGGCCGTCCCGTACACCAGCACCAGGCGGTCGCCGGCGAGCGCCATCCAGGTCAGGCCCGGCTTCCACGGCGCGTTGCCGAACTCCAGCTCCATCGGCGTGAGGTTGCGGCCCCGGACGCCGTCGCGGCCGATCTCGTGCACGTTCCACCAGCCGGTCGGGTCGGTGACCGCGTAGAGGGTCTCGTCGTCGCGCCACTCGGCCTGCACGACCGACTCCCGAGGGCCGCCCGCCACCACCGTGCACGGGCCCGCGACGCCGTCCGCGCCGAGCGGGGCGACGCAGAGCTCGGTGCCGTCCCACGGCATGTTCGGATGGTCCCAGCCGATCCAGGAGACGTGCCCGCCGCCGGGGGACAGGCGCGGGTTCATCAGGAAACGCTGCGCCTTCGCGATCACCCGGACGCCGCCGCCGGACAGCGGGACGGCCACCAGGTCGCGCACGTCCTCGATCTCCCGCACGGCCCACACCTCGTCCCGGCCCGGCGGCAGGAACAGGTCGGCGTAGCGGGCCGGCCCCGGCGGCGTCAGCGGCACCGGTCCGGCGCCGCCGATGCGATAGACGCGCTGGTCGTCCCAGTGCGTGAACACCAGGCCGCCGCCGGGCAGCGGCCGCCACGACCGGCCGCCGTACTCGATCACCCGGTTGCGCGCGTTCCAGCCCTCGGGCAGCGCGTCCTCGCGCTCACCGCCGGGCAGCCGCCGCACCACGCACCGCCTGCCGCCCTCGTGCGGGCGCGGCTCGTCCCACCACACCTCGACGCCCGCGGGCGTGGACACGGCCTCGACCCACTGAGGCCCGCCGTCCGCGCGGGCCACCTCAATCGCTCGGATACTCATCTCTCACCAATTGCCATCAGACTCGGGCAGGGACATCTCAGGGGGATGCAGGACGTACGCGATGCCGCCGCTCCCGGAGCGCCGCAGCCACACGTGCTCGAACGCCGCGCGCGGATACACCCGGCGCACCCGGCCGTCGGGCACGGCGGGGTCGTTGACCCGCACGTCGCCCCCGGCGGTGAAGCCGGTCACCACGATGAGGTTCCCGCTCGTGGAGTAGCCGGCTCCGGGCAGCTCCGGCTCCTTGAACGACAGCGACACCACGACCGGGATCCCGGCCCGGGCGAACCGCTCCAGCTCGGCCGCCGACCTCAACCGGGTCACGAACCCGCGCAGCCCGTACGAGCCCGCGTAGGCGACGTTGAACGGCCAGTTGCCGGTGCCCAGGTAGCCGCTGTCGTAGGTGCCGCGCGCGGCGTGGTCGACGGCCGGCTGCGGGCAGCCCGCGCGGTCCAGGTCGTCCGGCCCGCGGCCCCAGTAGGCCAGCACCATGGCCGTCGCCGCCGGGCCGCACCAGTTGGCGCCGCCGCCGTCGTACTCGGGATGGTGGCCTGCGTGCGCGTGCTGCCAGTGTTCGGGCACCTCCAGCCGCACCGGCCCGGCGCCGGACGGCGGCGAGCCCGCCGGCGGGCGCGCGGGCAGCGCCGACGCCATCACCGCGAGCCCGTCGACGCGGGCGCCCGTCCCGCACGCCCGCACCCGCACCCGGTAGGCCGACAGGGGCCGCCGGGCCACGAACGTGTCGACCGCCACGTCGCCGTCCTCGTCACCCTGACCGGCGACCGACGTGCGCGGCCCGCCCCGCTCCGACCAGCGGCCCATCACGTACCACCGGGTGCGGCGACCCTCGGCGGTGACGGCCTGCAGCTCGACCTCGATCCAGGAGCCCGGCGGGGTGCGCGCGGTCCACGACGGCACCAGCTGCGTCGCGGGGAAGCCGATCGGGTGCTCGTCACTGGTCCAGCCGTCACCGGCGATCGGGGGCACGGTGAAGCGGGTGAGGGCGACGCGGGCCCGGTCGACGGTGAGCACCGGCCCCATTGTGGAGCCGCGCCGCAGGTCACGCATCGGATGTTTTACGTACTGCCCGATTGTCGGTGGCGATCTCTATCGTCCGGGCCATGACTCAAGCAGTGCAGGCGTACGCCTATGCCGGGCCCTCCGCCCTCGCCGACGGCCGGCTCGGCCTGTCCACCTCTGGCGGCACGGCGCTGTCCGGGCCCCACACGCACCCCAGATTCTTCAGCGGCCTGCTCACCCAGGCCGCCCCGGCCGCGGCGGGCCTGCTGGCGGTCGCCGACGTGGCGATGGCCCGCTACCACCAGCCGCGCCCCGGCTGGACCCGCGACCCGGTGGTGACGTGCGACGGCGACCGGCTCAGGTTCGAGTCGTTCTCCGCCTGCGGCGGCGTCTACGCCCGGCTCGACGTGACCGCGCTCGACGGCGAGGTGCTCGACCGCGGCACCACCAACGTCGACGTCAACGGCCCGCTGCGTGAGTCGCTGCGCCGGGTCGGCGGCCGTGACCCGCTCCACCTGGGCGTCGGCCCCGACGAGCTGACCGTCACCACGCTCGACGGGGCCGTGGTGGAGAAGAAGGTGCCGCTGCCCACCCGCTGGCTGCGCGGCTTCGCCGAGGTTCAGGTGATCGCCGCAGGGTTCGACCTGCGGGCCGAGCTGAACGGCCCGCAGGCGGTGCGCTTCCTGCGCTCGCTGCCCCGCGGCGCCCGCGGCACCGTCTGGGCCGTGCCCGCCGGGCGGGAGCTGCGCCTGGCCGCCGGTCCCGGCCGCGGCGCCGTCTGCCTGTCCGGGCCCGGGCGGATCGCCACGCTCATGCCGCTGCTCAGGTTCGCCAAGGCGCTGCGCGTGTACGGCCCGGCGGGCGACGGCCAGGCCGCCGCCTGGGAGCTGGAGCTGCCCGGGATGCGCTACACGCTGGCGGTCTCCCCGGAGCCGTGGCGCGGCTTCTCCGGCGAGGGCCAGGTGCTGGAGGACCTCGCCACCGATGAGGCCGCCGCCGACGCCGACCTGATCGGCGTGCTGCTGAACTTCGAGCCCGCCGTGGAGGTCGGGCTGCTCGCCGACCGCTCCGGCCTGACGCCCGCCCGGGTGCGTGCCGCGCTCACCCAGCTCGGCACCGCCGGCCGGGTCGGGTACGACCTGCACGAGGCGTCCCACTTCCACCGCGAGCTCCCGTACGACCGCGACCAGGTGGCGCAGCTCAACCCGCGCCTGACCGCGGCCCGCGCCCTGGTGGAGTCGGGGGCCGTCCGGCTGGACGGCGACCTGGCGGAGGTCACCACGTCAGGCGGCCTGCGCCAGGTGCGGGTCGAGGCCGGGTCGTGCACCTGCCCGTGGTGGTTCGACCACCGCGGCTCCCGGGGCCCGTGCAAGCACGTCCTCGCGGCCAGGATCGCCGCCCGGGCCCTCGTGGAGACCCCGGTGTGAGGATCAGAGATACAGGCCCGTGCTCTCGTCGGAGGGGGCGGCGGTGAAGACGCGGCCCGAGCGCAGCGCGTACAGCTCGGCGAGGGTCGCGCCGGACGGGCCGACGCCGTCGGAGGAGCCCAGCCACGCGACCGCCTCCTGCCGCGACAGCGGGCCGACCTCCAGCTGCGCCAGGCAGCGGCCGGGACGCACCACGGCGGGGTGCAGCCGGGTCAGGTCCTCGTTGGTGGTGATCGCCACCAGCACGTCACGGCCCTGGCCGAGCAGGCCGTCGGTCAGGTTGAGCAGCCGCGACAGGCCCTGCCCCGCCTGCGTCTTGGCCGCCGCGCCGATCAGCTCGTCGCAGTCCTCCAGCACGAGCAGCCGCCAGCGCTGCTTGTCGTCCTCGTCGTTGTCGTAGCCGACGGCCACCTCCATCAGGTAGCCGGGCTCGTCGAACAGCCGCTCGGGGTCGAGCACGCAGTCGACCTGACACCAGTCCTGCCACTGCTTGGCCAGCGTGCGCAGCAGCGTCGTCTTGCCGGTGCCCGGAGGGCCATGCAGCAGCAGGAGACGGCCGTTGACGTCGCCGGGCGTGACCCGCATCAGGTCGCCGAGCGGGCCGCGCACCCGCTCGGCGTAGTTGCCGCTGATCTGGTCCCACGGCTGGGCGGTGATCGGCTTCTCCGACCGGTTGCCGCCGTGGGTGCCACGCCACCAGAACCCCATCTCCACGTGGTCGGTCTCGGGCGCGGCCTCCTCCGCGCCGGCCACGCTCTCCTTGAGCACCGAGCGGGCCAGCTCCTCGCTGGTCGCGCTCACGCTCAGCGTGGCCGAGCGGTTGCGGTGCCTGACCACCCGCAACGTCCAGCCGTCGCCGATGATCAGGCGGGACTCCATGCCGTCCTCGACCACGGCGGTGCGCACCACGCGGCCCTCGGCGGGCCGCAGCGGCGCGTCGGCGCGGACCCGCTCCAGGTTGGCCACCCGCGACCACGGCTGGTGCCCCGTCGCGAACGGCGACAGGGCCAGCGCGTCGATCACGTCGACGGCGGAGTCGGAGTCGTCGAGCCAGACGTTCATGGGAAGCTCGGCGTCTTCCTGACTGGGGAACGGCACCTCCCTGATGACAGACATGAGGTCTATGATCACATCCCCGGAGGTGCGTGTCGAAGACTTTAGCCGGGCCGCCCGCTCAGCGCTGCCAGACCCGCACGTGGTCGACGACGAAGTCGGCCGGCAGGGTGGTCGTGGCGTCGGGATCGCCCAGCCAGCCGCCGATCTGGAAGTTCAGCCGCAGGTGGAACTTGCGCTTGTAGGTGGCGTCCGCGCCGAAGGTCTCCTCCAGCCACGACGTGGTGTCACCGTCGCGGCGCCAGATCTCCCGGCCGTCGACGTACCAGCGGATCACGCCCGGTTCCCATTCGGTGGTGTAGGTGTGGAAGCCGTCACCGGGGTGACCGGAGGGGAAGCTGTAGCGGAAGTCGTTCTTGGTCGGCTTGTAGTCGCGGAAGATGGCCGCCGTCGCCGCCTTGTAGTAGGCGGAGCCTCCCGGGAGCTCGGTGACGTCGATCTCGCCGTTGCCGCCGTCGTCGGGCCGCATCCAGAAGGCGGGCCACAGGCCCCGCGAGTTCGCTGGCCCGTTGGGCGACTTGATCCGGGCCTCGAAGCGGCCGTAGGTGAACGACGCCTTGGTCCTGGTGTCGAGGTAGCCGGTCGTGTAGGACCGGGTCGAGCCCCCGCACGTGTAGTTCTCCTTGTGCGCCCGGATGGTCAGCGCGCCGTCCTTGACGAAGACGTTCTTGGCGCGGCTGGTGATGCAGGCGCGGTCGTAGTCCACGTAGGAGTCGCGGGCGTTCCACTTGGTCGTGTTCAGCGCGGTGCCGTCGAACTCGTCGGACCACACGAGCCGCCAGCCGGGGGACGGGCTGGGGGAAGGACTGGGCGAGGCGCTGGGGGACGGGCTCGCCGTGGGCGCGGTGTAGGAGATCACCAGCCGCGGCCGCGCGGTGGCGGTGGCGTTCTCGCTGGAGGCCCAGTAGACCCTCGTGTTGCGGGTCGACTGGCGGACGGCGAAGGCCACCGCGCCGTTGCCCGTCACCGCGGAGGACACGTCCCAGGCGTTGTGGCCCTGGGTCACCGCGGTGTCGGAGTCGAGCGCCGCGCCGAGGGTGGGCCTGCTCGCCCAGGTTCCGGAGCCGCCCGCGCCGCCGCTCGCCCGGTAGGCGGTGGTCGTGGTGCTGGCCGAGGCCGTCCAGGCGTACAGTTCCAGCCGCGCCTTGATGTTCGTCGCGCCGGCGGGAAGTCCCGCGACGGTGAAGCCGACGACGGCCATGCGCTCGCCCGCGGGGTTCTGGTCGCACAGGGCCGGGCAGGTCGCCAGGGTGGTCTTGGCGCTGGTGTCCCCGTCCTGGACCACCTGCGTGTACGTGGTGTCGGCCGAGGGCTTGACCGTGATGGTGGCCGCGGTGGCGGTGGCGGTGGCGGTGGTGGCGGCGGCGGTGGCGGCGGCGCCGCCCGCTCCGGCGACGAGCAGGGCGCTCGCGGCGGTCACCGCGCACACGGCGCGCTGCCCCGTGCGTAATATCCTGTCCATCTTTTCCCTTCTGTACCAAAGAACGCCGCATGAAGGCGCGGCGTGGGTGAACAAGCAGGGGAAGATCCGTCGGGCGACACCGGCCGGCGCCCGGAGGGGCGCGAAGATCCCACGGCGCCGGTGCCGACGAGGTATCGATCAAGATACGCACCGGCAGATCGGCCCACAAGCAGAACGCGGAGACCGAGTGGATCTTCGTCGGATCCGGTCCGGCGCCGGGGCTGCGCTAGCGTTCGACGCGTGAGGACCATCGACTGGGTCGACGGCGCCATCGAGCTCATCGACCAGACCAGGCTGCCCGACGCCTGCGTGACCCTGCGCGTCCACACCGTGGACGAGCTGATCGGCGCGATCCGCAGGCTCGCGGTGCGGGGCGCCCCCGCGCTCGGCGTGGCCGGCGCGCTCGGCGTGGCGCTGGCCCGCGGCGACCGGGAGGCCGTCGCCCGCCTGCGCGCCGCCCGGCCCACCGCCGTCAACCTGGCCTGGGGCGTCGACCGGGCCGCCGCCCGCATCGAGGAGGGCCCCGAGGCGGTGCTGGAGACGGCGCTGCAGGTCAGGGACGACGACATCGCGGCCTGTCACGCCATGGGCGAGCGCGGCGCCGACCTGCTCCAGGGCGACCTGCTCCAGGGCGACCGGCTGCGCATCATGACCGTGTGCAACACCGGCGGCCTGGCCTGCGTCGAGCGGGGCACCGCGCTCGGCGTCGCGCAGACGCTGCACGAGCGCGGCCGGCTCGCCGAGGTGCTCGCCCTGGAGACCCGTCCCCTGCTGCAGGGCGCCCGGCTCACCGCCTGGGAGCTGGGCAGGATGGGCGCGCCGCACCGCCTGGTCACCGACGGCGCGGGGCCCTACCTGCTGGCCAGGGGAGGCGTCGACGCGGTGCTCATCGGCGCCGACCGGATCGCCGCCAACGGCGACACCGCCAACAAGATCGGCTCGTACGCGCTGGCCCTCGGCGCGGCGCGGGCCGGGGTGCCGTTCATTGTCGTCGCCCCGGAGAGCACGATCGACGCGGCCACCCCGTCGGGCGAGCACATCGAGATCGAGGACCGGGGGGCGGACGAGATCGTGGCGTTCCGCGGCGCCCGGGTAGCCCCCGAAGGCACCGACGCGATCAATCCGGCCTTCGACGTGACCCCACATGACCTGATCACGGCGATCGTGACGGAAGCGCGGGTAATCCGCCCATAGGTAAATTCAGGCGAAAGATCTCACCTGTTCGGAGGTCACGCCCTACGCTCGGTGCTCAAGCTGATGCAAAACGGGAGTGCAGGCATGGCCATCGATCTGATCAGTAGGACGGCGTGGGGCGCCCGATCGCCGCGGGGGAGCTACACGCGGCTGGACTCCACCAGGGGCGTGAAGGTCCACTACACGGGCGGCCGGGTCGATCCCCGGACCGTGGACGAGCATGACCGCTGCGCCGCGCTGGTCCGGTCGATCCAGAACTCCCACATGGATGGGAACGGGTGGATGGACATTGGCTACTCGTTCGTGGCCTGTTCGCATCGGCGGGTGTTCGAAGGCCGCGGCCTGAACCGCCTGCCCGCCGCCAACGGCGCGGGGCTGAACCAGGGCCACTACGCGGTGCTCGGCCTGGTGGGCAACTCAGGGCTGGTGCAACCACCCGACGGGATGCTGCACGCGATCCTGGACGCGATCGAGCACGCCCGGCAGAACGGCCGCGCCGGCAGGGAGATCAAGGGGCACCGTGACGGCTACGCCACCGACTGCCCCGGCGAGCCGCTCTACGGGTGGGTGCGCAGGGGCGCGCCCCGGCCCGGGCAGGGCGACGGTCCAGGCGAGCCCGAGCCGCCCGGCGCGCCGCCGTTCCCCGGCCGCCTGCTCACCTATCCGCCGGTGACGCGGGGTGACGACGTGCGCACGTGGCAGGCCAGGATGGCAGAGCGGGGCTTCGAACTCGACGTCGACGGCGCGTACGGGCCGGCCTCGCGCGAGGTGTGCCGGACGTTCCAGCGCCAGCAGGGGATCGAGGACGACGGCGTCGTCGGTCCCGTCACCTGGCGGCTCACCTGGGAAGCTCCTGTGACGTAAAACTCCGCCACCCGTGTTACCTCGTAAATCGGGGTATGCGTACTATCCGACCATGGAACTGGCTGCGGGGTTTCCTTCCACCTCGCGCGACGACTGGCGGGCGTTGGCCACAGCGGTGCTGCGCAAGTCCGGCGTCGACGCGGAGACGCCCGAAGAGGCGCTGTCCCATTCGACCTATGACGGGCTGGCCGTCGCGCCGCTCTACGACGCCGCCGATCTGCCCGCCTCGGCCCCGTTCGACCGGGGTGCGCGGCCCGGAGGAGGCTGGGACGTCAGGCAGCGGCACGCGCTGCCCGACCCCGAGGCGGTGATGGCCGACCTGGAGAACGGGGTGACCTCGCTCTGGCTCGTCGTCGGCGACGGCGCGATCCCGGTGTCCGAGCTGCCCCGCGTGCTGAAGGGCGTCCTGCTCGACCTGGCGCCGGTCGTCCTGGAAGCGGGCGAGCTGACGGGCGAGGCCGCCGAGGCCCTGCTCGCGCTGGCCGGTGACACCCCGCTCCGGGGCAACCTGGGCGCCTCGCCGCTCAGCCCGGACGCTCCCGCGCTGGCCGCCGCGTGCGCCGCCGGGCGCCCCGGGCTGCGGGCCGTGATGGTGGACGCGACCCCGTACCACGACGCGGGCGGCGGCGACGCCGAGGAGCTCGGCTGCTCGCTCGCGCTGGCGGTGGCCGGGCTGCGCGCGCTCACCGCCGCCGGCCTCACCGTCCAGCAGGCGTGCGACCAGCTCGAATTCCGCTACGCCGCCACCGACGACCAGTTCGCCACCATCGCCAAGCTGCGGGCGGCCAGGCGGCTGTGGGACCGGGTGACCGAGGTGACCGGCGCCTCCGGGCCGCAGCGCCAGCACGCGGTGACCAGCTCGGCCATGATGACCGCCCGTGACCCGTGGGTGAACATGCTCCGCACCACCGTCGCCTGCTTCGCCGCCGGCGTCGGCGGCGCCGACGCGGTGACGGTGCAGCCGTTCGACGCGGTGGTCCGGCGGCCGGACGCGTTCTCCCGCCGCATCGCCCGCAACACGCAGTCGCTGCTGCTGGAGGAGGCCGGCGTCGGACGGGTCGTCGACCCGTCGGGCGGGTCCTGGTACGTCGAGCGCCGCACCGAGGAGCTGGCGGAGCGGGCCTGGGCCTGGTTCCAGGAGATCGAGGCGGCCGGCGGCATCGAGGCCGGCGCCGAGCTGGTGGCCGGCCGCGTCGCCGCCACCCGGGAGCGCCGCGCCGCCGACCTCGCGCACCGCCGCCTCCCGATCACCGGCGTCAGCGAGTTCCCCGACCTGGACGAGAAGCCGCTCAACGGAGCCGGCGGCGGTCCGTTCCTGGCCTCACACTCGCCCGCCGCCCTCGCCGCCGGGCTGCCGACGTTCCGGTACGCGCAGGAGTTCGAGGAGCTGCGTGACCTGGCCGACGCGCAGGCCGAGCGGCCCAAGGTGTTCCTGGCCACGATCGGGCCGGTCGCCGTGCACACCCCGAGGGCCGCGTTCGCCGCCAACCTCTTCCGGGCCGGCGGCCTGGCCACCGAGACCGCGGGCCCCGGCGCCGACCCCGAGCAGATCGCCACCGCCTTCGCCGTCAGCGGCGCCACCGTCGCCTGCCTGTGCTCCAGCGACAAGCTCTACGGCCAGCACGCCGAGGCGGTCGCCGCCGCGCTCAAACGGGCCGGCGCGCGCACGGTCTGGCTGGCGGGCAAGGGCGACTACGCCGGCGTCGACGGCCGCGTCCACGCCGGCTGCGACGCGCTGGACGTCCTGCGCACGACCTTCCGCGACCTGGAGGTGACCCGGTGATCCCCGACTTCTCGACCGTCCCGCTCACGGCCCGCCCGTCAGGGAGCGACGGCCCGGGGCCGGACGCGCCCGCCTGGGAGACGCCGGAAGGGATCGCGGTCAAGCCGCTCTACACGGGCCGCGATTTGGAAGGGCTCGACTTCCTGGGCACCTACCCCGGCGCCGCGCCCTACCTGCGCGGCCCGTACCCGACCATGTACGTCAACCAGCCGTGGACCATCCGCCAGTACGCGGGCTTCTCCACGGCCGAGGACTCCAACGCCTTCTACCGCCGCAACCTGGCCGCCGGGCAGAAGGGCCTGTCGGTGGCCTTCGACCTGGCCACCCACCGGGGCTACGACTCCGACCACCCGCGCGTGGCCGGCGACGTCGGCATGGCCGGGGTGGCGATCGACTCGATCTACGACATGCGCCAGCTCTTCGACGGCATCCCGCTGGACCGCATGTCGGTGTCCATGACCATGAACGGCGCCGTGCTGCCGATCCTGGCGCTCTACATCGTGGCGGCCGAGGAGCAGGGGGTGGAGCCGGAGCAGCTGGCCGGCACCATCCAGAACGACATCCTCAAGGAGTTCATGGTACGGAACACCTACATCTATCCGCCTGCGCCGTCCATGCGGATCATCTCCGACATCTTCGCGTACACCAGCGAGAAGATGCCGAAGTTCAACTCCATCAGCATCTCCGGCTACCACATCCAGGAGGCCGGGGCCACCTGCGACCTGGAGCTCGCCTACACCCTGGCCGACGGGGTCGAGTACCTGCGGGCCGGGGTCGCCGCCGGGATGGACGTGGACCGGTTCGCGCCGCGGCTGTCGTTCTTCTGGTGCATCGGCATGAACTTCTTCATGGAGGTCGCCAAGCTCCGGGCCGCCAGGCTGCTGTGGGCCAAGCTGGTCGACGGGTTCGGGGCGAAGAACCCGAAGTCGCTCAGCCTGCGCACGCACTCGCAGACCTCGGGCTGGTCGCTGACCGCGCAGGACGTATTCAACAACGTCGCGCGCACCTGCGTCGAGGCCATGGCCGCCACCCAGGGCCACACCCAGTCGCTGCACACCAACGCCCTGGACGAGGCGCTCGCGCTGCCCACCGACTTCTCCGCCAGGATCGCCCGCAACACCCAGATCCTGCTCCAGCAGGAGTCGGGCACCACGCAGGTGATCGACCCGTGGGGCGGCTCCTACTACGTCGAGCGGCTCACCCACGACCTGGCCGAGCGGGCCTGGGAGCACATCCAGGAGGTGGAGGCCGCCGGCGGCATGGCCAAGGCCATCGAGGCGGGGCTGCCCAAGCTCCGCATCGAGGAGGCCGCGGCCCGCACCCAGGCCCGCATCGACTCCGGCCGCCAGCCGGTGATCGGCGTGAACACCTACCGGCCCGAGGCGGACGAGCCGATCGAGGTGCTCAAGGTCGACAACAGCTCGGTCCGCGCCCAGCAGCTGGAGAAGCTGCGCAGGCTGCGCGCCGAGCGGGACGAGGACGCGGTCCGGCGGGCGCTGGACGCGCTCACCCACGCCGCCGCCAACCCGGCTCCGGGGCTCGACGCCAACCTGCTCAAGCTCTCCGTGGACGCCGCCCGCGCCAAGGCCACCGTGGGCGAGATCTCCGCGGCCCTGGAGCAGGTGTTCGGCAGGCACGCCGAGCAGGTCCGTACCATTTCCGGTGTGTACCGCGACGAGGCCGGCCCGGCCGCCGACATCGAGCGCGCCCGCGAGGCGTGCGCCGCGTTCGAGCGCGCCGAGGGCCGCAGGCCGCGCATCCTGGTGGCCAAGATGGGTCAGGACGGGCATGACCGCGGCCAGAAGGTGATCGCCACCGCCTTCGCCGACCTGGGCTTCGACGTCGACGTCGGCCCGCTGTTCCAGACGCCGGAGGAGGTGGCCAGGCAGGCGGTCGAGGCCGACGTGCACATCGTCGGCGTCTCCACGCTCGCCGCCGGTCATCTCACCCTGGTGCCCGCGCTGAAGAAGGCGCTGGCCGACCTCGGCGCCGGGGACATCATGATCGTGGCGGGCGGCGTCATCCCGCCGGACGACTTCGCCGAGCTGCGCGCCGCCGGGGCCGCCGCGATCTTCCCGCCCGGCACGGTGATCGCCACCGCCGCCCTGGAGCTGCTGGAGGACCTGCGCGGGCGGTCGTAGGACTCCCGCACGGGTGAGCCGCCCCGGCGCCGGGGCGGCCCCCTCTTCCTCGCGCCGGCCGGAGTTCCGCGAGGGTGTCGTCCTCGTGGCGGGGGAGGGGGGACGGGATGGCCGTCGCACAGGCGCGGCCGGACTCGCGAAGGAAGGGATGGGGCGTGCGCTCGCTGGAGGACTACGTACGGGGCGTCAAGGCGGGGGCGCGGGCCTGGGTCGCCCGCGCCATCACGCTCGTGGAGTCCACCAGGCCCGACCACATGGCGATGGCGCAGGAACTCCTCGTCGAGCTGACCCCGCTGACCGGCGACGCGCGGCGGGTGGGGATCTCCGGAGTGCCCGGGGTGGGCAAGTCGACGTTCATCGACGGGCTCGGCACGATGCTGACGGGGCAGGGCCACCAGGTGGCGGTGCTGGCCGTGGACCCGTCCTCCACCAGGACCGGCGGCAGCATCCTGGGCGACAAGACCCGGATGTCGCGGCTGTCCGTCGACCCGGCCGCGTTCATCAGGCCCTCGCCCACGTCCGGCACGCTCGGCGGCGTGGCCAAGGCCACCCGGGAGGCGATGGTCGTGGTGGAGGCGGCCGGGTTCGACGTGGTGCTGGTGGAGACCGTCGGCGTCGGGCAGTCGGAGACCGCGGTCGCCGACATGGTCGACACGTTCCTGCTGCTCACGCTCGCCCGTACCGGGGACCAGCTGCAGGGCATCAAGAAGGGCGTGCTGGAGCTGGCGGACGTCATCGCGGTGAACAAGGCCGACGGCGAGCACGCGATGGCGGCGCGCAAGGCCGCGCGGGAGCTGGCCGGGGCGCTGCGCATGCTCCGCTCCGACACCACGCCGCCGCCCGTGCTGACCTGCAGCGGGCTCACCGGCGACGGGCTGGAGGAGCTGTGGCGGCAGGTCCTGGCCCACCAGGAGGGGCTGGACCTGGCGGCCAAGCGCCGCCGCCAGCAGGTGGGCTGGACCTGGTCGATGGTGCGCGACCGGCTGCTGGCCGAGCTGCGCGACGACCCGCGGGTGTCGGAGATCCGCGCCGGCGTCGAGCGCGAGGTGCTCGCCGGGACGCTCACCCCGGCGCTCGCCGCCGACCGCCTGCTGGCCGCCTTCAAGCGCCCCTGACGGGGCTGTCGAAAGCGGCCGCGGCGGTGCCTACGCGTCGTAGAAGGAGTCGAGGGTCTCGCCGTAGCGCTCTTCGACGGCCTTGCGCTTGACCTTCAGGCTGGGCGTCAGCTCGCCGGTCTCGACCGTGAAGTCCTGCGACAGGATCGCGAACTTCTTGATCGTGGCGTAGCTGGCCTGGTCGGCGTTCACCTGGTCGATCGCCTTCTGGACCTCCTCGCGCATCCGCGGGTGCTCGCGCAGCTTCTCCGGGTCCACCGGCAGGCCCTCGGCCTCGGCCCAGGGCCTGGCCACGTCCATGTCGAGCGTCACCAGCGCCGAGCAGTAGTTGCGGCGGTCGCCGTGCACGAACACGTGGGACAGGAACGGACAGGCGGCCTTGATCCGGCCCTCCAGGTGGGTCGGGGCGACGTACTTGCCGCCGGAGGTCTTGATCAGCTCCTTCTTGCGGTCGGTGATGACCAGGCGGCCCTCGTCGTCGAGCTCGCCGATGTCGCCGGTGTGCAGCCAGCCGTCCCGCAGCGCCTCGGCCGTCTCCTCCGGCAGGCCGTGGTAGCCGCGCATGATGCCGCGCCCGCCGATGAGGATCTCGCCGTCCTCGGCGATCCGCACCTGCGTGCCGGGCAGCGGCAGGCCCACCGAGCCGAACCGCACGCTGTCCGGGCGGTTGAGGAAGCTGCCCGCCGAGGACTCGGTGAGCCCGTAGCCCTCCAGGATCGTCAGCCCGGCCGCGTCGAAGAACTCGGCGATGTCCTGGGACAGCGGCGCGGCCCCGGAGATGAAGTAGCGGATCTGACCGCCGAAGCGGGCGCGGAGCTTGCTGAACACCAGCCGGTCGGCGATCGCGTACTCGATCTTGGTCGTCACCGGGATGGAGGCGCCACGCCGGCGCGCGCGGACCACCCGCACGCCGGTCTTGCGCGCCCAGTTGAAGATCTTCAGCTTGGCGCCGCCCTCGCGCTGCTGGGTGGCCGCCACCGTGTTGTGGATCTTCTCGAAGATGCGCGGGGCCGCGGCCATGAACGACGGCCGCAGCTCGCCGAGGTTGTCGGCGATGCGGTCGAGCCGCCCGTCGATCGCGGTCGGCACGCCGATGTCGATCATCACGACCTCCAGCAGCTTGCCGAACGAGTGCGACAGCGGCAGCCAGAGGAAGTGGAGGTCGGTGGGGGCGATCAGGTCGATCTCGCGGACCGCGCTCGCCGCGTACAGCCAGTTGTCGTGCGTGAGCTCGACGCCCTTCGGCCGGCCCGTGGTGCCGGAGGTGTAGATGAGCGTCGCCAGGTCGTCCTGGCCGATGGCGTCGACCAGCGCGTCGTAGTCGGCGTCGGCGGAGGCCTTGCCCGGCACGTCGTCGAGCCGGATCACCCAGCCGTCGTCGCTCGCCGTGCCGTCGATCACGATCACGTGCGTGACGTCCGGCAGCTCCTTCTGCACCGAGCGCAGCTTGGCCACCTGGTCGTCGTTCTCCGCGATGACGATCGTGGTGCCGGAGTCGTTGATGACGAACGCGCACTCGGCGGCGGTGTTGGACGGGTAGATCGTGGTCGTCGCGGCCCCGGTGGACAGCACCGCCAGGTCGCACAGGACCCATTCCAGGCGGGTCGAGCACAGGATCGAGACCCGGCGGTCCGGGCCCGCCCCGAGCCCGGCCAGGCCCAGTGCCAGCTCGCGCACCCGCTCACCGGTGGCGCGCCAGGACAACGACGTCCAGCCGTCACCTGATGGCGTCCGGTACGCCTCGGCATCGGGGGTGGCCGCGATCCGGTCGCGGAGCAGGGCGGGGATGCTGGACATTGCCTGACCTCCTAGGGGTTTGGAGGAGACTCTAGGCGGAGTGCGCTCCCGGAGTCGACGGGTGCGGCCCGCGGCTCCTCGCCGTGCCCACCAGGGCGGAGCCGCGCACCTCCCAGGCGCCGCAGGCGCACCGGAGGTAGGACACCACGCCGTCGGAGGTGGCGTGCGTGGAGACGACGGTCATCGCGAACGGGTCGTGAAGATGTCGGGAACTCATGCGCCCACCCTGATGTAATGGCCTTATGCATTTCAATACTTACGGAGGCAACGGCGCGGCTCTCTCGGCGGCCCTGGTCAACGCCACCGACTTCCGTCCGGGGCCGCTCGCCGCGCTGCTGGCCGAGCACGAGATGCTGCGCACCGCGATGACCCCGGGCCAGGCCGCGGAGCTGCGGGAGTGGGCCCGCCGGCTCGACCCGGTCTTCGGCGAGCCCGCGGTCGCCAAGCAGATCGCCCTGGTCAACGACCTGCTGGAGATCACCGCGGTCAAACCGTTCGTGAGCGCGCACGACGGCAAGGAGCCCCACCTGCACTTCTCCTCCCTCGACGGAGACATCGCGGCCAGGGCCAAGGAGACCACCGCGGGCGGCCTGGCCATGGCGATCTGCTTCTCCGACGGGAGCAGGCTCGGCCGCTGCGACCGCGAGGGCTGCCGGACCGTCTACGTCGACACCTCGCGCAACGGGCGCAGGCGGTTCTGTTCTCTCGCCTGTGCCAACCGGGTCAACGTGGCGGCGCACCGGAGCCGGCGGCGAGGAGTGGCCGGGACGTAGATTGACGTGGGGGGATAAAGCGGGCGATAGTGTGGCAGGTGTCTGCCCCTCGGATCTTCCCCTGTCTGCTCGCCCTGGCGGCGCTCACGGTCGGAACCGCCTGCAGCTCGGCTCCCCCCATCACCGGTGGAGAACCCCGCGCGAGCGGGGTCGCGGGCGACGGCGCGGCACCCAGCGCGGACCCGGCCACTCCGGCGACGCCCGCGCCCACGGCACTGACCGCCGAAGCGTACAAGAGCGAGCTCGGCGGCCGTCACGACGACATGAGCAAGGCGATCAAGTCCCTGGCGGGCGCGCGCTCGCTGAAGGCGCTCGACCAGCGCGTGGTGAAGGCCCAGGAGACCCTGCAGGGCGCCGTCGACGAGCTGGCCGCGCTCAGCCCGCCCCCCGAGATCCAGCCCCAGCACCAGGCGTACGTCGAGAGCCTGCGCGAGGTGGCGCTCCGGCTCGGCACGTCGGCGACCAGGGTGGGCACCGGGAACCTGTGCACCCCCGGCGCCGTCTTCACCGATCTGGACGACTCTCTCGCCGCGCTCGACCGGGCCGGCGAGGCGCTGGAGGACGCCGGCGACTACCAGGCCGACATCGTGTCGGTGAAGGCGGCGAACAAGCAGAGCCGGCGGCTGCGCAACGGCCAGTGGCTGCGCCAGGGCTCGGGCGGCGGCCGCAGCTCGCTGCAGATCCACAACGGCGGCACCCGCGACGCGGTGGTCAGCCTGGTGCGCGGCAAGTCCAAGGTCTACAGCGTGTACGTGCGCAAGAAGGGCAAGTTCAAGATCAGTGGCGTGAGCGACGGCACCTACCGGATCTACTTCACGCACGGCGTCGACTGGGACGGCAAGAGCGGCGCGTTCACCCGGGAGTGCAGCTTCGAGCGCTTCCAGAAGCCGGTGAAGTTCAAGACCACCTACACCGCCACCCAGATCCTCTGGCACGACTGGCGGATCACGCTGCACGCGATCACCGGCGGCAACGCCCCGACCTCGAAGGTCGACCCGGACGACTTCCCGGCCTGAGGAGGAGACGGCAGGGGGCCGGTGGACCCCCTGCCCGCTGGTCAGCTGGAGAAGAGCATGCCCACCCAGCCGCGCTGGTGGCGCTTGTGCCCGTAGTGGCCGCCGGGGTGGTGAGGAGCGCCCCAGGCCGGACCGGGCGCCGGCGGCGGGGGAGCGGCGTGGTAGGCCGCCTCCATGCGGCTCAGGGTCTCGAGCTCGCCGTAGTCGAGGAAGATCCCCCGGCACTGGTCGCACTGCTCGATGTGAACACCGTTACGCTCGTACGTCCGCATGTTGCCGCGGCACTTAGGGCATTGCATCTACACGCACTCCTTGGCCTCGTGGTCCTGGCTGAAACCTACCGCGCGCGGCCCCGTCACGCTCGGACGATCCTGCCGCACGCCTCGATCAACGACTGCTCCGCCTCGTCCAGTTCCCGGCGCTCCCGGCGGGCATGGCCCAGCGCGACGGCGGCGAGCTGGGCGGTGACCGCCCTGGCGGGCAGGTCGAGGCGGCGCCACGGGTCGCCGTCGCCCAGCGCCGGACCGCCCGCCGCCAGATAGGCGCCCAGGAAGCGGTCCCAGACCTCCGGATCGAGCAGGCCCGCCGCGTACCAGGCCGCCGGCCTGGCCAGGTCCCACGCCGGGTCGCCCACCCCGAGATCGTCGGGGTCGATGAGCAGCCACCGGTCTCGCAGCACGAGCTGCCCCAGATGCCAGTCGCCGTGGGTGAGCAGCGCGGGCCCCGCCTCCGGCTCGGGCAGCTCCTGGAACGTCCGCCGGATCAGCCGCTCCACCGGCCCGTCGCCCTCCAGCCGGCGCACCGCCCCGGCCGCCCTGCCGGGACCGCCGGCCTCGGGCAGCGCCGGCAGCGACGTGAGAGGCGCCGCGTGCAGCCGGGCCAGCAGGCGCGCGCCCTCCTCCCAGGGAGCCGTCTCCGTCTCGTCCCGCCCGATCGGGCGGCCCGCCGGCCAGACCGTCACGGCCCGGCCCGCCACCATCAGCACCTCGGGCACCAGCGGCGCCAGCATCACCCCGGCCAGCTCCGGGGACGCGCAGGCGCGTAAGCGCGCGCGCAGGCCGGGCACGTCGTCGCGCACGGAGTGCGCCTTCACCACCACCTCGCCGCGGCGCACCACGACCGAGTCGGAACGCGTCTGGTGGCGCACCGGATCGCCGCTGCCCCCGTACGTGCCGGCGACGCCGGCCAGCTCCGCCTCAAGAACCACGCGTACAGCGTAGAACGATCAGGTCCGGCGAGGGGGAGGGCCGGGCCTCCCTGATAGATTCCCTGTGATCACCTGTGAGCGCGGGGGCCCGTCGCGCCGCCCGGCCCGGCCGGGGCGAGGCCGGCGGCTCCCCGGTAGGGAGCGGAGGAGCCACGAGAATCGGATTCGCCGTGCCCCAGGCCGGGGCATGGGCCACACCAGAGGCCATGCGCGCGGTCGCCACCAGGGCGGAGCGGCTCGGCTACCACGAGCTGTGGACCTTCCAGCGCATGCTCTACCCCGTCGGGCACCCCATGGGGCCGACCTACCGCAGCGTGCACGACCCGCTGATCACCCTCGCCTACCTGGCCGGGATCACCGAGCGGATCCGGCTCGGGGTGGCGGTCGTCAACGCGTTCCTGCAGCCGGTGCCGCTGGCCAAGCAGCTCGCCACCCTGCAGACCGTCTCGCGCGGCAGGCTCACGGCCGGGCTGGGGCTCGGCTGGGTGCCGGAGGAGTTCGAGGCCGCCGGGGTGGACCCGGCGCGGCGCGGGCGCCGGGGCGAGGAGTTCGTCGAGGTGCTGCGCATGATGTGGGGCGCCGAGGTCGTGGAGCACCGGGGCGAGTTCTACCGGATCTCGCCGTCGCACGCCGACCCGAAACCGTCGCCGGCGCCGCCGCCGATCCTGCTGGGCGGCACGGCCGAGGTGGCGCTGCGCCGGGCCGGGCGGCTGGCCGACGGGTGGGTGAGCTCCAGCCGCGAGGACCTGTCGGGCATCGCGGCGCGCATCGCCCTGGTGAAGTCGGCGGCCGAGGAGGCCGGGCGCGACCCGGGAGCGCTGCGGTTCGTCTGCCGGGGCGTCACCCGGGTGCGGCCGGAGCCGGGTGAGCGGCGGCGGCTGACGGGCACCCTGGAGGAGATCAGGGACGACGTCGCGTGGCTCGCCGAACAGGGCGTGACCGACCTGTTCCACGACCTCAACTTCGACCCGCACGTCGTCACCGCCGACCCGGCGGAGGCGCTGCGCCACGCCGAGGAACTCCTGGAAGCCCTGGCCCCATCCGCCTGACGCCGTGGCGGCGGCGGGTGGCTCGTCAGGGCGGCAGGGTGGTGCGCGCCGAGCCGCCCTGACGCTGTGGCGGCGGGGGACGGCTCGCCGGGACGTGCGCGCCGGCCGGGCGCGAGCCTCCCGCCATGAGGCCCGGTGCGGCGCGGTCGGTCGTCAGGACGCGAGGCGCAGGGCCTCCGTCGCGACCGCGGTGCGGAGCTCGCGGATGCCGGGGCGGCCGCGCACCGGGTGCACGGCGTTCGTCAGCAGGACCGCCGTCACGCGGCGGGACGGGGAGACGACCAGCGAGGTGCCGGTGAAGCCGGAATGGCCGTACGCGTCGTGCAGCGGGCCGACGATGCCCGGGTCGCCGAGCCGGACCCCGAGCCCGTGCCGGAACGGCGCGCCGGTCACGCCCTGGTCGCGCAGCATCTCGGCCACGGTCTCCGGGCGCAGCGCCGCCGCGCCGCCCAGCCGGAGCGCCTCGCCGAGCGCCAGCACGTCGTCCGCGGTCCCGAAGACCCCGGCGTGCCCGGCGACGCCGCCGAGCGCGTACGAGGTCTCGTCGTGCACCTCACCCCGCACGCAGCCGGGGCCCGGCCGTTCGGGCTTCCACTCGGTGGCGGCGACGCGGGCCGGATCGGCCGGCGGCTCGCCGGCGCGGTCGCGGGGGAGCGGGCGGTAGCCCGTGGCGGTCAGGCCCAGCGGCCCGGTCACGCGCGTGCGGACCAGCTCGTCCAGGGAGGCGCCGGAGGCCGCTTCCGCCACCCGGCCCGCCATCACCAGACCCACGTCCGAATACACGTAGGGGCCGCCTATCGGACCCGTCACCGGCGTGTCGATCATGGCCGCCAGGCGGGCGTCCGCATCGGCGTCCGGCAGCTCCAGGTCGATGCGGCGGGTGGGCTGGAACCCCGCCGTGTGCGTCAACAGGCGGCGCAGCGTGATCCGCCGGTCGGGGCCGGGCAGCCAGGCCGCCACCGGCTCGTCCAGGCTCAGCGCGCCTTCCTCGGTCAGCGACAGGATGGCGGCCGTGGTGAACAGCTTGCTGATCGAGGCCAGGTCGAAGACGGACCCGCGGGTGGCGGGCGGCCTGTCCCCGGCGAGCGTGAACGCGGCGTCGGCGTAGCGCACCAGCTCGCCGGCGGCCGCGGCCGCCACGACGGCGCCGTCCACCGCGATCACCGCGACGGCCGCCGGGCACACCGTCGGCACCGCCTCCGCGAGAATTGCGTCCAGCCGGTCGGACATCCCTTGCCTCCCCGTACGTCGAAACAAACTCACGTCGACAACCCCCGAGTTGACAACCCCCGAGTCGAGACCCCCGAACCGACAACCCCCGAACCGAGTCCCCGGACCGACGACCGTCGCGTCCACAGCCCCCACGTCGGGAATCGAGTCCCCGGTGGTGAGGAGATCCCCGTCAGCCGCTCAGCGCGTCGCTGAGCCGCTCCCCGTGGGAACGCAGCAGCGCGCGGGCGCGCTCCGCGTCCAGCTTGTGCCTGATCATCAGCACCGCCACCTTGGCCTGGCCGTCCGCCTCGGCCAGCGCGCGGCCGGCCTCCTCCGCGCCGGCGCCGGTGATGTCGCTGACCATGCGCACCGCGCGCGAGGCCAGCTTGCTGTTCATCGCCGACATCTCGATCATCTCGTTCCCGTAGGTGCGGCCGAGCCGGACCATCGAGATCGTCGAGATCATGTTGAGCACCAGCTTCTGGGCGGTCCCCGCCTTGAGCCTGGTCGAGCCCGCGACCACCTCGGGGCCGACCACCACCTCGATGGGGTGCTCGGCGGCGGCCGACAGCGGCGAGTCCTCGTTGCACGACAGGCCGACGGTCAGCGCCTGCCGCCGGGCCGCCTCCGCCAGCGCGCCCAGCACGAAAGGAGCGCGCCCGCTGGCCGAGACTCCCACCACCGAGTCCAGCGGGCCCACCTCCAGCGCCACCAGCGCGGCGGCGCCCGCCTCCGCGTCGTCCTCGGCGCCCTCGACCGAGCGGGTGAGCGCCTCCTGTCCGCCCGCGATGACGCCCTGCACCAGCTCCGGGTCGGTGCCGAACGTCGGCGGGCACTCGGAGGCGTCCAGCACGGCGAGCCGGCCCGACGTGCCCGCGCCGACGTACAGCAGCCTGCCTCCCTTCCCCATCCGCTCGGCGATCGCGTCGATCGCGTCGGAGATGGCCGGGATGACGATGGCCACGGCCGCCGGCACCGCGGCGTCCGCCTGGTTCATCAACCGGGCGATCTGCCGCGTGGGCAGCCGGTCGATCTGGCTGTAGCGGGGGTCGCTCTGCTCGGTGGACAGCTCGGGTAGCGGATCAATCATGACGCTAATTTCCACCCTCTACTTCTCTCTTGTAAATATCTTTCAGACAATGGGGTGCATGTCCTACGTACGCACCGGAGCCGAACGGCTGGCCGCGGACCCGTCGCTGGCAGGCGGCGAGCGCCTCGGCCTCATCACCAACCCCACCGGAGTCCTTCCCGATCTGACCCCCACCGCAGACGCGCTGCTGGCGTCCGGCGTGCCGCTGACGGCGCTGTTCGGTCCCGAGCACGGCGTCCGCGGCACCGCGCAGGCGGGTTTCGGCGAGACGGACGCCGTGGACGCCAGGACGGGGCTGCCGGTCCACGACACCCACCAGATCGACGGCGAGGCCCTGGACGCGCTGCTGGACCGCTCCGGCGTGGACACGCTCGTGTTCGACATCGCGGACGTGGGCGCCCGTTTCTACACCTACGTGTGGACCATGTACGACCTGCTGGCCTCGGCCTCCCGGCTGGGACTGCGGTTCGTGGTGCTGGACCGGCCGAACCCGCTCGGCGGGACCGTCACCGAGGGCCCGCCGCTCGACCCGGCCCACGCGAGCTTCGTGGGCCGCTTCCCGCTGCCGCTGCGCCACGGCAGGACCGTGGGGGAGCTGGCGACCCTGTTCGGCTTCGACGCCGACCTGCGCGTGGTCACCATGGAGGGCTGGCGGCGGGACATGGCGTTCGCCGCGACCGGACTGCCCTGGGTGATGCCGTCGGTCAACATGCCCACCCCCGACACCGCGCTCGTCTACCCGGGGACCGGGCTCTTCGAAGGCACGAACTTCTCCGAGGGCCGCGGCACCACCCGCCCCTTCGAACTGGTCGGCGCCCCCTACGTCGACGAACGGTTCGCGCCCGCGCTGGCCGCGCTCGGCCTGCCCGGCGTGCGGTTCAGGGAGACGTGGTTCACGCCCACCTTCCACAAGCACGCCGGCGTCCCGGTACGGGGAGTGCAGCTGCACGTGCACGACCCGGTGGCGTTCCGGCCGGTGCTGACCGGGGTGAGCATGCTGCACGTGGCGCGCGCCCTCTACCCCGGGCACCTGCGATGGGACGAGCACGACCTGTTCCTGAACCGCCTGTGGGGGTCCGACAGCCTGGCCCGGTGCCTGGACGCCGGGGAGGACCCGCGCCGCCTGTGCGCCGACCCCGCTCCCCCCGATGGACCGCTCCTCTACGGCTGACATCACGCCAGTTCGCGCCCGTACAGCCAGAAGACGCGCTCGGCGCGGGCGCCGACGGCGCGCGCGTAGAACCGCAGCGGGCCGACCCAGCCGATCTGGGCGGTCCGCTGCCCGGCCGCGCGCATGTCGGCCAGGCAGCGCCGCAGCAGCACCCGGCCCAGACCGGTGCCGCGGGCCTCGGGCGCGGTGCCCATCGGCCCGAACCAGGACGGACGCGCGCCCCAGGCGGCGAAGGCCAGCACGCGGCCGTCGCGCTCGGCGTAGTGCAGCCCGGTGGCGTGGACCGCCTCCCAGGCCCAGGACTCGTTCCAGTGCTCGCGGGCGAACTCCGCCACCCGCCCCCGGTCGTCGCCGGCGGCGCGCACCTCGATGCCCAGCCCGGCCAGCCGCGCCACGTCGGCCTCCGTACCCAGACCCGTGTCCCGCCCGGTGCCCAGGCCCGTGTCCAGCCCGGTGTCCAGCCCGGTGTCCAGCCCGGTGTCCAGCCCGGCGTCCAGGTCCGGGTCCAGGTCCGGGGCAAGGTCGGCGGTCATGTTCCAGGCGGTGCGGTAGCGCTCGTAGCCGAGGCTCTCGGCCAGGCAGGCGGCGGGCGTGTAGCGCACGTCGACGCCGGGCCAGGCGTAGCAGGGCGGGTTGCCGGCCAGGCGGACCTCGCGGGCGCCCTCCCGGCGCAGCCACCCCTCGGCGGCGCGCAGCAGCGCCCGGCCGTGGCCCCGGCCCTGGTGGCCGGGGTGGACGGCGAGCAGGTCGACGTGGCCGACGGCCGGGTCGGCGGTGGACATCGACGCCATGGCGAGCCCGCCGTCGTCCACCAGCGCGGCCCAGCGGCGGTTGGCCGGCGGCGCGGCCAGCCGCTCCACCAGCGCCCCGGCCTCGTCGGCGTCATGGGTCAGCGCCGCCCGCGCCACCTCGCGGGCCCGCGCCAGATCGGCGCCGCGCAGCTTGCGCAGCACCCGGACCGCCTCCACACCGTCCACAGGGGAAGACGCGCGGCCCGGTCGGCCGGGCTCGTGGCCGCCGTGGTCGCCGTGGTCGCCCGGTTGGCCGGTCACGGGGGAGGTCACCTCACACCTCGCTCATCGGCCGCGCCACGACGCTGCGCCGTTCGGGGTAGAAGCACGCGTGCTCCTGCGCAATGCCCTCCGTCACCTGCAGCAGGGGCCGTTCGCCGCAGCGCTCGCCGCGGAACGGGCAGCGGGGCGCGAACAGGCAGCCGGACTCGTCCTGGCCGTCCTCCATCGACTCCACCGGGGCCACCGGCTGCTCGCCCGGCCGCTCCAGGCCGTGCAGCACCGGGATCGCCGACAGCAGCGACTGCGTGTACGGGTGCACCGGGTCGGCGATGACCGTGTCCACCGGGCCGCGCTCGACGACCTGGCCCCGGTAGATCACGTACAGCTCGCCGTCGTCGCCGATGTAGCGGGAGGTGGCCACGTCGTGGGTGATGAACAGCACCGCCACACCGAGCCGCTCGCGCAGGTCCTTGAGCAGCGCCAGGATGCCCAGCCGGAGCGAAACGTCGATCATGGACACGGCCTCGTCGGCGACGAGCATCTCCGGGTCCACGGTGAGCGCCCGCGCGATGACGACGCGCTGGCGCATGCCGCCCGACAGCTGGTGCGGGTAGCGGGCCAGCACGCTGCCCGGATCGAGCCCCACCAGCGACAGCACCTCGGCCGCCCGCTCCTCGATCCACGCCTTGGACCGGCCGGTCTGCTTGGCGCGCAGGGTCAGCGGGGCGTTGAGCGTCTGGTGGATGGTGCGGGTCGGGTTCAGCGCCGAGTACGGGTCCTGGTGGATCAGCTGGATCTTGCGGAAGTGCGGCTGGCGCTGCTTGGGCTTCAGCGCCGACATGGCCAGTCCGTCCACGGTCAGCTCGCCCGCGTCGTACGTCTCCAGGCCGGCGATGATCCGCCCGAGCGTCGTCTTGCCGCATCCGGACTCGCCGATGAACGAGGCCGCGCCGCCCTTGGGGATGGCGAAGTCCACCCCGCGCAGCGCCCGCACCTCGCGCGCGCCGAGCACGTTGCCCCGCTGCTTGAAGGTCTTGACGATGCCTTCTCCGGTGATCACGCGTGCTCCCTCACCTTCACCGCGTGGCAGGCCACGATCCGGTCCCCGTGCGCGGTCGCCGCCGGGTCGTCGGTCTCGCAGACGTCCATCCGCAGCTCGCACCGGTCCCTGAACACGCAGCCCCGCTCCGGCACGGTCGCCAGCGTGGGCGGCCGGCCGGGCAGCGCCCGCGCCTCGGAGATGTCGCCGGTCAGCCTCGGGATGGCCCTGATCAGGCCCTTCGTGTAGGGGTGACGGGGGTCGCCGAGCACCTGCCTGGTCGGCCCCTGCTCGACCAGCCTGCCGCCGTACATGACCGCGAGCCGGTCGGCGACCTCGGCCACCACCCCGATGTCGTGCGTGATCACCAGCGTGGTCAGGCCGCGCTCGGCGTGCACCTCGCGGACGATCTTCAGGATGTTCGCCTGGGTGATCATGTCGAGCGCGGTGGTCGGCTCGTCCAGCACCACCAGGTGGGCGTTGAGCACCAGCGCCAGCATGATGCCGACGCGCTGGCGCATGCCGCCCGACAGCTCGTGCTGGTGCGAGTCGAGCACCCTGGCCCCGTCCAGGCCCATCCGGCCGAGCAGCTCCTTGGCGTCGCGGACCAGCCCGCGCAGGTCCTCCACGCCGTGCGAGCGGCCCAGGTCGAGCACCTGCTTGCCGACCGTCTTGAGCGGGTTGAGGGAGTTCTGGGCGGCCTGGAACACGTACCCGACGTGCCGGCCGCGCGCCTTGCGCAGCTCCTCGCCGCGCAGCCCGACCACGTCGCCCAGCCCGTCGATGTCCACGCTGCCCGCCGCGATGCGGCCGGGCGGCTGCACCGCGTTGAGCAGCGACAGCGCGAGCGTCGACTTGCCGGAGCCGGACTCGCCGACGATGCCGGTGATCGTGCCGGGCTCCAGCCTCAGGCTGACGTCGCGTACGGCGGGCAGCTCGCCCGCCGGCGTCTTGTAGACGACGGTCAGACCGTCGATGCGCACTCCCGGCGCTTGTCCTGGCACTCCTACTCCTCACGCAGCCGGGGGTTGAAGATCTCGTCCATGGCGTCCACCACGAGCACGATGCCGAGCGTCAGCAGCAGGATCGCCAGCAGCGGCGCCAGCATGTACGGCAGCGCGGCGGTCGTCGTGAGCGCCCCTCCGCCGAACACGGACAGGTTGAGCATGACGCCCCAGTTGTCCGCCTCGTACGGGAGCACGCCCAGGAAGAACAGGCCCACCTGCGCGTACACGGCGCCGGTGACCGCGATGAGCATGTTCATCGCGATGTACGGGGCCATGCTGGGCAGCAGCTCCTTGCCCACGATGTGGGTGGTGGACAGGCCGAGCCCGCGCGCCGCCTCGATGAAGCCGCGCTCGCGCAGCGACAGCGTCTGCGAGCGCACCGCCCGCGCCACGCCGCCCCAGCCGAGCAGCCCCAGCAGCAGCCCCATCTCGATCGCGCTGCCGAACGACCACACGGTGGACAGCACGAGCAGCAGCGGCAGCCCGGGGATGGTCAGCTTCATGTCGGTGAGCCGCATCAGCACGGTGTCCCAGCGGCCCCGCTTGAAGCCGGAGAACAGCCCGATCGCGGTGCCGAGCACCACCGTGATCACGGCGGTGACCAGGGCGCTCAGCAGCACGTACCGGGAGCCGGTGATGACCTGGGCGAGCACGTCGCGGCCCTGCCCGTCGGTGCCGAACCAGTGCTCGGCGCTCATCGGCGCGTACAGCCGGCTCGTGTCGCGCGGCAGCACGTCGGGGTAGAACATCGGCCCGAACACGCCCATGAACGCGAAGCCGAGCACGATGACGGCGCCGACCAGGCGGCTGGGCTTGCGCTTCATCACGCGCCACACGCCGCGCCAGAAGTTGCGGCGCATGGTCGCCGCCGTGCTGGTGGTCTCCAGGATCGCGCTGCTCACGCCGACGCCTCCTCACCGGAGCGGACC
The DNA here is from genome assembly GCF_027620315.1 of Nonomuraea corallina. Lineage (GTDB taxonomy): Bacteria > Actinomycetota > Actinomycetes > Streptosporangiales > Streptosporangiaceae > Nonomuraea > Nonomuraea corallina. The sequence goes on along the minus strand of NZ_JAPNNL010000009.1, from coordinate 53,544 downwards.
CGGGGGTCGATGACCGTGTAGAACAGGTCGGCCAGGATGTTGGCCACGATGATCGCCGCCGTGATGAGCAGGAACGCGCCGCCCATCAGCGCGTAGTCGCGGTTGACGACGCTGTCGATGAGCAGGAACCCGAGCCCGGGATAGTTGAAGATCTTCTCGATGAAGATCGCGCCGCCGAACAGCAGGCCCAGCGAGAGCGCCAGGATCGTGAACAGCGGCAGGATCGCGTTGCGCGCGACGTACCTGAAGATGATCGTCCGCTTCATCCCGCGCAGCTCGGCCGCGAGGATGAAGTCGTCGCCGAGCACGGTGACGACGCTCGACTTCATGGCCAGGATCCAGCCGCCGTAGCTGGCCAGCGCGTACGTGACGACCGGCAGCGTGGCGTGCTCGATCAGCGAGCCGATGTAGCCGGCGTTGAACCCCGGCTCGAACAGGATGTCGGCGGTGCCGCCCTGCGGCAGGACCGGGATGAGCGTGGTGAAGATCGCGCCCATCAGCAGCGCCAGCACGTACTGCGGCACGCCGTGCAGCAGCGAGCCGGAGATGGCCAGGAAGTCGCCGAGCTTGCCGGAGCGCTTGATGGCCGCGTACACGCCCATGATCACGCCCACCAGGAAGCTCAGCAGCGTCCCTGCCAGCACCGGTAGAACGGTCCACTTGGCCGCCTCGCCCAGCACCGACGTCACGGGGGAGCCGGGGTGGGTGACGGAGACGCCGAGGTCGAACCGGAACAGGCCCGTCATGTAGTCGGCGTACTGCTCCCACAGCGTGCCCTTGGGCAGGAACCCGTACATCACCGCTGTGGCCCGCTCGGCGGCCTCGGGCGACATGCCCTGCTCCAGCAGCTTCTGGTACCGCGCCGCGACGGGGTCGCCGGGGATGTTGCGGACGATGAAGAAGCTGATCGTGGCGACGACGAGAACCATGACGATCCCGCGGGCCAGGTGGCCCGCGAGACGCCGTGCGATGACCGTCATGCTTACGAGGACTTCTTGACCATGCCGAGCTGGATCCAGACTCCCGCGGGCAGGCGCAGCAGGTCGGAGTCCTGCTCGGGGAAGCCGGTGAACCGGCTGGTGTTGGTGAACTGGGTGTTCACGTAGTCCCAGAGCTGGATGACCGGCAGGTCCTGGTTGGCGGCCTTGGCCAGCTGGAGCATGATCGGCTTGGCCTCCTCGGCGCTGACCGAGTTCAGCTTGCCGGTGAGCTCACCCGGGTTGATCTCGGTGCCGTCGACCTCGACCTTCTCGGCGCCGCCCATCCAGTTGCCGCTCTTGCCGGGCGCGGCGTGCTTGATCTTGCCGGCCACGTTGGTCCAGCCGTTGGAGGCGCCGTAGAGCCGCTGGTAGATGTCGTACGGCGCGGGGCCGAGGGCGATCAGCCAGAAGCCGACGTCGTACTTGCCGGCCGCGATCTCCTCCAGGTACAGCGGGTAGTCGGCGACCGTGACGACCTCGGCGTCCACGCCGGCCTCGACGAGCTGGCCCTTGATGTTCTCCTGCGCGGAGATCCAGTCGGAGAAGCCGGACGGGGCGGTCATGGTGACCTTCCACGGGCTGCCGTCGGCCAGCGCCCACTTGCCGTCCTTCTTCTGCAGCCCGGCAGCCTTGAACTCCTCCTCGGCCTTGGCCGGGTCGGCGTTGTACGGCTCCAGGTTGTTCAGCTCGGCGCCGAGCCACTCCTGGGCGGCCTTCTGGTGGATGCCGGAGGTGGTCACCGCGGGGGTGCCGCCCTCGGGCGAGGCGACCTTGGTGACCTCGGCGCGGTCGATCAGGTAGGCCAGGCCGCGGCGCACGTGCACGTTGTCGTACGGCTTCTTGGTCTGGTTGAACGCCATGCCGACGGCGACCGGCGAGTAGCCCTTGATGATGTTGGTGCCGGGAGCCTGCTTGATCCGGTTCATCACGTCGGCCGGGGCGGCGGTGAAGCCCGCGTGGTCCAGCTTGCCGGAGATCAGGTAGTTCCAGATCTGCTCGTTGCCGGTGTAGTTGAGGAACTTCACCTGGTCCGGGGCGACGCTGGCGGCGTTGTAGAAGTTCTTGTTCTTGACCAGCAGCGCCTCGCCGGGGTTGGCCCGCTCGAGGATGAAGGGGCCGGCGGAGACGTCCTTCTCGGGGGCGAAGGTGATGATCTTCTCGCCCAGGGCGGTGATCTCCTCGCGGGCCTTCTCGGCGTCCGCGCCCTCACCGCGCGAGGCCTTCAGCTTGTCCCAGAAGTCGGTCGGCAGCACGCTGCCCCAGATGTGCGCGGGGGCCACGAAGGTGTCGAGCACGCCGCGGGCGAACTTGCTGCTGGGGTTGGTCATGTCCTGCGTGACCTTGACCGTCTTGTCGTCGACGACCTCGACCTCGGCCGCCGCGCCCGCCGCGCCGGGGGTGAGCGCGAAGGCGGTGCTGCCCTGCGTGTAGGCGATGCCGATGGACAGCTTGACGTCCTCGGCCGTCACCGGCTTGCCGTCGGACCACTTGTTGTTCGGCTGCAGCTTGATGGTGATCGCGGAGTTGTCGGGGGCGAGTTCCCAGCTCTCGGCGATGCCCGGGTAGAACTGGTTCGGGTCGGTCAGGTGGTTCTTGACCCAGGCGAGCTTCATCGCGTTGTACCCGAGGAAGGAGTTGCCCTTCGGGTTGTACGGGTTCGCTGGGGCGCTGGCGTCGATGCCCGGCCTGTTCACGTCGATCGTGGTGAAGAGCCCGCCGCCGCCGCCACCGCCGCCCGAAGAAGACTGATTGGTGGTGCCGCCGCCACTGCACGCTGTGACGGCGGTCAGGCCCAGCAACGTCACTACCGCTGCTAGTCGCTTCATGTACCGCTCCGGGGAAAGTTCGGACCTGATGAGGATCTGTGGGATTGACCGGACCCTACGGTCACCCGGAAGGTGCGTCAATAATCTCCAGCGACTGTGAGGCTAATGTAACTTTCCTTCATCGTGGGTCGCCGTGACGCTCGCCTTCACCGGGGCGGCTCTCAGCCTACGAGAATGACGGCGGCGCCCTTGACCTGGTCGCTTTCGATGTCGGCCAGCGCCCTGCCCGCGTCCTCGAACGCGTACGCGACGCTGCTGACCCTCGGCGGGTGCTCGCGCGTCAGCTCCAGGTACGCACGGCCGTCGGCCCGCGTGTTGGCCGTGACGCTGCGCAGCGTCCGCTCCTGGAACAGATGGCGGTCGTAGTTCAGCGACGGGATGTCGCTCAGGTGGATGCCGGCGACGGCGAGCGTGCCGCCCCGGTCCAGCGCCCCCAGGGCGGGCGGCACCAGGTCGCCGACCGGCGCGAACAGGATGGCCGCGTCGAGCGGCTCCGGCGGCAGGTCGCCCGCCGAGGCCGCGCCCAGCTCCAGCGCCAGCTCCCGGTGCCGGGCCGCGCGGGTCACCACGTGCACGGTCGCCCCCATGGCGATCGCCGCCTGCGCGGTCAGGTGGGCCGAGGCGCCGAAACCGTAGACGCCCAGCCGCCCGCCTTCGGGCAGGTCGCAGCGGAGCAGCGCGCGGTAGCCGACGATGCCCGCGCACAGCAGCGGCGCCAGCCGCTCGGCCGGCACGCCCTCGGGCAGCGGGTAGACGTAGTCGTGCCGCGCCGTCAGGTAGTCGGCGAACCCGCCGTTCGCGTCCCAGCCGGTGTACGTGGACCGGGGGCACAGGTTCTCCATGCCGCGCACGCAGTAGCGGCAGCGCCCGCAGGTCGAGCGCAGCCACGCCACCCCGACCCGCTCGCCGTCGCCCCCGTCGGGCAGCACCACCCGGCCGACCACCTGGTGGCCGGGCGTGGTCAGCGGGGCGCGCGGCGGCAGGTCGCCCTCGGCCAGGTGCAGGTCGGTGCGGCAGGCGCCGCACGCCTCCACCCGCACCAGCACCTCGCCGGGGCCGGGCTCGGGCACCGCCCGCTCCACCATGACCAGCGGCCGGGACGCCATCGGCCCCGGCCGGTCAACCGCCCAGGCCCGCATCCGCCGCGGCCAGCCGCTCGTGCGCCAGCGACGCGTACAGCGCGGCCCCGTCGGGCAGCACCGCGTCGTCGAAGACCGCCTCGGGGGAGTGGTTGTAGGGCGCGGTCGCCGGGTCGCGATCGGGCGGGCACGCGCCCAGGAACACGAACGCCCCCGGCACCCGCTCCAGCACGTACGAGAAGTCCTCCGACCCCATGACGGGCCGCGGCGAGACGACGAAACGGCCGGGACCGAACAGGCCGTCGGCCGTGGCGCCGGCGAACGCCGCCTCGGCGGAGTCGTTGACCGTCACCGGATAGCCCATGCCGAACGACGCCTCCACCTTCAGGTCGTGCGCCGCCGCGATGGCCTCCACCACCTCGACCAGGCGCCGCTTCACCAGGGTCCGGTTGGCCACGCTGAACGTCCGGACCGTCGCCTCGAATTGTGCCTCGCCGGGGATGACGTTGTCCGTCGACCCGCCGTGGAAGCTGCCGACGGTCACCACCACCGGGTCGAAGACGTCGAACGTCCGGGTGACCATGGTCTGCATCGCGGTCACCATCTCGCACCCGGCCTGGATCGGGTCGCGGGACAGGTGCGGGGTGGAGCCGTGCCCGCCGCGCCCCTTCACCTTCACCGCGAACACGTCCGCCGCCGCCATGATGGGCCCGGGCCGCGAGGCGAACAGGCCCGGCGGCAGGACCGACGACACCACGTGCATCCCGTACGCGGCCACCGGCGGGTCGCCGGCCGCGTCCAGCACGCCCTCGTCGATCATGTACCGGGCGCCCTCGCAGCCCTCCTCGCCCGGCTGGAACATGAAGATCACGTCACCGGCCAGCTCCTCGCGCCGGGCGCTGAGCAGGTGCGCCGCGCCCGCCAGCATGGCCGTGTGCAGGTCGTGCCCGCACGCGTGCATCCGGCCCTCGATCCGCGAGGCGTACGGCAGCTCGGTGCGCTCGGTGACGGGCAGCGCGTCCATGTCGCCGCGCAGCAGCACGGCCGGGCCGGGGCGGCCGCCCCGCAGCACCGCCGTCACCGAGCTGAGCGCCGTGCCCAGGGTGATCTCCAGCGGCAGCCCGTCGAGGGCCGTCAGCACCTTCTCCTGCGTCTTCGGCAGGTTCAGCCCGATCTCCGGCGTGGTGTGCAGGGAGTGGCGCAGCCGGACGAGTTCGTCCCGCATGTCCTGAGCGGCTTCGGTGAACGACATGAACGACATTCTTCATGTCCCGGTTGAGAAGTCGATATGACGGGCTCGCTAGGATGATCCGGTGACCGAGCGTAAGCGGATCGACTTCTGGCTGTCCGACATGGACGGGGTCCTCGTCCACGAAGGGCGGCCGGTGCCCGGCGCCGACGCCTTCGTCAAGCGGCTCGGCGAGTCGGGCAAGCCGTTCCGGGTGCTGACCAACAACTCCATCTACACCCAGCGCGACCTGTCGGTCCGGCTGGCCGCGGCCGGCCTCGACGTGCCCGCCGAGTCGATCTACACCTCCGCCCTGGCCACCGCCCAGTTCCTGGAGGACCAGCGGCCCGGCGGCTCGGCGTTCGTCATCGGCGAGGCGGGGCTGACCACCGCCCTGCACGCCGCCGGCTACGTGCTCACCGACCTCGGCCCCGACTACGTCGTGCTGGGCGAGACCCGCACCTACAGCTTCACCCAGATCACCCGGGCCATCCGGCTCATCGAGGGCGGCGCCCGGTTCATCGCCACCAACCCCGACCCGGTCGGCCCGTCCACCGAGGGCTCGCTGCCCGCCTGCGGCGCCGTAGCCGCGATGATCACCCGCGCCACCGGGGTCCACCCCTACTTCGTCGGCAAGCCCAACCCGCGCATGATGCGCAGCGCGCTCAACGAGATCGGCGGCCACAGCGAGACCACCGCCATGATCGGCGACCGGATGGACACCGACATCGTGTGCGGCATGGAGGCCGGCCTGTTCACCATCCTCGTCCTGACCGGCGTCACCCAGCGTCACGAGGTCGACCGTTTCCCCTACCGCCCGTCGCTCATCGTCGACTCCGTGGCCGACCTCGCCGACCTGATCGAACCTGCCGGAGACTGACAGGTATGGGTGGCAGGCTTGCCGCCATGACCCGCATCTACCTGGAGCGAGGCCCGAAGAGAGTCTTCGCCTGCTCGCTCGACTGGCCCGGCTGGTGTCGCGTCGCCAAGGGCGAGGAGGCCGCGATCGACCTGCTGGTGCGGTACGCCCCGCGCTACCGGGTGATCGCCGAGCGGGCCGGGCTCGCGTTCGACCCCGGCGATCCCGAGGTGGTCGCCGTGGTGCCCGGCGGCGCGACGACCGACTTCGGCGCCCCCGGGGCCATCCCCGAACAGGACCTGGAGCCGGTCGGCGAGGACGTCGCCCGGCGCGAGGTGGGCCTCATCAGGGCCGCCTGGCAGCTCTTCGACGAGGTCGCGGGCGAGTCGCCGGAGGAGCTGGCCAAGGGCCCCCGCGGCGGCGGGCGCGACCTGACCAAGATGGTCAACCACGTCCAGGACTCCGAGCGCGGCTACGCCCGGCAGGTCGGGGTCCGGCACAAGCCCTACACCTCACGCGCCGACGTGGACGCGATGCGCGCCGAACTGGCCGAGGTGCTCGCCCGGCCGTGGCGGCCGCCGCCGGAGACCGCCTGGCCGCCCGCCTACGCCCGCCGCCGCGTCGCCTGGCACGTCATCGACCACCTGTGGGAGATCGAGGACCGGCGATGAGCCTCGGCAGCGCGGTGATGTGGCCCGACAGGTAGCCCGCCACCGCCTCCGGCACCACATGGCGCGAGGTGATCTGCTCCCTCTCCAGCGGCACCCGTTCGACCTCGTAGATCCCTCGCGCGGGGTCGTCCACCTCGGGCCCGTGCCGCAGCGCCGGGTCCATCGCCACCAGGCGGCACCCGTACACGTGCTGCGTCTTGACCCCGCCCTCCCACGGGTAGCTGACCGTGGTCAGCGGGGTCACGGCCGAGACCGTCGCGCCCAGTTCCTCCAGCAGTTCGCGGCGGAGGGTGTGTTCGAGCGTGGCGTCGCCGGGCTCGACGTGCCCGCCGGGCACCGACCAGTAGACGGGACGGCCCGGGACCGTACGGCGGAAGATCAGCAGGCGCTCGTCGTCGAGGACGAGACCCCGGACGCTGGGTCGCATCGGCCCAGCCTACGTTGATCCGGGCGCCTCTGGGGTACCCTAACCTACGGTGCCGTAACTTTCAGGAGAGGATCTCTATATGGCGATGACCCAGACGCAGCTGCTCCATGAGCTGGAGCCGGTCGTGGCCGGTGAGCTCGACCGCCACGAGAAGATGGCGAAGGAGTGGTTCCCCCACGAGTACGTCCCGTGGAGCGAAGGGCGCGACTTCGACGGCCCCTACGGCGGGGAGGCCTGGAAGGAGAGCGACTCCAAGCTGCCCGAGCCGGCGCGCGTGTCGCTCATCGTCAACCTGCTGACCGAGGACAACCTGCCCAGTTACCACCACGAGATCGCCACCACCTTCGGCCGCGACGGCGCCTGGGGCACCTGGGTGCACCGCTGGACGGCCGAGGAGGATCGCCACGGCACCGCGATCCGCGACTACCTGACCGTGACCCGCGCGGTCGACCCGGTCAAGCTGGAGCGCGCCCGCATGGCCCACATGCAGAGCGGCTTCATCACCGACTACGGCACGATGCTGCAGCAGCTCGCCTACGTCTCCTTCCAGGAGCTGGCGACCCGCATCGCGCACCGCAACACCGGCACGGCCTCCGGCGACGAGGGCTGCGAGCGGCTGCTCGCCCGCATCGCCGCCGACGAGAACCTGCACATGCTCTTCTACCGCAACCTGCTCAAGTCGGCCTTCGAGCTGGACCCCGACCAGACCATGCGGGCCGTCACCGACGTGGTGACCACCTTCCAGATGCCCGGCTCCAACATCGCGGGCTTCACCCGCATGGCGATGACCATCGCCCACGAGGGGATCTACGACCTGCGCCTCCACCTCGACGACGTGCTCATGCCGGTGCTGCGGCAGTGGTCCGTGTTCGACAAGACGGGCCTCGGGCCCGAGGGCGAGCAGGCCCGGGAGGAGCTGGCGGCGTTCCTGAAGAGGACCGAGGAGACCGCCGCCCGGTTCGTCGCCCGCAGGGAGGAGCGCAGGGCGCGCGCCCGGGGGTGACCGTCAAGGGCCGGGGCGTGGCTCGGGCCGCTGCTGCCGACCCGGCGTGACCTGCTGCCGCCCGAGTTCGTCGAAGGGCTGGGGCGGCGGCAGGACCGGGGGCGAGGTGTCCGCTTCGGCGACCGCGGGACGCCACGCCGAAACGTGCGCCCTCTTGACTGAAGGATGGTCTTGGGCATCCACGGCATCGGGCAGATTTTCTGAGCAGGAGCCGTAGACGACACCTTTCCGGGAGTAGCGGGTGAAAATCATCGGGATCGCCGCCAGCCTCCACGGGGGTTCGTACATCAACCGGCTCCTGGACGCCATCCGGGGCGAACTGCCGCCGGGCGCCGCCTTCGAGACCTGGTCCCGCCTGGGCGAGATCCCGCCGTACGCCCCGGGACCCGCCCCGCAGGTGGTCCGCGAGCTGCTCGCGCTGGTGGACGGGGCCGACGCGCTCGTGCTCACCGCCCCTGAGCACAGCCTGCTGCCGACCGAGCTGGAGTACGCGCTGGACTGGATGGGGCGGGCCGGCACGCTCGACGGCAAGCACGTGGCGGTCATGTGCGCCAGCGCCCGCGCCTGCGGCGCCATGTGGGCGCAGGCCGAACTGTACAAGGAGCTGTTGGGAGCGGGGGCGGTGGCGGTCGGCTCGGAGCTGGTGATCTCGCCGGTCTGCCCCCACTTCGACGACAACGGCCGGCTCTGGGCCCGTGACCTGCGCGGCCAGGTCCGCGAGATGGTCGCGCAGCTGTGCCAGGCCCATCTGCGCGAGCCGATGCTGTCGGCCTGAGACTCGCTCAGAGCTCCCGGCCTCAGAGCTCCCGGCCTCAGAGCTCCCGGCCTCAGAGCTCCCGGCGCAGCCGCTTCACCTCGGAACGCTGCTTCTTGCCCGCCAGCCGCCGCTCCACCGAGCCGCGGCTCGGCTTGGTCGGCCGCCTGCGCTTGGGCGGCGGCGCGATCGCCTCGCGGATCCGCTGGGCCAGCCGCCGCTGCGCGGCCTCCCGGTTGCGGAGCTGGGAGCGGTGCTCGGAGGCGGCGATGGTGATCGTCGGCGAGCCGAGCCGCGCCAGGGCGCGGGCCTTCAGCGCGGGGGAGAGCGCCGTCGAGGCCGCCACGTCGAAGATCAGCTCCACCCGGCTGTCGGTGGTGTTGACCCCCTGCCCGCCCGGGCCTGAGGACCGGGAGAAACGCCAGACGAGCTCGGCGTCGGGGATGACGACCGAGTCGCTGACGACCAGGGCGGCGAGCATGACGGTCCTTCCTCTCGCTACGGCACGGTCAACGTACAGATCGGCGGGCACGCCGGGCAACGACATTTCCCGCCACACCCCTAACACTCCCCGATACGGAGACGATTCCACCTGCGGCCGTTGACGGCGGCCCGCAAGCGGCGTATGCCACTATCGCGTATCCACGGATGGGGGAGTTGTCATGACCGCGGGCATCGTCGGCGTGCACGGCATCGGCAAGTACGACTACTACGTCAAGGCGGGCGGATCGGCTGCCGGGGCCGCCACCGCCATGCGGCTGAAGTGGGACCGCTACCTCAACGCCTCGCTCGGCGGTCCCGCCAGGGCGTACATCAGCGAGGTCGCGTACTTCTCCCACCTGCTGCGCGACCCCGCTCCGGCGGCGAGGGCGGCCGCCCTGGAGGCCGCCCGCCACGAGGTGCTGGCCGGCTGGGCCAGGAACCTCGGCTTCGGCGAGCACCTCACCGGCGCGCTCAGGTCGTTCACCGCCTGGGTGCTGTCGCGGCTCGACAGCCGGTCGGCCGCCTTCGCCGAGCTGTTCGCCCCCGAGGTCGCCGCCTACCTGACCGACCCCGGCAGGCGCGCGCGCGTGCGGGGGGTGGTCGCCGACACCATCCGCCGCAACCGCCCCAAGGTGGTCATCGCCCACTCTCTCGGCAGCGTCATCACGTACGAGACCTTCTGGGCGCATCCCGACCTGGAGGCCGACCTGCTCATCACGCTGGGCAGCCCGCTCGGCATGCGCGACGTCGTCTTCGAACGCCTGCTGCCCGCCCCGATCAACGGCCGCGGCGAGCGGCCCAAGGGCGTGCGGCGCTGGGTGAACATCGCCGACGCGCACGACATCGCCGCCATCCCGCCCGCGCTGGCCGGCTGTTTCACCGGCGTCGACGCCGAAGAGCTGGTCAACCTCGACTGGATCGACTTCCACACCGCCGAGAAGTATCTCGGCTGCCCGGCGCTGGGCTCGCATCTGCGACCATTTGTCCGGTGAGATGGATTCTCTTCGACTACGGCAACGTCCTGTCTCTCGCCCAGCCGGCCGCCGAGGCCGAGGCCATGGCCCGGGCCGTCGGCGCCGACCCGGCCGCCTTCCTGCGCGGCTACTGGGAGCACCGGCTGGAGTTCGACCGGGGCTCGCTCACCCCGGCCGAATACTGGGCCGGGGCCGCCGGACGGCCGGTGTCCGGCGCCGACCTCGACCGGCTGATCGCCATGGACGTGGCGAGCTGGTCGCACCCCGACGAGGGCTCCCTGGCGATCCTGCGCGAGCTGCTGGAGCAGGGCCGTGACGTCGCCCTGCTGTCGAACGCGCCCGCCTGCGTCGCCGACGGCCTGGACAAGCTGCCCTGGGTGGCCGCCATCCCGCGCCGCTACTACAGCGCCCGGCTCGGGCTGGTCAAACCCGACCCGCGGATCTACGCGCACGTCGCCGCGGAGCTGGCCGCCGACCCCGCCGACGTGCTCTTCGTCGACGACCGCGCGGACAACGTGGCGGGCGCCCGGGACGCCGGCATGCGGGCGGTCCAGTACACCGACGCCGCGGCCCTGCGCGCCTTCCTGGAGTCCGGCGGCGGCTGAGCAAGAGGTCGTCCCGCGTACGTCCTGGTCGCCGACGACGCCGAGCCCGGCGGCGCGCCGCGCAGGCCGGGGCGCAACCTTCACCCATCGGTGATGCCCCCGCGATCCGAACCGGGATGCGAGGTCGCGGGGACGTGCCAGGATGGGCGGGTGGACATCGACCTCGCTGATCTTGATTTCTGGCGCAGGCCGCTCAAGGAGCGGCACGAGGCGTTCGCCCGGCTCCGGCAACTGGAGCAGCCGGTGTTCTTCCCCGAGAAGAAGGTGCCGTTCCTGCGCTCCGGCGCCGGTTTCTACGCGCTGGTACGCCACGCCGACGTGGTCGAGGCCAGCCGCAACGCCAAGGTCTTCTCCAGCGAGCCGGCCGTCACCAACCCCGAGCCGCCCGGCTGGGTCAAGCAGGTGTTCGGCGAGTCGATGGTCAACATGGACGACCCGCGGCACGCCCGGCTGCGCCGCATCGTGACCCGTTCGTTCAGTCCCAGGATGCTCGCCGGGCTGCAGTCCGACATCGAGTCCGCCTGCACGCGCATCGTCGACGACCTCGTCGCCGCAGGGCCCCACGACTTCGTCGGACAGGTCGCCGCCCGGCTGCCGATTCACGTCATCTGCGACATGCTCGACATCCCGCAGGAGTGGCGCGAACGGGTTCACAAGCACGTCGACATCTCCACCGCCTACACCGGCGTCCGGCCCAGCCTGGCCCGCACGGTCCAGCTCGCGGGGCAGAACATGCTGGCCCTGCTCGCCCTCCAGCGCATGGTGATCAAGCTGGGTCACGCACGCGCCGCCGACCCCAAGGGCGACCTGGTCTCGCTCCTGGTCACCGCCAACCCCGACGGCGAGAAGCTCACCTACCGCGAGCTCGGCTCGTTCTTCGCGCTGCTGCTGGTCGCCGGCAACGAGACCGCGCGCAACACCATGGCCCACGGGCTCAAGCTGCTCACCGACAACCCCGCCCAGCGCGAGCTGCTCATGAGCGACTTCGACGCCCACATCGGCAACGCCATCGAGGAGATGGTCCGCCTCGCCTCGCCGATCATGCAGTTCCGGCGCACCGTCACGCAGGACTACTCGCTGCGCGGGCTGGAGCTGAAGCCGGGCGACAAGGTCGTGCTCTTCTACGGCTCCGCCAACCGCGACGAGTCCGTCTTCCCCGACCCCGACCGGTTCGACATCACCCGCGACACCAAGCCGCACGTCGGCTTCGGCGGCCCCGGCCCCCACTTCTGCCTCGGCGCCAACCTGGCCAGGCAGGAGCTGCGCGCCATGTACCGCGAGCTGCTGACCCGGCTGCCCGACGTCCGCACCATCGGCGAGCCCGAGCTGCTGGTGTCCAACTTCGACAACAGCGTGCGGCGTCAGGCCTTCACCTTCTGAGGGTCGAGCACGTTCCCCCGGATGGTGGCGGCCGTGACCAGCGCCGACACCGCCATCATCGCCGCGCTCGCCAGCATCGCCACCCTGAACCCCGCGTCGAACACCACAGGATCCCTGAACGCGTCGCCGACCAGCCCCACCAGCGGCGGCACCGCGGCCACCGCCAGCAGCCCGCCCGTGCGCGCCACCGCGTTGTTCACCCCGCTCGCCGTGCCCGCGTAGCGGTCCTCGACGGTCGCCAGCACCGTCGCGGTCAGCGGCGCCACGGCCGCCGACAGCCCCAGCCCGAACACGGTGACCGCCGGCAGCACCTGCAGCCCGTACGACGCATCAGGTCCGATCGAGCTCATGAGCACGAAACCCGCGCCCGCCAGCGCGATCCCGCCCGTCATCGGCCAGCGCGGCCCGTGACGCCTGGCCAGCTCACCGGCGAGCGGCGACAGCAGCAGCATCAGCGCCGTCACCGGCAGCATCGCCGACGCCGCCGCCACCGGCGAGAACCCCGACACCACCTGCAACTGCACCGCCAGCAGGAAGAACACCACGCCCATCGCCCCGTACATCACGAGCGTCACCACGTTCACCGACGTGAACACCCGGTCGGCGAACAGCCCGACCGGCACCAGCGCGCCCGGCGACCGGCGCCGCTCCAGCACCACGAACGCCGCCCCCAGCAGCACGCCCACCACCAGCGGCACCGGAGCGTCCAGCTCGATCAGCCCGTACGTGATCCCGGCCAGCGACAGCGCGGCCAGCACCGACCCCAGCACGTCGAAACGGCCCGCCGCCTGCTCGTCCCGGCTCTCCGGCACGTGCCGGGCCGCCACCAGCAGCACCAGCGCCGCGAACGGCAGGTTGATCAGGAACGCCCACCGCCAGCCGATCGTCTGCACCATCGCCCCGCCCAGCAGCGGCCCCACCGCGCTCGCCACCCCGCCCAGCCCGGACCAGGCGCCGATGGCGCGCGGCCGGTCGGCCTTGGCGAACGACGCCTGGATGATCGCCAGAGAGCCCGGCGTGAGCAGCGCCCCGCCCACCCCCTGCAGCGCGCGGGCCACGACGAGGAACTCGATCGTCGGCGCCGCCGCGCACAGCGCCGACGCCAGCGCGAACCACACCGTGCCGATCAGGAACACCCGCCGCCTGCCGAACCGGTCGCCCAGCGAGCCGCCCAGCAGGATCAGACCCGCGAGGGTGAGCGTGTAGGCGTTCACCGTCCACTGCAGGCCCGACATGCCGGCGTCCAGCTCGGTGCCGAGAAAGGGCAGCGCCACGTTCACGACCGTGCTGTCGAGCAGCGCGAGCCCCGACCCCAGCACGGTCGCCGCCAGCACCCACCGGCCACGCGCCGATCGGAGCTCGATGTGCCCGTCGTCCATGCCCACCTCCCCAGGCAGCAGCACAGCCGGCAGCCTCTGGCATTCCCCGCAGCTCAGCGCCGCCCACCAGGCATCCTGCCCAGCAGCCCTGCCGCAGCTCGCGTCGCGCTCACGCCTGAACGCAGGAGCGGCACTCGCGTTCACCGCTCAGAGCTGGGCCGCCACCTCGCGCAGGCGGGTGGTGGCCTCGCCGGTGACCGGGTCGCCGTGGCCGACGCAGACCAGGCCCAGATCCAGGTCGGCCAGCCTGCGGAAGGACGCGACGGCGCCGGCCCGGTCGGCGTTGAACACGCCCAGGATGACCTGCCCGTTCAGGGTCGCCACGGTGTCGCCGGCGAACAGCAGCCGATGCGCGGGCAGATACAACGCGACGCTCCCGTCGGTGTGTCCCGGGATGGGGATCACCTCGGCCCCGCCCCCGAAGTCGATCACCTCGCCGCCCTCCAGCTCCCGATCCACCCGGGCCGAGGGGACGGGAGGCATCGGCGGCAGGCTGTCGTAGATCTCCCGCTCCCACTCGGGCATGTCCGCCCGGTCCGGCGTCTGCTGCGCGGCCTCCCCGCGCACCACAGGCGCGTCGGCCCGGTGGACCATGACGGTGGCCTCCGTCGTGATCTCCGCCAGCGCCCCGTGATGGTCGTCGTGGCCGTGCGTCACGATCACGTGCCGCAGGTCGGCGAGGGTGAAGCCGAGGGAGCGGACGGCGCCTTCGACGTCCTTCCCCGACCCGGCCACCCCGGTGTCGATCAGGGACGGCGCGTCACGTTCGTGCCACAGGTAGGCGTTGCCGACGGGAAAGCGGAGCAGGTGCAGATGGGGTCTCAGCTCGATCAGGTCCATGCGGGCACGGTACGCCCAGGCCCGGAGCCCCTTGAGCGGACCTTCGCTCACGGCGGGAACTTCCCTGAAACTCCCTTGGTTAGGGTAGTTTAGGGAACGAAATGGAACACTACACCGTCGAGCAGGCGGCGAACCTGCTCGGTCTGCACGTCAAGACCGTCCGCGCGTACGTGCGCGACGGCCGGTTGAAGGCCGCCAGGATCGGCAAGCAGTATCGGATAGCCCGAGCGGACCTGGAGGAGTTCACCGGCCTGTCCCTCACGCCGTCCGCGACGCCTCGCCAGGCCGAGGCGTCGGCCGTCGTCCACGTCGACGGCGTCGACCGGGGCACGATGGACCGGGTCAGCACCATGGTCCTGTCGTCACTGGGCGGCCGGCCCACCGGGGCTCACACGCAGTTCGTCTACGACGAGGAACACGGCCGGCTGAAGGTCGTGATCCTGGGCGACCTGGAAACCACCGCCCGGGTGCTCCGGCTCATCGACGCCCTCATCGACCAGTGACGCGCACAACCCCCGCCGATGCCCGAGCCGCACTGTCCCGAGGGCCGGTCCACGCCCGCCTGCGGGCGTCCGGGCCGCCCTGTCCCGCCATCCGGCCCATGCCCGGCCTGCGGGCGTCCGGGCCGCCTCTTCTCACCCTGGAGACTTCACATGCCTGAGCACCACCCGCCTGACGAGTCCGCGCCTGACACCCCCGCCCCGATGCCCGGCGTCCTGCTGTGCGAGGCGGGCGGACCGCCGGTGCGAACCGAGCGCGATGCCCTCGACCTGATCGGCGACGCCTGGTATCACCGCGCCCACCTGGTGGCCATCCCCGCCGAGAGACTGCATGAGGACTTCTGGCGCCTCAGCACCCGCGTCGCCGGCGAGATCATCCAGAAGTTCGCCAACTACCGGATCAAGGTCGCCGTCATCGGTGACATCTCCCGGCACGTCTCCTCCAGCACGGCGTTGCGGGATTGGGTGCGCGAAGCCAACCGCGGGGACGAGCTCTGGTTTCTCCCCAGCCTGGAAGCCCTCCGCGAACGACTTCCGGACCAGCGTGGCGCTGCGGCCCCACCAGCCTGACCGACCCGCGGAGGAGCAGGACGGCGCCTGGCGGACCGGCCAGGGGTACGAGAGCAGACCGGCCACCAGAGTGCCGGGGCCTTCCGGATACGCAGAATCAGGTATCGACGTCACCGCCTCCGCCGAGTGCTGTATCACGGACCACCCATCTGCGTGCTTGATCGTTCCCAGTACCTTCCCGCAAGCCCCGGCTCGTTGCTCGACGTGACCCTACGCCTCTGATCAGGGACACGAGGAGCGCTTCTTGCTCATCTGACTCCTGCGACGGCAGCGTCAGGCCGCCCGCTGCGGAGCAAGAGGGGTGACCTGGTCAGGGAGGCCTAAGGCGATCCGCGTGAGGTTGCGCAGGGACGTGGAGCCGGGGCGGAAGTAGTCGCTGTGGCCGCCCGCGCCGGCCTCGAACAGCCGGGCGCCGAAGCCGGGGTCCATCGGGTCCCGGCCGAAGCCCAGGGGGCCCAGCCTGGTCTTGGGGACGAACCTCATCCAGTCGTTGGAGCCCAGCCCGGCCCACACCCGGGCGGTGGTGAACGTGGCGGAGCGGAACTCCAGGCCGGGGCTGGCGACGAGGGCGAGGTCGGAGACCGGCAGGCCGCCGGCGGCGGCCTTGGCGCAGACCACCGAGCCGTAGCTGTGGCACAGGAGCGCGATGGGGGCCGCGGTCCGGCGGCGGAGGTCGGTGACCGTGCGGCGGAGGGCTCGCGCTCCTTCGTCGGCCGCGGAGTCGGTCATCACGTCCAGGCTCCAGGTCGGCGGCGACTCGTAGCCCAGCCAGGCCACGACCGCCAGGCGGGTGCCGGGGGACTGGTCGGCCGCCTCGGCCAGGAGGGCGCGGGCCGAGCCGCCTGGGCGGTGGCTGCCGGTGTCGAAGGTGTCCACGGTGACATCGGCGCCCGGCACGATGACCGCCACCCGGTCGGCCGTGGCCACCTCACCGTGGACCCGGACGAGCCGGCCGCTCGACTGGGCGGGTGGGACGAGCAGCGCCCCGAGGGCGAGCATGCCGAGGACTCCGTGCCTGAATCGCATGGCGTCGAAGCTACGGATCCGGCCCCTGGTTCCGCGTCACCGTACGGGCTGATCTCGCACGTAGTACCGGAGTGGGATCACGACGCCGGAAGGATGACCGGCCCACCCCCGGAGCCGCAGTGGGGCAGGCCACCCCCGAGCGCACGCCCGGCATCCCAGGCGCGGCTCAGCGGGTGTAGCGGTGCTTTGCTCCCGGGGGGAAGTACTCCGGGTCGCCTGTCTCGCGGAGCCGGATCACCGGCGCCTGGCGCGCCTGCGGCACGTAGTGCGCGAACTCGCTGTTGAGCCGCCGCAGCTGGGCCAGGATCGACGCGCCGACCGCCTTCGCCGTGCCGTCCGACGGTTTCTCGCCGGGCGCCAGCTCCACCGTCACCGTCAGGTGCCGGTCGCGCCGCTCGTCCTCCGCCGCCTCCATCACGAACTTGCCGGTCACCAGCCCCGCCACCTCGGGCTGCTCCAGCCCCACGGAGATGTTCTCCGGGTACACGTTCGCCCCGTAGTAGGACACGGTGAACCGGCTCCGCCCGAAAACGTACGCGAAGGGCCGTGCGGGGCCGGGCGCCGACGGCTGCAGGCCGTGGTCGCGGGCGAAGGCCAGCATGCGCTCGTACGGGATCAGCCCGCCGTCGTCGGCGATGTGGTAGCGGATCAGCGGGATGCCGTTGTCGCCGGAGAACAGCAGGGTCCCCTCGTGCTCCTCGAAGAAGCGCACCTCGGGGTCGTACTGGACCAGCGTGGGCAGCCGCGACTCGCCGAACAGCTCCCGCGCGGCCGGCGGGCGTTCGGCCAGGAAGCGGCGGATCTCCACCGACAGCGGCGTCTCGTTGCCCAGCACCCCGGCGTCCGCGGTGCCGTACAGGGAGGCGATGCCGCGTACCGGGTCGGCGATGCCCGCGCGGGACGCCACGAGGGTGCGCCACTCCTCGCTGAAGACCTCACCGGCGGTGACCAGCTTGACGTTCCAGCGGGACCAGGGCAGCCCGGCGTCGATCACGTCCTTGAGGAAGGGCGGGTAGCCGAGCAGCACCACCTGGTCGAAGTGCGGCGCCAGTTCCGGCACCACCCGCAGGATCTCCCGCTTGTCGCTGCCGGGCGCCACCACCGTCACCGGGTAGCCGAGCTCGGCCAGTCGGCGGCAGCAGGCCAGTGTGAACAGCCCGCCCACCCAGGTGCCCAGAGCGAAGCAGACCACGGCGAGCGTGCGCCGCTCGCGGGCGGCGAAGGAGTCGCGGAACACCTCCTCGAAGCGGGCCGCGATGACGTGCTCGTCGGCGGCGGTCCGCGGCCAGAACGCGGGCTCCCCGGTCGACCCGGACGACACGGCGACGAGGTCGCCGATGACCCCGTGACGGCACAGGTCGGGGAGGGGGTGGCGTCGGGTGTACGTGTCCTTGCTCGTCATCGGCAAGGCCACGAAATCCTGAAATGTCTGGATCTGGGCGGGGTCGATGGCGTGCTCCGCCAGGAACGCCCGGTACGCGGGCACCGTCTTCACCACGTCGTGGAACAGCTTGACCAGGTCCATCAGCCGACTGTACGGCCGGGACCGCCCGCCGTCACCCGCCCCGTCACCCGCCCGTCACTCGCCCGGCCGCACCAGACCGGTCTCGTAGGCGTACACGATCGCCTGGGCCCGGTCGCGCAAGCCCAGCTTCATCAGCACCCGCCCGACGTGGGTCTTGACCGTCTGCTCGGCCAGCACGAGCTTGCGCGCGATCTCCTGGTTGGACAGGGCCTGGGCGACCAGCGCCAGCACCTCGCTCTCGCGCTCGGTCAGCTCGCTCAGCCGGGCGGCCGCGGGAGCCGGGCGTGGCCCCAGCCGGGCGAACTCGCGGATGAGCCGTCTGGTCACGCCCGGGGAGATCAGCGCGTCGCCGGCCGCCACCACCCGGACGGCCTCCGCGAGCTGGAGTGCGGAGGCGTCCTTGAGCAGGAACCCGCTGGCGCCGGCCCGCAGCGCCTCGTAGACGTAGTCGTCGAGGTCGAACGTGGTCAGGATGAGCACCTTGGACTTCGAGCCGGACGACAGCAGCCGCCGGGTGGCCTCCAGCCCGTCCATCACCGGCATCCGCACGTCCATCAGCACCACGTCGGGCGTCAGCTCGGCGGCCCGCTGGAGCGCTTCGCGCCCGTCGGCCGCCTCGCCCACGACCACGATGTCGGGCTGGGCGCTCAGGAACACGGTGAACCCCGTGCGCACCATGCCCTGGTCGTCGGCTATGAGAACCCGGATCACGAGGGCCCCCGTCCGGTCGGCAGCACCGCGGTCACCTGGAAGCCTCCCACGGGGACCGGCCCCGCCTCCAGCGTGCCGCCCAGCAGCGCCGCCCGCTCGCGCATGCCGACCAGCCCGTGGCCGGCGCCGGGCGAGCGGGCGGGGGAGGTGCCGGGGCCGTTGGTCACGTGGAGCCGCACGCCGTGCTCGTCGCGGCGGATGTCGAGCATGACGGTCGCGCCCGGGGCGTGGCGCATGGCGTTGCTCAGCGACTCCTGCACGATGCGGTAGGCGGACATGCCCACCGCCTGCGGCACCCCCTCCAGCGACTCGGGCAGCTTGACCAGCACGGACAGCCCGGCCGCCCGCGCGTTGGCGACGAGGTCGTCGACCTGGGCCAGGCCGGGCTGCGGGGCGGTGTCGGTGCGGCCATCCTCGTCGCGCAGCACGCCGAGCACCTGCCGGAGCTCGGCGATCGCCTCCAGCGACAGGGCGCGGATGCCGGCGAGCCCCGCCTCCAGCTGGGCCGGGTCGCCCGCCGCCTTGAGCGGCACCGCCTCCGCCTGGATCGCGATCACCGACATGTGGTGGGCCACCACGTCGTGCAGCTCGCGGGCGATGCGCGCGCGCTCCTCCAGCACGGTCTGCGCCCCCATCGCCTCCTGGCTGCGTCGCTCCTCCACGGCGAGCCGTTCGGTGGCGCCGCGGCGCAGCCGCACGTTGTGGCCGAGGAGCATGGCGGCGCCCACCATGACCGACCCGAGCGGCACGCCGTTGGGGAAGGCGATCCACATCACCACCACGCTGATCACCCAGGCCGCGCCGGTGATCCGCCGGTCGCAGCGCACCGCCACCGAGTAGGCCACGAGCAGGTAGGAGATCACCATCTCCGCGCTGTAGGGGTTGCTCTCGTAGAAGACGCCCAGCTTGAACGAGACCCAGAGCCCGGCAGGGAGCAGGGCCAGCGAGGCGCGCCAGGCCGCCAGCGGCCTCCGGTCGCGCAGCAGCAGTGGGATCGCGACCCCCAGCGCGGCCACGTAGGCGGGGGCCGCCCACCCGCCGCGCTGGACGACCCGGGCGTAGGTGCTCAGGAACAGGATGAGGGCCAGCAGGACGTCGAACACCTGGACGAGGTCGAGCGTGCGGAACGGCAGCAGCCCGAGCCAGCGCGGCATGGGCATGGCCCGCCAGCGGGACCGGGGGGAGGGCGGGTCGGCCGCACCCTGGAAGGGCGCCAGGAGGAGGGGGCGCAGCACTGCCGAGAACACACTCAAAGCCTACGAGCACGCCGCTCGCCACGCGTCGGACCAAGGTCTGATCCCCCCTCGCTCTCAGGTATGTCTTACATGATTACGCTCGCTCTGAGCGAACATCGGAAAGTAAGGGAACATCAGGCCGCTCTGATGACTTGAGTCGGTATAACTCAACCCTATGGAGTTCGCATGAGTGAGAGCTTGATCCTGCCGGTGCTGCCGCTGGACGACGCCGTCGTGCTGCCCGGCATGGTGGTTCCGCTGGACCTGTCCGACTCCGAGGTGCGCGCCGCCATCGACGCCGCACAGGCATCCGGTGGCAACAAGCCGCAGGTGCTTCTCGTTCCCCGCGTCGACGGCCGCTACGGCGCCGTGGGCGTGCGGGCCGTCGTCGAGCAGGTCGGGCGGCTGCCCGGCGGCGAGCCCGCCGCCGTGGTCCGCGGCGTCGACCGGGTGCGCGTGGGCGCCGGCACCACCGGCCCCGGGGCCGCGCTGTGGGTGGAGGCCGTGACCGTCGACGCGGTCGCCGCGGGCGAGCGCGCCCACGAGCTGGCCAAGGAGTACAAGGCCCTGGCCACCACGATCCTGCAGAAGCGCGGCGCCTGGCAGGTGGTCGACCAGGTCAACCAGATCGACGACCCCGCCGTGCTGGCCGACAGCTCCGGCTACACGCCGTGGCTGTCCACCGCCCAGAAGGTCGAGCTGCTGGAGTCCCCCGACCCCGCCGACCGGCTGGGCAAGCTGATCGAGTGGTCCCGCGACCACCTGGCCGAGCTGGACGTCGCCGAGACGATCCGCAAGGACGTCCAGGAGGGCATGGAGAAGCAGCAGCGCGAGTTCCTGCTGCGCCAGCAGCTCGCCGCCATCCGCAAGGAGCTGAAGGAGCTCGACGGCGGATCGGCCGAGACCGAGGAGGAGGACTACCGCGCCCGCGTCGAGGCGGCCGACCTGCCTGAGAAGGTGCGCGAGGCCGCGCTCAAGGAGGTCGACAAGCTGGAGCGGACCTCCGAGCAGTCCCCCGAGGGCGGCTGGATCCGCACGTGGCTCGACACGGTCCTCGACATGCCGTGGAACGTGCGTACCGACGACAACTACGACATCGACGGCGCCCGCGAGGTGCTGGACGCCGACCACACGGGCCTGTCCGACGTGAAGGACCGCATCATCGAGCACCTGGCCGTGCGCAAGCGCCGCCAGGAGAAGGGGCTCGGCGTGGTGGGCGGCCGCCGCGGCGGCGCCGTGCTCGCCCTGGTCGGTCCTCCCGGCGTGGGCAAGACGTCGCTCGGCGAGTCCGTCGCCCGCGCCATGGGCCGCGAGTTCGTCCGCGTCGCGCTCGGCGGCGTACGCGACGAGGCGGAGATCCGCGGCCACCGGCGCACCTACGTGGGCGCGCTGCCCGGCCGGATCGTCCGCGCCATCCGCGAGGCCGGTTCGATGAACCCGGTCGTGCTGCTCGACGAGGTCGACAAGGTCGGCGCCGACTACCGGGGCGACCCGACGGCCGCGCTGCTGGAGGTGCTCGACCCGGCGCAGAACCACACCTTCCGCGACCACTACCTGGAGGTCGAGCTCGACCTGAGCGACGTGCTCTTCCTGGCCACGGCCAACGTCCTGGAGGCCATCCCCGGCCCTCTGCTGGACCGGATGGAGGTCGTCACGCTCGACGGCTACACCGAGGACGAGAAGGTCGCCATCGCCCGCGACCACCTGCTGCCCCGCCAGCTCGGGCTGGCCGGCCTGACGGCCGAGGAGGTCACCGTCGAGGACGCGGCGCTGCGCCGGCTGGCCACCGAGTACACCCGCGAGGCCGGCGTCCGCTCGCTGGAGCGGTCGGTCGCCCGCGTCCTGCGCAAGATCGCGGCCGGTGACGAGCTCCCGGTCACGGTCGGCGCGGACGATCTGACGGCCTACCTGGGCAGGCCCAGGTTCGTGCCGGAGTCGTCGCTGCCGGAGAACGCCCAGCGCACCTCGGTGCCCGGCGTGGCCACCGGCCTGGCGGTCACCGGGGCGGGCGGCGACGTGCTGTACGTGGAGGCGTCGCTGGCCGACCCGGAGACCGGCGAGACCGGCCTGACCCTGACCGGGCAGCTCGGCGACGTGATGAAGGAGTCGGCCAGGATCGCCCTGTCCTACCTCCGCTCCCACGGCGCGGAGCTGGAGCTGCCGGTCACCGCGCTGAAGGACCGCTCGGTGCACGTCCACTTCCCGGCGGGCGCCGTGCCCAAGGACGGCCCCTCGGCGGGCGTGACGCTGACGACCGCGCTGGCCTCGCTGCTGTCGGGCCGCCAGGTCCGCGGCGACGTGGCGATGACCGGCGAGATCTCGCTCACCGGGCGGGTGCTGCCGATCGGCGGCGTCAAGCAGAAGCTGCTGGCGGCGCACCGGGCGGGCATCTCCACGGTGCTCATCCCGGCCCGCAACGAGCCGGACCTGGACGACGTGCCCCAGGAGGTCCGCGACGAGCTGACCATCCACACGGTCAGCGACGTGCGCGAGGTCCTGGACATCGCGCTCACCCCGGCCCAGGTGGCGGACGGCGTCGCCGCCTGACCCGTACCGGGAAGCCCCGCCGCGGCGGGGCTTCCCGCGTGTACGGCGGTGTTCCGTACGGGCGCTACTGGAGTGAGGCGGTGAACTTCAGCACCCGCTCGTTCACCTCGGGGGCGAACTGACCGGCGATCGAGTGGGTCGCCTCCGGCCACAGTTCGGCCCGCACCCCGGGGATGAGCCGCTCCGCCCGCCGCACCGCCTCGCCCGGGTCGTGGATGACGCTGCGCCCGGCGACGACGACCAGGGCCGGGACCGTGATCGAGCGCAGTTGCTCGTCGGTGAAGCGGGTGGGCGGCGGGAGCGCGGGCCGGTAGTCGCGCATCGTCGCGGAGATGAGCCGGGCCACCGGGTCGTCCGCGGAGATGTCGGCGCTGGTGCCGTCGATCCACGCCATGAAACGCGGCCTCGCCCAGCGCGAGACGAACGGCAGCATGACCGGGATCGTCCGCAGGATCAGGCCGAGCGGCATCGGCGCGAGCGCCCCCGCCGGGTCGAGCAGGGTGATCGAGGCCACGTGGCGCGGCTGCCTTACGGCCTGGTTGCACGCCAGCCAGCCGCCCATCGACATGCCCACCAGGTGCGCCGTGCCGAGGCCGAGCCCGGCGAGCGCGGCCGACAGCCAGGCGGCCTGGTCGGCGGCGTCCCTGATGGGCGCGGTCTGCTCGCTCCGCCCGCCCTCGCCGAGCAGGTCGAGCGCGTACACGGGGCGTGCGGCGGCCAGGCCGGGAAGGTTGGGCAGCCACATGACACTCGTCGCCGACTTGCCGTGCAGCAGCACCAGCGGCGTGCCGCCGGACGGGCCGAACCGGTAGGCGCGCACCCGCCCGAACGGCGTCGGCACGTCACGCGTCTCGGCCGGCGGCGGTAACGCCGCCATCGCCTGGTCGTAGGTCCGCTCGTACTCCGCTCGCGCCTCCGGCGTGACGAAGCGACCGATCTTCGGCATCGCGCCTCCTTTGCCATACGATCATATGGCGATAACTTGGAGGGCGGGCGGATGCCGAAGAAGGTCGATCACGAACAGCGGCGGACGCGGATCGCCGAGGCGCTGTGGGGCATCGCGGCCTCGCGCGGCCTGGAGGCGGTCAGCATGCGGGAGGTCGCGACGGCGGCGGGCATGTCCATCGGGCTCGTCCAGCACTACTTCGCGAGCAAGGACGAGATGCTCCTGTACGCGACGGTCCTGCTGCGTGACCGGCTGTCGGAGCGCCTGCGGCACGGCCTGGCCGGGATGGAATCCGCCGCGCCTCGCGACGTGCTGCGAGCCCTGCTCGTGACGCTGCTGCCGCTGGACGCCGAGGCCCGGACGGAGACGCTGGTGGGCGTCGCGGTCTTCATCCGCGCGCTCAACGACGAGACCCTCGCCGCCCGCTACCGGGAAGGCCAGACCCGGCTCGCCGCCGCCGTGGCCGGGTGCCTGCAAGGGCTCACCACCGACCCGGGTACGGCGGCGGACACTCTGCTCGCGCTGGTCGACGGGCTGGCCTCCGGCCTGCTCCTCGGTCATCACACCCCGGAACACGCCATAAGCATCCTCGATCGGCAAATATCTCAAATGACCGAATCATCCGTACGTTTGACTGAATGATTCTGGCATGCTTCCATGGCTTCATGCTGTACGGGACCCCTGAGCTGGAGCCGGACGACAAGGCCGTGCTGGCGGAGATCGAGGACATGCGCCGCGATCTCAAGTACCGCCTGGCCGAGACCCACCGCTGGGACGGCCAGCTGCGCAGGCAGCTTCAGGCACGGGCCATCCAGGGCTCCAACTCGATCGAGGGCTACCACGCCAGTGTCGAGGACATCGAGTCGATCATGTCCGGCGAGGAGCCACTGGAGACGTCGGGCCAGGTGGCGCGGGAGATCGCGGGTTACCAGCAGGCGCTCACCTACATTCAGCTGCTGTCGAGGACTGCCGCGTTCCGCTATGACACCGGCCTGCTCAACGCGTTGAACTTCATGATGATCGGCCACCACCGTGACATAACCCCTGGAGTCGTTCGGCCTGGCGGCATTTACGTCCGCGATGCGGCGACGGGCGAGGTCGTCTACGAAGGGCCGGACGTCGAGCAGGTGCCCGGCCTGCTGGACGAGCTGATCACCTGGCTCAACGCCGGGGACCTCGACGCGCCCAGCTATGTCCGGGCCGCGATGGCGCACTTCAATCTCGTGGCCATTCATCCCTGGCGTGATGGCAACGGCCGGATGTCACGAGCCCTGCAAACCCTGGTGCTCGGTCGCGACCAGATCCTCACCCCTGAGTTCTCGTCCATCGAGGAGTGGCTCGGGACAGGCGAGAACACCATCGATTACTACCGCGCGCTCCGGGGGGTGCAGCACGGATCGTGGAAGCCGCACGGGGAGACCCTTTCCTGGGTCCGGTTCTGTCTGCGCGCACACCACCTGCAGGCCCAGCGGGTGCGGCAGCGGCTGGTCCAGGCCGGGGAGATCTGGATGCTGCTCGAAGAGCGGGTCGACGCCGACGGGCTCAACACCCGGTCCGTGTCCGCCCTCTACGAGGTGTTCGTCAACCGCAGGCTGCGCCGCAGCCGCTACCAGGCCGACGAGGGGCTCAGCCAGGGCCAGGCGGTCCGTGACCTGCGCGAGCTGGCCGCCAAGGGCTGGCTCCAGCCGTACGGGGAGACCAAGGGGCGCTTCTACGCGCCGGGGCCGCTCATGCGGCAGATCAAGGCGGACTTCGCGGCGCGGGCCGAGCCGTTGCGCGACCCTTACAGGGTGAGCGAGGTCACCGTCTGAGGCGGGAATAGCCGCCGCGACGTGCGTCGTTGGCATGAGCATGACCGAGGGACCCGCGCACCACCGATCCGGCCGGTGTTGTCGACCGAGCACGGGGCGGGCGACCGCCCGCCAGGCCCGCTGACCGCCGTCTCCCTCGAAGGCCCCCTATGATCACGCCCCATTTCGTGCTGCGCAGGCTGAGTCACCTGCCGTTCCATCCCGGCTCCCGATAGGACGACCGGCTCCCGTACCTGATCGTTCCAGCCCGGCGGCGGCGTGCCGCCTCTCAGCCATGGGGAAGAGTCGTGATCGAGGTTTCCGGCCTGCGCAAGGCGTACGGCCGCACCGTCGCTCTGGACGGCGTCGACCTGAGCGTGCGCGAAGGCGAGGTCTACGGGGTGGTCGGGCGCAGCGGTGCCGGCAAGAGCACGCTGCTGCGCTGCGTCAACCTGCTGGAGCGGCCCGACTCGGGCACGGTGCGGGTGGCCGGCCAGGAGCTGACCGGGCTGGGCGACCGCGACCTCAACCTCGCCCGGCGCCGCATCGGCATGATCCACCAGCATTTCGCGCTGCTCTCCTCGCGCACCGTCGCGGGCAACGTGGCCTTCCCCTTGGAGGTCATGGGGGTGCCCAGGGCGGAGCGCAGGCGCCGCGTCGGCGAGCTGCTGGAGCTGGTGGGGCTGGCCGGGCGTGAACGCGACCACCCGCATCAGCTCTCCGGCGGGCAGAAGCAGCGCGTCGGCATCGCCAGGGCGCTCGCCGGCAGACCGGCCGTGCTGCTGTCGGACGAGGCCACCTCGGCGCTCGACCCCACCACCACCCAGTCGATCCTGGACCTGCTCAGGCGGCTCAACGCCGAGCTGGGCCTGACGATCCTGCTCATCACGCACGAGATGGACGTGATCAAAAACGTCTGCGACTCGGCCGCCATCATGTCCGGCGGGCGGGTCGAGGAGGCGGGGCCGATCGCCGAGCTGATCAGGACCCCCGGCTCGCGCCTCACCCGGGAGATCTTCCCGCTGCCCGGCGCCGCGCCGGCCGGCTCGGTGACGCTCACCTTCACCGGCGACCCGCAGCGGCCGCTGGTGTCGGAGGTGGTGCGCAAGTTCGACGTGGACGTGAGCATCCTGGGCGGCGCGATCGAGGAGATCGCCGGCGGCGCGGCCGGCCGGCTGCGGATCGCGCTCACCGGGGACGAGGTCCCGGCCGCACTGGACTACCTGCGCGCCCGCGGGCTGCTGGTGGAGGTGTCATGACCTGGGAGGAGATGGCGCCGCTGCTGGCGGAGGCCACGGTGGAGACCGGCATCATGGTCGGCTGGTCGGCTCTGCTGACCGTGCTGCTCGGGCTGCCGCTGGGCGTGGCGCTGGTGGTGTTCGACCGGGGCGGGCTGCGCCCGCTGCCCGCGGTCAAGTCGGTGCTCGGGCTGGTCGTCAACGTCGGCCGGTCGCTGCCGTTCATCGTGCTGATGATCGCGATCATCCCGTTCACCCGGCTGGTCGTCGGCACCACGATCGGGACCGCCGCCGTGGTGGTGCCCCTGACCGTCGGCGCGGTGCCGTTCTTCGCCCGGCTGGTGGAGACGGCGCTGCGCGAGGTGGACCGGGACGTGATCCAGGCCGCGCGGGCGATGGGGGCGGGCCGCGCCACCGTCGTGGCGAAGGTGCTGCTGCCCGAGGCGCTGCCGGGGATCGTCGCCGGGGTGACCGTGACGGTGGTCGCGCTCATCGGCTACACGGCCATGGCCGGGACCATCGGCGGGGGCGGGCTGGGCGACCTGGCCATCCGGTACGGCTACCAGCGGTTCGAGACCGGCGTGATGGTGGCGACCGTCGTGCTGCTGGTCGTGATCGTGCAAATCATGCAGAGCCTGGGCGACTACGCAGCCCGGCGTCTATCACACAAATAAAGGAAGATCATGAAATTTCGTCGCATAGTGGGTGCTGCTGCGCTGGCTCTGTCGCTCGCCGCATGCGGTACGTCGCAGTCCGCCACCAGCGAGCCCGACGGCGCCCTGAAGATCGGCGTCAGCCCGGTGCCGCACGGGGAGATCGTCAAGTACGTCGACGAGAACCTCGCCGAGGCCGCCGGCCTGGACCTGGAGATCGTCGAGTTCACCGACTACGTGCAGCCCAACGTCCAGCTGAGCGAGGGCAAGCTGGACGCCAACTTCTTCCAGCACCGCCCGTACCTGGACGACTTCAACTCCTCCAAGGGCACCGACCTGGCCTTCGTCGCACCGGTCCACCTGGAGCCGCTCGGCCTGTACTCCAAGAAGGCGACCGAGCTCGGCGGCCTGCCCGACGGCGGCACCGTGGCCGTGCCGAACGACGCCACCAACCTGGGCCGGGCGCTCAAGCTGCTCGCCGACAACGGCGTGATCACCCTCAAGGAGGGCGCGGGCACCGCCGCCACCGAGCGCGACGTCACCGGCAACCCGAAGAACCTGCGGTTCGAGCCGCTGGAGGCCGCGCAGCTCCCGCGCTCGCTGGAGGACGTGGACGCGGCCGTGATCAACGGCAACTACGCGATCGAGGCCGGGCTCAAGCCCGCGTCCGAGGCGCTGGTGCTGGAGAAGACCGAGGCGAACCCGTACGTGAACGGCCTGGTCGTGGCCGCCGGCAAGGAGCAGGACCCGGACGTCGTCACCCTGGCCAAGCTGCTGCAGGACCAGAAGGTGAAGGACTTCATCGCGCAGAAGTACGCGGGCTCGGTGATCGCCGCCGGATAAGTCTGGATAAGGCAGGGTTAAAGCGGGTTGCAAGCAACGGGCAATCGGTTCCGCTTATCAATAGTCCGACAGCAGAACCAACCTCTTCCCGAGGAGCCCTCACATGCGATTCGCTACCCGAATCCTGATCGGCGTGGCCGCCGCCGCCGCGGTGACCGTCGCCGCCCCCGTGGCCGCGGGCGCGACGACGACCGGCGCCGCGACCCCGTCCGGCACGTACTCCGACAGCTGGGGCCCGTACCACTCCAGCGACCACAAGGCCAAGGCCAAGGGCCACGTGGAGGTCGAGAAGAAGACCTACAAGCACTGGCACTGGAAGACCGTCATCGTCCCGAAGAAGGTCTGCAAGTGGCACGACGGCGAGAAGAAGTGCTGGTGGGTGAAGAAGGAAGTCAAGAAGCGCGTCTGGGAGTGGAAGCACGTCTTCCGGTTCGACGTGCACGGCAAGCTCTACAACGACAAGTGGTGGGGCAAGAACAAGTGCGCGTGGACGACCTTCAAGGTCGTCACCACCGACGGCGACACCTCCTACGAGCGCTTCAAGAACTGCTGGAAGCACCCCAAGCACTTCTCGTTCTCCGGTGAGAACGCCGCTCACATCTACGTGAACGTGAGCCGCGGCAACCACTGGAACCCGAAGGGCTGGCACTCCGGCT
Organism: Nonomuraea corallina; assembly: GCF_027620315.1. Taxonomy (GTDB): domain Bacteria; phylum Actinomycetota; class Actinomycetes; order Streptosporangiales; family Streptosporangiaceae; genus Nonomuraea; species Nonomuraea corallina. The sequence continues at coordinate 24,816 of NZ_JAPNNL010000009.1, read as the reverse complement.
GGCAGGACGTCTACCACGCCGTCTGATCCCCACAGCGAGCCGCGGTCTCACGACGAGGCCGCGGCTTCGCCCTGTCCGGGGTCTGGCTTTTCCCGCCGCGAACAGAATACTGTTCGGTCATGTACCCGGGAGCCATCGCAGCAGTCACCCCCGACAAGCCCGCTGTGATCATGGCGGGCTCCGGTCAGGTCGTCACCTACCGCCGGCTCGACGAGGAGTCGAACCGGCTGGCCCACCTCTTCCGCGCCGCGGGCCTGCGGCCGGGCGACCACGTCGCCTTCATGTTGCCCAACCATCCGCTCTTCCTGGCCGTCGCCTGGGCGGCGCACCGGTCCGGTCTCTACTACACGGCGATCAGCTCACGCCTGCAACGCGACGAACTGGCCTACATCGTCGACAACTGCGGCGCCCGGGTGTTCGTCTCCAGCGCCGCCCTCGCCGACGTCGCCACCTCCATCACCGCCGACACGCCGCGCGTGGAGCTGCGGCTGATGCTCGACGGCACCGCCGAGGGCTTCCAGTCGTACGAGGAAGCCGTCGCGGCGCACCCGGTCACCCCGATCGAGGACGAGGTGCAGGGCGCCGACATGCTCTACTCGTCCGGCACCACCGGCAGGCCCAAGGGCGTCAAGCCGACCCTGGCGCTGGAGCCGCTGACCGAGCCGGGCCCGCTGTTCAAGCTCATCTCGTTCCTGTTCGCGCCGTCGGCCGACAGCGTCTACCTGTCGCCCGCCCCGCTCTACCACGCGGCCCCGCTGCGCTACTGCATGACGTTCCAGCGCCTCGGCGCCACCCTGGTGATCATGGAGCGCTTCGACCCCGAGGAGTATCTGCGGCTGGTCGAGAAATACCAGGTGACGCACTCGCAACTGGTGCCGACCATGTTCATCAAGATGCTCAAGCTGCCCGAGGAGACCCGGGCCAGGTACGACCTGTCGTCGCTGCGGGCCGCCATCCACGCGGCCGCGCCCTGCCCGATCCCGGTCAAGGAGCAGATGATCGAGTGGTGGGGCCCGATCATCCACGAGTACTACGCCGGCACCGAGGGCAACGGCTTCCTGTACGTCAGCTCCGCCGACTGGCTGGAGCACAAGGGCACGGTCGGCCGGTCACTGCTGGGCCCCGTGCACGTGTGCGACGAGGAGGGCAACGAGCTGCCGCCGGGCGAGCACGGCACGATCTACTTCGAGAGCGCCGCCGTCTTCGAGTATCACGGCGACCCCGACAAGACCCGTTCGGTGCAGGACCCGCAGGGCCGCGGCTGGACCACCCTCGGCGACATCGGCTACCTGGACGCCGACGGGTTCCTCTACCTCACCGACCGCCGCTCGTACATGATCATCTCTGGCGGGGTGAACATCTACCCGCAGGAGGCCGAGAACGTCCTGTGCGTGCACCCCAAGGTCGCCGACGTGGCCGTGCTGGGCGTCCCGGACGAGGAGATGGGCGAGCAGGTCAAGGCCGTGGTGCAGCCGGTGTCGATGGACGAGGCCGGGCCGGCGCTGGAGAAGGAGCTGATCGAGTACTGCCGCTCCCAGCTGGCCCACTACAAGTGCCCGAAGTCGGTGGACTTCCGGGCCGAACTGCCCCGGCATCCCACGGGCAAGCTCTACAAGCGGCTGCTCAAGGATGAATACTGGACGTGACCCGGGTCGGGGAGCAGGGCTGATAAAGCCGTCGTTCAACCTTTCGGCCGCCGTGGATCACCGGCTTAACCAGCTCTTACGCGGGCTTTGGCACCCTGGAGTCAGAGGAACTCGAGGGAGATGACAATGAACGCGAACGAGCCTCGCGAGCAGGGCGTCGGCGGCTGGAGCCAGTTCGGTGACACGCCGCCCACCGCCGGGGGGTTCCCCAGGCGGGACACCATGGTCATGGGTCAGCCGGTGCCTCCGCCTCCGCCCCCGCCCAGGAGGCCGGGCCTCGGGCGGAAGGCGGTCGCCGGGCTGGCTCTGGCCGCCATGGCCGTCGGCGGCGGCGTCGTGGGCGCCACCGTCGCCACCGCGTTCCAGGATCCCGTCGTGACGACCGTCAGCGCGCCGAACCCGACGTTCAGCCAGACCTCGACCGCGCTCACCGTGGCGCAGGTCGCGGAGAAGGTGCAGCCCTCCGTGGTGATGATCCAGGGGGCGACGGGCGAGGGCTCCGGCGTCGTCCTCACCGAGGACGGGCTGATCCTCACCAACAACCACGTGGCGGTGGGCGCCGGTCAGGGCGGCAGGATGAGCGTGAAGTTCAGCGACGGCAAGACCGCCACCGCCTCCGTGGTCGGCACCGACCCGGCCACCGACCTGGCCGTGATCAGGGCCGAGGGCGTGTCCGGGCTGACCCCCGCCACGCTCGGCGACAGCGACCAGCTCAAGGTGGGCGATTCGGTGCTGGCCCTCGGCAGCCCGCTCGGCCTCGACGGGTCGGTCACCCTGGGCATCGTCAGCGCGCTCGACCGCACGCTCAACGTGGGCGGCGAGCAGCAGCAGACCCCGCCCGGCTGGCCGCAGCGGGGCGGCGGCGACGTGACCACGATCGGCGGCGCCATCCAGACCGACGCCGCGATCAACCCGGGCAACTCGGGCGGCGCGCTGGTCAACGCCGCCGGGCAGGTGGTGGGCATCAACACCGCGATCGCGACGGCGGGCAGCAACGGCAGCATCGGCCTCGGCTTCGCCATCCCGATCAACACCGCCAAGCACGTGTCCGAGCAGCTCATCAGCACCGGCAAGGTGACCCACGCCTTCCTCGGCGTGAGCGTCACCGACGCCACCGGCGACGTGCCCGGCGCGCTGGTCCGCCAGATCACGGCGGGCAGCCCCGCCGAGAAGGCCGGGCTGCGGCCCGCCGACCTCATCACCAAGATCGACGGAAAGATCCTCGACAGCGGCGATGACGTCGTCGGACAGATCAGAGGTTTCAAACCGGGCCAACAGGTTCAGATCACATATATGAGGGACGGCAAGGAGAACACCGTCACCGCCACCCTCGCTGAGATGCAATAACCCAGGACCCCCACACGGACGGGTGTGCCGTTGAGATCGCTGCGGACTCGGCGGCACACCCCCCTCCGGGACGTCAGGAGAACCGGCGTCCCTCGTCGCGCCGGTAGGCCCAGGCGGCGGCCACCCCCGCGACCACGGTCCAGCAGGCCAGCACCACCAGCGGCAGGGCCGCGGGCGCCGCTCCGCCGGCCGCCCACCACACCAGCTCGCCGCCGCCCCGGCTGGGCACGTACGGGGAGATCACGTTCAGGAACCCGGGCATCACCTGCGGCGGCAGCATCAGCCCGCCCACGATCGCGAACGGGAAGAACAGGATCTGCGACACCGCGATCGCCGCCTTCGACGGCAGCATCAGCCCGAGGAAGAGCCCGATCAGCATGAACGGCACCGAGCCCGCCAGCACCGCGCCGATCATTCCGGCCAGCCGCACCGGTGACAGGTCGGCCTCCGTGAAGATCGCCGCCACCAGCGTCACCGGGATCGTCGAGACCACCATGAGCGCCATCGCGGTGAGCAGCCGCCCGGCGAAGTGGGGGAGGGGCCCGGCGGGGAGCGTGCGCAGGTAGGGGTTCCACGGCTGCTCGCGATCCTGCGCCACCGAGATCGACAGCGCGATGAGCGCCGCCGACATGCCGCCGATCAGCATCATCGAGCCCATCGACAGCGTCGAGGCGGCCGGGTCGTCGCCGACGAACGGCGCCGCGAACGCCAGCATCGAGATGGCCGGGAACAGCCCGCCGGCCAGCAGCCCGATCGGCACCCGGATCTGTTCGAGCGCCTGGTAGCGGGCGTGCGCCAGGATGAGGCTAGACATGGGCGTGCTCCTTCGCGGCGGTGATGGTCAGGAAGGCCTCCTCCAGGGAGGTGGGCCTGATCTCCAGACCCGAGAACGGGGCGCCGCTGCGCACCAGCTCGACCACGAGCCGGTCGGGGTCGGTGGTCATCAGGTGGACCCGGCCGCCCTCGCGCTCCACGGCGGCCACGCCGGGCAGCTCGGGCAGCTCGGGCAGCTCGCCGGCGTCGAGCGAGACCCGCCGCACGCCGACCACGTCGCGCACCGCCCGCATGGTGTCGTCGGCCAGCACCCGGCCGTGGCCGACGACCACCACCCGCTCCGCCAGCGCCTCGATCTCCTCCAGGTAGTGGCTGGTCAGCAGGACGGTGCCGCCGTCCTCGTGGAAGGCCTTGATGCCGTCCCACAGCGCCCGCCGGGCCTCGACGTCGAGCCCGGTGGTCGGCTCGTCCAGGAACACCAGCCGGGGACGGCCGGCGAACGCGAGCGCCACGGCCAGCCGCCGCTTCTGCCCGCCGGACAGGCCGCCGATCTGCCGCTTGACCAGGTCACCGAGACCGAACCGGTCCAGCAGCTCGGCCTTGGCCGCCCGACGGGGGAAGTGGGAGGAGACGAAGTCCACGATCTCGCCCACCCGCAGCACCTCGGGCAGTCCGGTCTCCTGCGGCGTGACGCCGATGCCGCGCCGCACCGCCGGGTCGGACGGCGAGCCGCCGAGCAGCTCGACCGTGCCGGAGCTGGGCCGGCGCAGCCCCACGAACAGGTTGATCAGCGTGGACTTGCCCGCGCCGTTGGGGCCCAGCAGGCCCACCAGCTCACCGGCCCGGATGTCGACGGACACGCGATCGAGTGCTAACACGTCACCGTAGCGGCGGGTGGCCTCGACCGTTCTGGCGAGGACTGTCATGGAATGCCTCCTGCGGAGTCCAGTAGGGAACGGATGGCCTTGGTGTAGTCCTCGAGCGCGAGGCGCCCTCGCGTGGTCATCGAGACGTAGGTGACGGGGGTGCGGCCCTTGTGGGTCTTGGTGATCCGCACGTAGCCGGCCTCTTCGAGCTTGGTCAGGTGGACGGACAGATTGCCCGCGGTCATGCCGAGCAGGTCCTTGAGCGAGGGGAAGGCGATCTCGTCGCCCTCGCAGAGCGTGCTGAGGGTGACCATCACGCGCAGCCTGGCCTGGGCGTGGATGACCGGGTCGAGCTCGGGCGCGGCCTCCCCGGAGGTCATGCGCGCCGCCGCAGCAGGATGCCGGCGGCGATCTGGCCGCCGCCCAGGAGCACCGCCGACAGCAGGGCGTGCCAGCCGGCGCCCAGGATGACGCCCAGGCCGTTGACGGCGGCGACCCACACCCCCATGAAGAACATCGGCCACTGCCCGAAAAGCGCGCCGCCGGCCATGTAGAGGACCGCGACCACGAGCAGCGACACCCCGGCCCACAGCAGGCCCGCCCCGAGGGGGTCGAGCGCGGAGCTGAACCTCGCGCAGATCACCGACATCAGCACCATGCCGACGAACCAGGCGTAGCCGTACATCATGCCCTTGGCGGAACTCTCGCCCCGGACCTGGGAGCTCATCCGGACGATCCCGGTCGCCGCGAACGCGCCCGCGACCACCTGCAGCGAGAGATGGACGCCCAGGGCGGCTCCGTGGCTGATCGGCGCGTAGGGGACGCCGTCCAGCCCGTACCGCAGGAAGAGCGCGCCGAAGCCGAGCAGCCAGGCGACGCCCCACGGCGTGTAGAGGAGCAGCGGATCGCCGTGCAGCGCTCTGACCGCGGTGGCGCGCTGCGTCTCGATGAGCCGGAGCGTCTCCTCCGGGGAGGCCACCCGCTCGCCGTCGTCTGTCATCTCAACTCCTCGCAGCATCAAACTGGTTTGTACTGTAAACCAGCTTGCCATGCCAACACAACGGGCGACGGGCCCGTGGAGTTCCTCAGCGGCGGGTGAGCGCCTCCGACTCCCACAGATCCCGGTAGTAGCCGGGCCGGGAGACCAGCTCGTCGTGGGTGCCGCGCTGGGTGACGCGGCCGTCCTCCAGCACCACGATCTCGTCCACCCGCTCCAGCCCCTTGAGGCGGTGGGTGACCAGCAGCGTGGTCCGGTCGTGCGTGACGTCGAGCAGGTCGGCCATCAGCTCGTCGGCCGTCTCCTCGTCCAGCGCCTCGGCCGGCTCGTCCAGCAGCAGCACGGGCGGGTCGAACAGCAGCGCCCTGGCCAGCGCGAGCCGCTGCAGCTGGCCGCCGGACACGGTGCTGCCGTCCTCGCCCAGCTCGGCGTCCCAGCCGGTGCGCTGCACCCAGCGCTCCAGCCGCGCGTCCCGCACGGCCCTGGCCAGCCGCTCGTCGTCGGCCTCCGGGCCCGCCAGGCGCAGGTTGTCGCGGAGCGTGGTCCGGAAGACGTACGGGTCCTGCGTGAGCCCGGTCATCATGGCCCGCACGTCATCGGAGGCCAGATCGCCGATGTCCACGCCATTGATCCTGATATTTCCGGACTCGGGGTCGACGAGGCGCATGAGCGCCGCCAGAACCGTGCTCTTGCCCGCGCCGCTCGGCCCCACCAGCGCCACCCGCCTGCCCGGGGTCAGCGTGAGCGACACCCCGTTCACGGCCGGCCGCCCGCCGGGCACGTGCCGTACCACGAGGTCCTCGACCTCGACCGTCAGCGGCCCCGGCGGGGGAGCGGCCGGCGTGCCCGGCTCCGTGACCGCGGGGGAGGCCGAACGGACCTCGCGCAGGCGGCGCAGTGCCGCCGCGATGCCGGCGTACCGCTCACCGGCGGCGGCCAGCGGCAGCACCGGCTCGAACGCCACCAGGGCCGTCAGCGCGAGCACGGCCGTGCCGACGGTCCCCACGGCGCTCGCCTGGGCGATCAGCACGATCGCGACCACGGTCAGCACCTGCACCAGCGTGCCGCCGGCCAGCGCACTGGCGTGCACCCGGGCCTGACGGCGTTCCAGCCGGCCCAGCGCGTCACCCGCCTCGCGCGCGTCCTTCAGCGCCCGGTCCCCGGCTCCGTACGCGGACAGGTCGGCCGCGCCGTGCACCAGGTCGGCCACCCGGCCGGCCAGCTCGGCCCGCGCCGGAGCCATCCGCGCCGACCACCGGCGGGCCGCGGCGGCGGTGGCCGCCGGCAGCAGCACCCCGGCCAGCAGCAGCCCGGCGAGCAGGACCAGCGCCGTGGCGGGCAGGATCGTCAGCCCGATGACCACCGCGGCGAGGCCGGCGATGGCGGCCGCGGCGGCGGGCAGCAGGCAGCGCACGAGCATGTCCTGCACCGCGTCGGTGTCGTCGACCATGCGGCTCAGCAGGTCGGCGCCGCCGACCCGGGGCCGCTGCGGCGGGATCAGCGACTCATAGAGCCGCTCCCGCGTGCTCGCCTGGGCCCGCAGCGCCACGTCATGACCGGTCAGCCGCTCGGCGTAGCGGAACACGCCGCGGCCGGTGGCGAAGGCCCGGGTGGCCACGATCGCCATGCTGAGCGCCGCCAGCGGCGGCTGCTCGGCCGCCCGCGTGATCAGCCAGGCGGCGGCGGCGATCAGCCCGAGCCCGGCGAGGTCGGCCGCGGCCCCGGCCAGCACGGCGTAGACCAGCCGCGTCGTCATCCGGTTCCTCATCGTTCGGCCCGCCCGCTCGTCGTGATCTCGTCGCCGGTCCTCTCCTCGCGCCGGTCCGGGTCCCGGGGCGGAGGCGTCGTGTCCGCGACGACGCGGCCCTCGTGGACGCGGACGACGCGGTCCGCCAGCTCGATCATGGCCGGCCGGTGGGCCACGACGACGGCGGTGCGGCCCCTGCTCAGCTCGGCGGTCGCCGCCACCACGGCGGCCTCGCTCCGGCCGTCCAGCCTGGCCGTCGGCTCGTCCAGCAGCAGGACCGACGTCGCCGGGCGGCAGAAGGCGCGGGCCAGGGCGATCCGCTGGCGCTGCCCGGCGGACAGGTTGGCGCCCCGCTCGCCGACCCTGGTCCCGTAGCCGTCGGGCAGGTCGTCGACGAACTCGTCGGCGTAGGCGGCGCGGGCGGCCCGCCGCACCTCGTCCATGGAGGCCGACGGCCTGCCGAGTCTGATGTTGTCCGCCACCGACGTGGTGAACAGGTGCGCCCGCTGCGGCACGAACGCCAGCCTGGCCCTCCACGCCTCCAGGTCCAGCGTGCGCAGGTCGGCCCCGTCGACCAGCACCCGGCCCTCCGAGGGCGGCACGAAGCCGAGGAGCAGGTTGAGCAGCGTGCTCTTGCCGCTGCCGCTCTCGCCGACCAGCGCCACCCGCTCACCCGGCTCGATGGTGAGGCTGACCCCGGACAGCGCCGGGTCCTCGCGTCCGGGATAGCGCACGGTGACGTTCTCCAGCTCGATGCGCGGCTGGCCGGACGCGGGCGCGCCGGACGCGGCCGCGGGACGCCCGTCCGTGTCCGGCGCGGGCTCGTCGCCCGAGCGGTCCAGTACGGAGAAGGCCGCGTCGGCGGCGGCCACGCCCTCCATCGAGGCGTGGAACCGGGTGCCCATCGCGCGCAGCGGCAGATAGGCCTCCGGGGCCAGCAGCAGCACCAGCAGCGCCGTGTGCAGGTCCAGCGTGCCGCCGAGCAGCCGCAGCCCGATCGGCACCGCCACCAGAGCCAGCGACAGCGACGCGCACAGCTCCAGCACCAGCGACGACAGGAAGGCCACCCGGAGCGTGCGCATGGTGGCCGAGCGGTGCGCGTCGGCCACCTGGCGGATCACCGTCGCCTGGTAGCGGGCCCGGCCGAAGGCGCGCAGCGTGGGCAGGCCGCGCACCACGTCCAGGAAGTGGCCGCCGAGCCGGGTCAGCGCGCGGTACTGCCGCTCGGTGACGGCCTTGGTGGTCATGCCCACCAGCGCGCCGAAGATGGGGATCAGCGGCAGCGTGACCAGCACGATGATCGCGCTGGCCAGGTCGGCGACCAGCAGCCGGATCAGCACCGCCAGCGGCACCACCGCGGCCACCGCGATCGACGGCAGGTAGCCGGTCAGGTAGTTGTCCAGGCCGTCCAGCCCGCGCCCGGCCAGCGTCACCAGCTCGCCGGAGCGGTGGCCGGCCAGCCGGACGGGGCCGAGCTCCCTGAGCCGGGTCAGCAGGCGGTGCCGCAGCGCCGACTTCACCCCGGTGGCGGTGCGCCCGGCGAACACGCCCTGCGTCCACGCCAGCAGCGCCCGCAGCGCCACCACGCCGGCCACGACCGCGAGCGCGGCCGCGGTGAACCTGCCGGACAGCACCCCGGCCAGCACCTCCGCCTGTACGAGCACCAGCAGTCCTGCCAGCATGGCCGCCGCGAACGTGACGGTCAGGTGCCGCAGGACCGGCTGCTCTCCCCGGATCAGGCGGAGTAGATCCTTGTGCACGAGCGCCTCAGAAGAACGAAGGGTGTCGGTCAGCGTCCTTACCAGGACGGAAAGTACGCCATATCCATACTTGCGCCCCGACCATGAGGGGTGCGAACGGAAGGACCATGAGACTGAGCACATTCAGCGTAGCGGCCGGCGCGCTGTGCTCGATGAGGACGGACATCCCGCCGCCGGCCAGGGCCAGCGCCGGCAGCGCGGCCACCGCCGCCGACGCCGCCAGCGCCCGGCCGGTGCGCGCGGGCCCGGCGAAGCCCGGCAGCCGCCAGCCCAGGAAGACGCGGCCGTGCCAGGCGAACAGCAGCGTCACCGCCGCGCCCATCAGCAGCCCCAGCGGGTGCATGAGCGGCCCGGCGAAGCCGGTGGCCGCGGCGTGCATCACCAGCCCCCAGCCGAACGACAGCCAGAGCGAGCCCAGCACGATCGTCCCGTCCCAGAACGCCCGCCACCGGGAGCCGCCGGCCCTGCGCCGGAACCACAGCCCGGCGTCCCGCAGGATCCAGGCCAGCAGCATGGCCACGACCAGCGGGTAGAGCGCCGGGAGCAGTTCGCCCTCCAGCAGCGGGTAGACGCCGAACAGCGTCCCGGCGAGCGCGACCAGCCACACCTCGTTGGCGAGCACGTACGGCCCGATCGCGGCGACCATGCGGTCCCGGTCGTCCCTGGTCCTGCCGAGGACCGGAAGCAGCAGGCCGACCCCCAGGTCGAAGCCCTCCAACGCGAAGTAGCCGGCCAGCAGGACGGCGAAGACGGCGAACCAGATCAGCTCCATCGGGGCGCTCCTAGAGGCTCAGAGCGGGTGCGGGCCGCTCGGGGGCGGTGGCGCCGAGGGCGAGGTCGCGCGGGCCGCGCCGGACCATCCTGGCGATGAGCACGTAGTCGACGACGGCCAGCAGCCCCAGCACGACGGCGAACCCGGTGAAGGAGGCGGTGACCATGCCGGGGGTGAGACCCGGCGTCATGGCGTCGGCCACGGTGAGCTTCTCCCAGATCATCCACGGCTGCCGGCCCAGCTCTCTCGCCAGCCAGCCGAGGATGGCCAGCACGAAGGGCAGCGGCGTCAGGGCCATCAGCAGAGGGTGCGCCCACCGCCAGCGCGGCAGATTGTTGACCAGCGGCAGCATGAACAGCAACACGACCAGGGACAGCAGGTTGCCGCCCTCCATCATCAGCCCCAGCGGCACCGAGGCCGCCGGGTTGTCGTCGAACTTGCCCTCCTGGATGTGGCCGAACTGGGAATAGCCGAACGCCACGGTCAGCGCGATGCCGATGGCCGCCGCCACGATCCCGGTCCGCATGGAGCTGGTGAAGAACTCCCGCTCCCCGGTGCGCCGCCGCAGCTGGTAGGCGCTGGCGCCGACGAGCACCATCGCCCCGGTGAACAGCCCGGCGCCCAGGACGTGCGGCAGCGCGAACACCAGCGTGTCGTTGGTGAACAGCGCCCCGGCGTCCACCAGCGCCAGCCGGTCACCGGCGACGACCGCCCCGGCCGGGTTCTGCAGGAACGAGTTGGCGACCATGATGAAGAACGCGCTGGCGTACGCGGTCGCGGCGACCATCCAGATGCTGGCGAGGTGCGCCCACTTCGGCAGCCGTCCCCAGCCGAAGATCCACAACCCCAGGAACGTGGACTCCAGGAAGAACGCCAGCAGCGTCTCCATGGCGAGCGGCGCCCCGAACACGTCGCCCGCGTAGTGGGACAGCCCGCTCCACGACAGCCCGAACTGGAACTCCATCACCAGGCCGGTGACGATGCCCAGGGCGTAGTTGACGACGTAGATCTGCCCCCAGAAGCGGGTCATCCGCTCGTGCAGCGGCCTGCCGGTGCGCGCGAACCGCGTGTTCATGATCGCCACCAGGGGCGCCAGTCCCAGCGTGAGCACGACGAACAGGAAGTGCAGGCTTCCGGTCACGGCGAACTGTAAGCGGGCCAGGTCGAGTGCTTCCATTAGCCACTCCTTTCGATATATAGACAGGCTACATGTAGCCTACCTACATGACCGATGGATGCTTAGGATCGTGGCCATGAATCCCGACGCGCTCCGCGGCCACATGGACGCCCTGCTGCTTTCGGTGCTCGAACGGGAGCCGCTGCACGGCTACGCCATCATCGAGGCCCTGCAGGAGCGCAGCGCAGGCGCGCTCAACGTGCCGACCGGCACCGTCTATCCGGCGCTGCGCAGGCTGGAGCGGACCGGCTATCTGGTGAGCGCGTGGGACACGGTCGGCGGGCGCAGACGGCGCACCTACCGTCTCACCGACGCGGGCAGGCGGCAGCTGGAGGGGGAGCGGTCGGCCTGGCAGGCCTTCACCAGCGCTATCGGGAGCGTGCTGCGGCCGGAGGCCAAGCCTTCCGGCTCAGCATGACGCACCGGGTCGCGCAGTAGAGCTGCGTCCCGGCGAAGGCGTACGTCAGCACGTTGGCCAGGACGACGGGGGTGGAGGACAGCGTGCTCGCGGGCAGCTGCGAGGCATGCGAGATCAGCAGGCCGAGCAGGGTGTTCAGCGGCAGCAGCAACCAGACCGAGAGGCCGAGCGAGCGTGTCACCAGACGCGGCCGCGGGATCCAGCGGGCCGGCCGGCTCAGGGCGAGCAGCGCCAGCCCCCCGTAGAGGCCGAAGGCCAGCTGCACGACGTCGAGCAGCCGGGACGCCGTCGTGAACCACTCCGGCCGGTCGGCCGCCACCCACGTCTCTGCGGGCTGGAAGGACCAGATCAGGCCCCAGGCCAGCACCGTCGCCGGCACGCTGACGAACAGCAGCAGCCCCAGCCTGCGTCCCGCCGAGGCGGTCAGCTCCTCCTGGTAGCCGGGCGCCACGTCGCGGACCGGGCCGAACTCCTCGACCGCCCGCCGCTCCGCCTCCGTCCGGCGCAGGCCCTGGGCCTGGTAGGCCTCGGCGCAGTCGAGCAGGCTGTGCCGGGCCTCGACGACCAGGTCGCGCTTCGGACCATAGGGCCCGGACAGGGCACGTCTCAGCTCGGCCGCGTAGTCGTCGATGAGCATGGGCCTCAGTGTACGGAGGAGGAGGGGCCGTCCCCATAGGGGATTTCCCTGATATCTTGATATGTAGGAAAAATCCTACATATAGTGGATGGCATGCTCATCTCACACGTCGTCACCGTGACCGTGCCCGTCTCCGACCAGGACCGCGCGCTCGCCTTCTACACCGGCGCCCTCGGCTTCGAGGTCCGCTCCGACAACCCGTTCCCGATGGGTCGCTGGCTCACCGTCGCGCCCAAGGCCGCCGAGAGCTCGCTCCTGCTCGCCTCCTGGTTCCCCGGCATGGCGCCGATCGGCGGGCTGGTGCTCGCCGCCCCCGACGTCGACGCCCTGGCCGAGCGGCTGCGCGAGGACGGGGTGGAGGTCCAGGGGCCCACCGACGAGCCGTGGGGCCGCCAGCTGCTGTTCCAGGACCCGTTCGGCAACGGCTTCGTGGCGGCGGGCGGATGACCGCCGATCCCGTCTTCGCCGCGCTGGCCAGCCCCGCCCGGCGCGAGCTGCTCCGGCTGCTGCTGGAGGAGGGAGCACAGCCCGCCGGCCGGCTGGCCGACCGGTTCGACATGAGCCGGCCGAGCGTGTCGGAGCACCTCAAGGTGCTCAAGGACGCCGGCCTGGTGGCCGAGACCCGCAGGGGACGCGAGCGGCACTACCGGCTGGAGGCCGAGCCGCTGATGAGCGTGCGCGACTGGCTCGTCCCGTACGAGCGCTTCTGGCGGGGCAAGCTGGCCGGTCTGCGCGGGCTCCTGGACGAGATGGAGGACGACCATGGCTGACGACCCGACCGCCATCCGGCTGGACGAGTTCCTCGCGCACCCGCCGGCCAAGGTCTGGCGCGCGCTCACCGAGCCGGAGCTGGTGGCCCGCTGGCTCATGCCCGGCGACATCAGGCCCGAGGTGGGACACCGCTTCACCTTCACCACCGCGCCCAACGAGCGGGCCGGCTTCGCCGGGGTCGTGCACTGCCAGGTGCTGGAGGCGGAGCCGGAGAAGCTGCTCAGACTGAGCTGGAGCGACGGCCGGGTCGGCTGGACCGTCACCTGGCGGCTGGAGCCCGAAGGCCGGGGCACCCGCCTGTTCCTCGACCACGAGGGCTTCGACCCCGACGACCCGATCCAGCGGATGTCGCGCCGGATCATGGGCGGCGGCTGGCGGACCGTGCCCAGGAAGATCGCCGAGGTGGCGGCGTCACTCTAACGGCTGGGTCGCCGCGTTAGGGCGGCGGGACAAGCGGTTCGAGAAGCCGTCGCGGGAGGAGCCGTCGCGGGAGAAGCGATCGCGGGAGGAGCGATCGCGGGAGAAGCGGCTGCGGGAGAGCCAGCGCAGCATCGGCAGGCTGACGCTCACCCGCATGCCGTGCCCGGTGAGCGCGAACGTGCACTCCTCCAGCCGCACGCCCGCCGGGTGCGCCAGCCCGGCGAACCGGCAGGCCGACAGGTCGAGCCCGTGCAGGGCCAGGCTGGCCGCGTCCACCTCGCACAACGACGTCAGCGTGGACGCGCCGCGCCCGGTCACCGTCGCCGCGCCGTGCAGGACAGCGCCCTCCAGGTCGGCCTGGGAGTCGGTGAGCCGTACCGTCGTGGTCCCCGCCACCACGAGCCGGCGCAGATCCACCCCGCAGCCGCGCACGGCCAGGTCCAGGGCGCCGTCGGCGCGCGCCCGCGCGGCCGAGAACCGGCCGGTGGCCGACAGGTAGGCGTCGGCGGCGAAGCGGGCCGCGTCGAACCCCGCGCTGCCGCTCACCTTGCGGAAGGAGAGCGTGCGGCCGAACCGGGCGCCCCGGAAGCTCGCCGCCTCGCCCAGGCTGGCCCCGTCGAAGGTCGCGTACCCCTCGAACCGGGCGGACTCGCAGGACAGCCCGTGCCCGAACACCGCCTGGCTGAACAGCGCGTCTCTGCTCATCACCGCCCCGTCGAGCGAGACGTGCCCGCGCACCGGCACGCCGTGGAACGACAGCTCCCTGGCGAAGCGGACGCTCGCCAGGGACAGGTTGCCCTCGAAGCGGGCGCCGAAGAACGACGCCAGCCGCTCGAACCTGGCGCCGTCGAGCGACACGTCGCCCGCGAACGTCACCCCCGCGAGGCGCACGTCCCCGGTGAAGCGGGCCCGGTCCAGCCGGGCCCGGCCGGGCCTGCTCCGGGTGGCCTCCACGACGCGGCGCAGCAGGTCGCCGCTGAGCGTCGTGCCGCGCAGGTCCAGCAGCCTTCCTGGCTCCATCCCCGCCAGCGCGACGGTGACCTCGTCCTGGGGGAGGTGGGCGAGACAGCGGTCGTAGGGGCGGCGGGCGATCCCGGTGCAGGTCGCCGATTGCGCGCAGGTGACCCAGTCCATGCCCTGGTCATACCCGGGACGCGGCCCTGTCAAGGTCCGGCCATGGAAGCTTGTGGTCACAACTCTGTAGACACCTGTCACGGGCCCTGGGCCTAGAGTGCCGCTTATGCATGTTTTATCCCGGGCCACCTGTGCCGTGCTCACCGCGGCCGCGCTCGTCGCCGGCCTGCTGCCGGCATCCGCATCGGCGACGCCCGCCGGCCCCTGCGACACCCCGCCCGACCGGGAGATCGCCGAGGTCCAGGGCAGCGGCGCCGCCACCCCGCTCGCCGGGCGGACCGTCCGGGTCGAAGGCGTGGTCACCGCCGACTTCCAGCGCGCCGACCAGCTCAGCGGGTTCTTCCTGCAGGACCCCACGCCGGACGCCGACCCGGCGACCTCCGACGCGCTGTTCGCCTTCGCCCGCGACTCCTTCCAGGACGTGAAGGTCGGCGACCGGGTGCTCGTCACCGGCCGGGCCGTCGAGTTCAACGGGTGGACCGAGCTGTCGCCCGTCACCGCCGTGGACGTCTGCGGGACCGGCTCGGTCGCGCCGCTGCGCCACCGGCTGCCCGCCGCCGACCTGGAGCCGGTGGAGAACGTGCTGCTCACCTTCCCGCAGCGGCTCACCGTCAACGACACCTACAACCTGGGCCGCTTCGGCGAGGTGACGCTCTCCTCCGGCGGCAGGCTCTTCCAGCCGACCGACCGGCCAGGCGTGGACGCCGCCGAGAACGCCCGCCGCTCGCTGCTCGTGGACGACGGCTCCAACCAGCAGAACCCGGCCACGCTGCCGCCCATCGTGCGCGCCGGCGACAGCGCCACCGGCGTCACCGGCGTCCTCGGCTACGGCTTCGACGCCTACCGGCTGCAGCCGACCGAGCCGATCCGCTACCAGGCCACCAACCCGCGCCTGCCCCGGCCCTTCCCGGTGCTCGGCAACGTCAAGGTGGCCTCGTTCAACACGCTCAACTGGTTCACCACGATCGGGTCGCGCGGCGCGAACACCGCCGAGGAGCAGCAGCGTCAGCTCGCCAAGCTCGTCGCCGCGATCAAGGGCATCGACGCCGACGCCATCGGCCTCATGGAGGTCGAGAACAACGGACAGGTCGCCCTGGACGCCCTGGTCGACGCGGTCAACGCCGAGATGGGCGCGGGCACGTACGCGGCGCTCACCCACCCCTTCCCGGGCACCGACGCGATCCAGGTCGGCCTCATCTACAAGCCGGGCAGGCTGACCCCGGTGGGCGCGGCCCGTTCCTCGCAGGACCCGGTGTTCAGCCGGCCGCCGCTCATCCAGAGCTTCCGCCGCGCGCACGGCGGGCAGCCGTTCACCATGGTCGTCAACCACCTCAAGTCCAAGGGCTCCTGCCCCGACGGCGGGCCCGACGCCGACCAGGGCGACGGTCAGGGCTGCTGGAACCCCACCCGGGTGCGGCAGGCGCAGGCGCTGCTCGGCCTCATCGGGGACCTGCCGGCCCCGCTCGTCCTCGGCGACCTCAACGCCTACGGCGAGGAGGACCCGATCGACACGCTCGAAGCCGGCGGCCTCACCAGCCTCACCAAGCGGTACGTGCCCGCCCCGCTGCGCTACAGCTACCTGTTCGACGGGCTGGCCGGGGAGCTCGACCACATGATGGCGAGCAGGCAGCTGCTCAAGCGCGTCACCAGCGTCGCCATCTGGCACGCCAACGCCGACGAGCCCCGCGTCCGCGACTACAACACCGAGTTCAACCCGCCCGGCCTGTACCGGCCGGACGCCTTCCGCTCCTCCGACCACGACCCCCTGGTCGTCGGCCTCACCCTGCCGGGCCGCTGACCCCGGCTGGATCCACGGGGCCGGGCCGCCCGGCCCCGTGGCATGGAATGCTGGTGAGGGGTACGTGGTTGTCACGGAGGCAATCACCGGAAGCGGACCGACGTCAGAGGAGCCACTTGTGGCGACCATCGAAGTAACCGAGACGAACTTCAACGACATCGCCGACAAGGGGATCGTCCTGCTCGACTTCTGGGCGGAATGGTGCGGTCCTTGCAAGATGTTCGGCCCGATCTTCGAGAAGGCCTCGGAGCAGCACCAGGACATCACGTTCGGCAAGATCGACACTGACCAGGAGCAGGCGCTCGCCCAGGGCTTCGACATCAGGTCCATCCCGACCCTGATGGCCATCCGCGACGGCATCGTGGTCTTCGCCCAGCCCGGCGCCATCCCGGCCCCGGCCCTCGACGACCTGATCCGTCAGGTGCGCGCGCTCGACATGGACGAGATCAGGGCGGAGCTCGACAAGGAGCTCAAGAACGCCCAGCAGAACTGACCCGCCCCGGCACGCACAGGCACGGCCCCGCCCTCGGGCGGGGCCGCCGTGCCGTCCGGGGTCGCGCGGGTCACTGCTTGTGGCCGACCCCCGCGTAGCCGGGGCTGCGCCTGGAGCCCGGCGCCCGCTCCTCCTCGGGACGCCAGTCGCCCGGGTCCACCAGGCCCGGCTCCAGCAGCTCGTAGCCGTCGAAGAAGCGCAGGATCTCCTCGTGCGTACGCAGGTGGAGCGCCGCAGTCGACTGCTTGTAGACCTCCAGCGCCTGCGGGGTGAGGTCGGGCTTGTCGTCGATGGCGTGGCTCAGCACCAGATAGCTGCCGGGCGCGCTCACCTCACGCAGCCGCGCGATCAGCCCGTACGCCTCCTCGTCCGACAGGAAGTGGAGGATCGCCAGCATCATGAACGTGACCGGCCGGTCGAAGTCGATCAGAGGCTGGAGCTGGTCGAGCAGTTCGTCGGGCTTGCGCGCGTCACCGTGCAGGAAGTCGACCTTCGCGCCGCGCGCCAGCAGCGCCCGGCCGTGGGTGCAGACCACCGGGTCGTTGTCGACGTAGACCACCCGCGAGCCCACCGCGATCTCGTGGGTGTTGCCCTGGGTCGGCAGCCCGGCCCCCAGGTCCACGATCTGGTCCACGCCGTTGTCGGTCACCAGCCGGACGGCCCTGCGCAGGAAGCCGCGGTTCTCCCGGGCGTGCTGCTTGGTGTCCGGGAACAGCTGCAAAATGCGCTCGGCCGCCTCCCGGTCCGACGCGAAGTTGTCCTTGCCGTCGAGGTAGTAGTCGTACATCCTCGCGACATTGGGCATGTTCGGATCGACGCCGTCCGGAGCTCTGTCCACCACATCTCCCATGATTACCGGGCATTTGCCGCTGATCATAAGTGATGTTCCGGGCCATCGTGCGACGATGACCCGGAAACGTGAGGATCTTTCAGCCGCGGTACAGCTCGGCCACCCGGAAGGCCAGATCGAGCGACTGGCCCCGGTTGAGCCGCGGGTCGCAGGCCGTCTCGTAGCGGGTCGCCAGGTCGCCCTCGGCGATCTCGTGGCCGCCGCCGACGCACTCGGTCACGTCGTCGCCGGTGAACTCGATGTGGATGCCGCCCGGGTGGGTGCCGAGCGCGCGGTGGACCTCGAAGAACCCGGCCACCTCGTCGAGCACGTTGTCGAAGCGGCGGGTCTTGTGGCCGCTCGGCGCCTCGAACGTGTTGCCGTGCATCGGGTCGCACACCCAGGCCACCTGCGCGCCCGCGGCCGTGACCTCCTTGACCAGCGGAGGCAGGTGCTCACGGATCTTGGAGGCGCCCATCCGGGTGACGAACGTGAGCCTGCCCGGCACGTTGTCCGGGTTGAGCTTCTCGACCAGCGCCAGCGCCTCCTCGGGGGAGGTGGACGGGCCCAGCTTGACGCCGATCGGGTTGCGGATCCGGGAGAAGAACTCCACGTGCGCGCCGTCGAGCTGACGGGTGCGCTCGCCGATCCAGACCATGTGCGCCGACACGTCGTACGGCAGCCCCGTGCGCGAGTCGATGCGGGTGAGCGCCTGGTCGTAGTCGAGGATCAGCGCCTCGTGCGAGGAGTAGAACTCCACCGAGTGGAACTCCTCCGGCTCGGCCCCGCACGCCCGCATGAACGCCAGCGCCTGGTCGATCTCGCGGGCCAGCCGCTCGTAGCGCCGGCCGGCCGGCGACTCGGCCACGAAGTCCTGGTTCCACGCGTGCACCTGGCGCAGGTCGGCGTAGCCGCCCTTGGTGAAGGCGCGGGCGAGGTTGAGCGTGACCGCCGAGGAGTGGTAGGCCTTGAGCAGCCGCCACGGGTCGGGCCTGCGCGCCTCCGGGGTGAAGTCGAACCCGTTGACCATGTCGCCCCGGTAGGCGGGCAGCTCGACGCCCTCGCGCACCTCCGTGCCCTTGGACCGCGGCTTGGCGAACTGGCCGGCCAGACGGCCGATCTTGACCACCGGCACCTTGCCGGCGTAGGTGAGCACGATCGCCATCTGCAGCAGGGTCTTGAGCTTGTTGCGCACGTTGTCGGCGGTCGCGCCGGCGAACGTCTCCGCGCAGTCGCCGCCCTGCAGGACGAACGCCTCGCCCCGGGTGACGGCCGCCAGGTCCTCCTTGAGCTGGTCACACTCTCCCGCGAACACCAGCGGGGGCAGGCCGCCGAGCTCGGCGACGACCTTGTCGAGCTCCGCGCGGTCAGGCCAGTCGGGCTGCTGGGCCGCGGGCAGGGCTCGCCAGGAATCGAGATTCAGCGAATTGCTCAATGCGCTCACGACATACGAGGGTATTCCACCGGGTCCACCAGGCCGACCGCGATGTCCACGTAGTGAGAAGGCCGTTCCAGATCCGGCGGCGTCCGCGCTCCCGGCCGGACCGCCGCCCGGGACACCCGGATAGTCCGAATTGTGACCTCAAGGGGGAAGACGGGCCGCCGCCGGTGACGGATAACCGGCACATCCTCCGCCAACCGCCGGATCCTCGCCCTGGCCAACAGCGGCACGTACGGGGGAGCGGGCGGCGCCTACGCGACCGCCTCCGGCAGCAACGCCATATCCGCCCTGATCAGCCCGCACGAGCTGGGCCACTCGCGGGGCGGCCTGCAGGACGAGTACGACCACTACCAGCGGGGCGTCCCCGGCGGCGCCCGCGAGCTGACCGCCTCGCTCGGCGGCGACACCCGCGCCTGGACGATCGACGCCACCCCGCCCACCACCGGCTACGAACTGTCGGAGCCGCTGGCCCGTGAGCTGGGCCGTGAGCTAGGCGACGGTCCCCGTGGAGAGAGGTACGAGGCGGTCCAGCACCTCGGCGAGTGAGGCCGTGGACCGATCGCGCACGCGGGCGTACTCGGCCTCCGGATACTGCCGGGGGCCGTTCTCCACCAGCAGGATCAGGTAGAGGTACGCGCGGTACAGGTCGAGCCGTACGTGCGCGGCGGGGGTCAGCTCGAACGGGGTGACCTCGCGGTAGCCCACCACGAGCGGGTCGTCCTCGCGCAGCCCGGCGAAGATCGTCGGGGTGATGAACTCGGCCAGCGGGTCGCCCCAGAAGGCCCGCTCGTGGTCGATGATCGCCTGGATCCGGGGACGAGGCCCCGACAGGTCCAGGAACACGTTGCCCGGCCAGATGTCGAAGTGGACCAGCCGGGGCGTGGTCACCTCGTCGAGCGCGGGCGCGGCGGCGGCCAGCAGCTCGCGGATGCGCGGCACCGGCGCCGGCAGCGGCGTCGGGTAGCGCGCCGTGTCGCCGAGCAGCGCGTCCACCATGGCGAGGTACGCCTCGCGCCACGTCGAGCCGGTGATCCCGGCGTGCGGGTAGCCGAACACCGGGCCCGTCACGGCGTTCAGCCGCGCCAGGTGCCCGCCCAGCTCCCTGCGGAGCCGGGCCTCGTCCTCGGGCGTGACCCCCCGCCGGACGGCGCGGTCGCGGGGGACGTGGTTCCACGAGACGCCGTCGAGGGCGGCCAGCATCAGGTAGTCGCCGCCCAGTACCGGATCGTCGAACCCGGCCCGCAGCAGCGTCGCCACCGGCACGCCCGCCGCCGCGGCCAGCTCGTAGACCGCCGCCTCCGTCCGCAGCAGGTGGCGTTCGTAGCTCAGCTGGTCGAGGCCGGGCGGCGGGGACAGCTTGCAGACCACGTCGCGGCCGTCGTCCAGGCGCAGCCGCCACACCGCGTTCGCGAAGCCGTCGGTCAGCTCGGCGTGCTCGGCCACGCCCGCGCCGAGCGCCCGCCTGGCCAGCGCGTCGAGCTCGTGGCCGGATAACCGGCGCTTGGTCCTGCTGTCCACCCCGCCCTCCTCAGGCCGTGGCCCCCGCGGGCCCGGCCGCTAAGCCGACGCCCGCCGCACCAGGTGGGTGTCGAGGATCACCACCGGCTGGCGCAGCTCCTCGCCGTGGATGCGGGCCACCAGCAGCAGCGCCATCTGGCGGCCCATCGCCTCCGTCGGCTGGTGGACGGTCGTCAGCGGCGGGTCGGCGTGCAGGGCCGCCTTCGAGTCGTCGAACCCGATCACCGCCACGTCGTCCGGAACGGCCCGGCCGGCCGACTTCAGCACCCGCAGCGCGCCGAGCGCCATCGGGTCGGAGGCGGCGAACACGGCGTCGAGACCGGGATGGGTGGCCAGCAGCTCGGCCATCGCCACCTCCCCGCTCTCCTCGGAGAAGTCGCCGAACGCGACCAGCTCCGGCAGGCCGGAGGGCAGCAGCGCGTCGCGGTAGCCCGCGAGCCGGTCGACGCCCACGCCCATGTCCTGCGAACCGGCGATGGCGGCGATGCGGGTGCGGCCGAGGCTCAGCAGGTGCTTGACCGCCTGCCTGGCCCCCGCCCGGTTGTCCATGTCGACGTAGCTGTAGGGCGCCAGGCCGACGGGGCGGCCGCCCAGCACGGTCGGCACCCCCATCGCCTCCAGCCTGCCCGGCAGCGGGTCGTCGCCGTGCAGCGACAGGAGCAGCACGCCGTCGACGTGCTGCCCCGTCAAATAGTGTTGCAATCGGGCGTGCTCCTCGGGGGTGCGCGCCATGGCCAGCAGAAGTTGCAGGCCGGTCTCCGACAACGCCGAACCGATGCCGCGGATGGTGCCCGCGAAGTAGGGCTCGTCGAAGAGCCGGCCCTCCGACTCGGACACGACCAGCGCGACCGTGTCGGTGCGGCGGGTCACCAGGGTCCGGGCCGCCCTGTTGGGGACGTAACCCAGCTCCTGGATCGCCGCCTGCACCGCGTCGCGCGCCCGCTGGCTCACATTGGGGGAGCCGTTGATGACTCTCGACACCGTGCCTCGGCCGACCCCGGCCCTGGCGGCGACTGCCTCAAGAGTCGGTCGGTTCATGGTTCCTATTCTGCCGGATGATCTCGGCGTACCACGTCGCGCTGTCCTTCGGCAGCCGCTCCAGCGTCTCGTAGTCGACCCGGACGATGCCGAAGCGCTTTCCGTAGCCCCAGGCCCACTCGAAGTTGTCCATGAGCGACCAGGCGAAATAGCCCTCCAGCGGCACTCCGGCGTCGATCGCCTCGCGGCAGGCGCGCAGGTGGGCCTCGACGTAGGCCCGCCTGTCGTCGTCGCGCACCCGGCCGTTCTCCAGGACGTCGTCGAACGCGGCGCCGTTCTCCGAGACGACCAGCGGGGTGCGCGGGTAGTCGCGCGCCACCCGGGTGAGCACCTCGACCAGGCCGTCCTCGTCGATCTCCCAGCCCATCGCGGTGACCGGGCGGCCGCCGTTCACGAACGAGACGTGCTCGCTGCCCACCCAGGGCGAGGCCGTGTCGGTGGGCGCCGCGGCCGCCGAGGCCCGGCCGCCCGGCGCCCCGGACACCGTGAACCGGCTGTAGTAGTTGACCAGCAGCAGGTCGATCGGCGCGTTGATGGTCTTGAGGTCGCCGTCCTCGATGAAGGACAGGTCCATGCCCAGGTCGTCGAGGACGTCCTGGGGGTAGCGGCCGGTCAGCAGCGCGTCGAGGAAGAACCGGTTCTGCAGCCCGTCGATGCGGCGGGCGGCGTCCAGGTCGGCCTCCGAGGCCGTGGCGGGGGTGATCGCGTACAGGTTGACGCAGCCCCCCACCCGGCGCGCGCCCATGGACTGGACGGACAGCCCGTGGGCGAGGTTCAAGTGGTGCGCGGCCCGGATGGCGTTCTCGGGCTCGCGGCGTCCCGGAGCATGCTCGCCCGAGGCGTATCCGAGGAAGGCCGCGCACCACGGCTCATTGACGGTGCTCCACGTGTGCACCCTGTCGCGCAGCGCCTCGTGCACGACCGCCGCGTAGTCGGCGAAGCGCAGCGCCGTGTCCCTGACCGGCCAGCCGCCTCTGTCCTCCAGGGCCTGCGGCAGGTCCCAGTGGTAGAGCGTCAGCCACGGGTCGATCCCGTGCGACAGCAGCTCGTCGAGCAGGCGCTTGTAGAAGTCGAGTCCCTTGTGGTTGACGGCGCCGGATCCGGTGGGCTGCACCCGGGGCCAGGAGACCGAGAAGCGGTACGCGCTCAGCCCCAGATCGGCCATGATCCGTACGTCGTCGCGGTAACGGTTGTAGTGGTCGATGGCGACGTCCGCGTGCTCGCCGCCCACCACCCGGCCCGGCGTCTTGGTGAAGGTGTCCCAGATCGAGGTGCCGCGGCCGTCGGCCGTCACCGCACCCTCGATCTGGTAGGCCGAGGTGGCCGCACCCCACGCGAATCCTGTAGGGAATCGCAGCTCGGAGCGGGTCTGTTCCTCCTGAGTCGTCACGCCTTGACCGCACCTTCCATCAGGCCGCCGACGATCTGACGGCCGAACAGCACGAAAACAACGAAGAGAGGAAGCACTGACGCCGCGGTGCCGGTGAACAGCATCACGTAGTCGGTGCCGTGGGCCTGGTTGAGCGCCGCGATCGAGGTCTGCACGACCGGGTTCTCCGGCAGCAGCACGATGAGCGGCCACATGAACTCGTTCCACGTCTGCATGAACACCAGCAGGGCGAGCACCGCCATGCCCGGCCGGAGCGCGGGCAGGATGACCCTGCGGTAGATGCCCAGCGTGGACGCCCCGTCGACCCTGGCGGCCTCGACCAGCTCGTCCGGCACCGCCTGCGAGGCGTACTGGGTCATCATGAACACGCCGAACCCGTTGACCAGGAACGGCAGGATCACCGCCTGGAGCTGGCCGGTCCAGCCGAGCGTCACCATGAGCTCGTACAGCGGCACGATGCCCATCTGCTGCAGCGGCACCATCATGGTGATGAGGATCAGCCCGAGCAGGATCTTCGAGCCGCGGAAGCGCAGCTTGGCGAAGGCGAAGCCGGCCAGGGTGGAGATGAACACCACCGACACCGTCACGGTCGTGGCCACGATCGCCGAGTTGATCAGGCCCGTCATGAAGTAGGCGTCCTCGGTGCTCAGCAGCCGCTCGACGTTCTCGCCCAGGTGGCCGCCCGGCAGGAAGGGCGGCGGGTTGTCGAGCGCGTCGTCGTTCGTCCGCGTCGCCATGATGAACATGTAGTAGATGGGATAGGCCGACAGCAGCAGCGCGAGGGCGAGCACGACCTTGGTGAGAGCCCCCGCGTCCCACAGCCGGTTGACCGATTGCCTGGTCATCGTGCACCCCCGATGCGGCGCGTGAACCAATAGTTGATCATGGTGCCGATGAGGATCAGCAGGAACAGCAGCCAGGCCGCGGCCGAGGCGTAGCCGATCTCGAAGCCGCCGCGGAAGGCCTGTTCGACGATGAACATCGCCACCGTCTGGTACTGGCCGGTGGTGCCGCCGGTCATCATCTGCTCGCCCTCGAACATCACCGGCTCGGTGAACAGCGTCAGGCCGCCGATAGTGGAGATGAAGACGACGAACACGATGGTCGGCCGGAGCATCGGCAGCGTGATCTGCCAGAACTGCCGGCGCGCGGAGGCGCCGTCGATGGCCGCGGCCTCGTACAGGTCCTTGGGGATCGTCTGCATGGCGGCCAGCAGGATGATCGCGTTGTAGCCGGTCCAGCGCCAGTCGACCATCGTGGCGATGGCGATCCAGGCGGACCACTTCTCGTTCTGCCAGGCGATCGGCTCGATCCCGGCGAGTCCGAGTATCCAGTTGAACAGGCCGTAGTCGCGGCTGTAGAGCTGGCTGAAGACGACCGCCACCGCGACCACCGAGGTGATCATCGGCAGCAGCACGCCCAGGCGCAGCACCAGCCGGCCGCGCAGGCGCTTGTTGAGCGCGTTGGCGAGCAGCAGCGCCAGGATCAGCTGCGGCACGGTGGCCAGCACGAACATGCCGACCGTGTTGAAGACCGCGTTCCAGAACTCGGCGTCGGCGATCAGCTCGGCGTAGTTCGCCAGGCCCGCGAACTCCCGTTCGCCGGCCAGCTCCGCGTCGTGCAGCGAGAGCCAGAAGGTGTAGAGCAGGGGGAAGACGCCGAAGATGGCGAAGAGCAGGAAGTAGGGCGAGACCAGGAGATAGGGCATCCCCTTGAGGTCGAAACGCCCGATCCGTCTGCTCGGCCTGGCCCGCCGGGGCGACGCGTGCCGGGGCGGCGGCGCGAGTTGGAGTGTCATGGAAGCCTTTCGAGCCAGATCGGGAGTGGCGCCCGCCCGGAGCGG
>NZ_JAPNNL010000089.1 GCF_027620315.1 Nonomuraea corallina | reverse complement strand
CCCCGGCCCCGGTGAAGCTGACCGGGCCCGCTCCCGCCCCGGTCAGGTACGCGTACGAGCCGCACTGCAACAACGAGACCGACGGCTGCCGGCACCACATCCTGGTGTCGGCGACGGGCGAGCGGTGGTGGCTGGAGGGCGCCCGCGACGACGCCCCGTTCGCGCTCTCCGCCGACGGCGCCCTGGCCGTCCACCCGTCGGGTGACCGGTACGTCGCCAGGGACCTGACCACCGGCACGGTCACGAAGCTGCCCGTCAAGGCGCGCGAATCGGTCGGGGAGATCTTCGGCAGCCAGGCGCCGTTGCTCTCCCTCGACGGCCGCCACCTGCTCGTCCAGCACGACGACCTGGACGAGGACACCGAGGTCGTGCTGGAGCGCCCGATGATCGTCGACATCCGGCGCGGCACCGTGCGCCGCCTGCCGAAGGGCGAGCGGGTCGCCGGCTGGACCACCGAAGGGCTCGCCCTGGTGACCGAGCGGCCCGCCCGCGACCTGCCCGGCCACGCCACCTCGGCCACGTACGTGATCCGCTCCCCCGGCGGCCGGGTGGTGCGGCGCTTCACCGTGCCCGGCAACCTGGCCTACGGCCTGCCGTCACCGTCGGCCCGCACGCTGGCGACGCTCGCGAAGGAGATCACCCCCCACGACGTGGTCAGCACCGGCATCCTGCTGACCGGCACCGGCGCCGGACGCACCTCCCGCACGGTCGTGCCGCGGCTCCCGGAGGGCCTGCGGCCCGACGCCCTCATCCGCTGGGAGGGTGAGGACGCCCTGCTCGTCCGCGCCGAGGACCGTCGCAGGAGGATCTCCTTCCACGTCGTGGACCTCGCCACCGGCGCCGCACGGGACCTCCGCGTCGCCATGAGCTCCGTCTCCGACTATGTGCTCGCCCCGGCGGAGCTCTCGGTCCTGATCGGGTCGGTCCGCTAGTAGGCCAGCGCCTTCGCCTTGTACGAGACGCGCAGGAACGGGTGCTTGAACTTCGGGTACGCGATCGTCGACGGGTCGCCGTCGGAGGTGTAGCGCATGTCCGGGTTGGCCTTGAGCCAGTCGAGCCAGGCCGTCGAGCAGAACTGCGCGCAGTCGCCCTTCTTGTCCATCGCCCTGATGCGCGGGATGCCCAGCGGGTCGTACGACTTGCTGAACGGGGACGCCGACGGGGTGTACCCGGCCAGGAAGACGCCCTGGTGGTGGTACGACTTGCCGCGCGCCGCCCACTCCTTCTTGCGCGGCTGCACCCCGTACGGCAGCGCGATCGTCACCGGCTTGACCGCGGCCAGCTCGTTGATCTGCTTGCCGATCGAGCCGATCTGCTCCTCGACCTGGGCGTGCGTGCGCGTGCGCAGGTTGTGGTGGTCGCGGGTGTGGTTGCCCAGGTCGAAGCCGTTCGACTTGAGCCACAGGAGCGTCTGCGCCTGCTCCTCGCGCACGTGCTTGCCGAACATGTCGCGGGTGATGTAGAAGGTCCCGACCGGCCGGAAGCCGGAGTGCCTGGCGGCCACCTCGCGCATGATGGCGACCGCGGTGTTCGCCTTGGGGGTGCCCATCTCGTCCAGCGTGAGCTGCGAGGGCGAGGAGTCGTCGAAGGTGAGCACCACCGGGTGCTTGCCGGCCGGGATGTCGATCTTCCCGGTGACGAACTCGGCCGCCGTGATCGGCACGTAGTCCTCTTTGGCCAGCCGTTCGAGCTCGGTGCGGAACTGCTTGGGCGTGCGGTCGTCGGTGGTCTGCGGCTTGTCGACGATGCGGTGGTACATGAGAACCGGGACCTGGCCCAGTTCGTTGGCCTTGACGGCCGCCGCCGCCTTCATCCTGGCGGCCGTGGACTGCTGCTGCTTGGCCGCGGTGTCGGCCTTGGCGTCCTTCGCCTGGGTGACCGGCTCGGAGCCGCACCCGGACACGATCACGGCGACCGCGACCACACCCACGCCACTGACGAAACGCAGTCGCATTCGAACCCCCCGAGATGCGCACGACTGTTATGGAGGGCTCTTACCCTTCTGATCAACACCGCCGCACCAAGAGAGCGTCCAGGAAGCGGAAAGGGCCGCCCGGGGGCGGCCCTTGCGCGGAGGGAGACGGCGGTCAGGCCATCTTCTTCTTCAGGTTCTCGTCCAGCGCGGCGAGGAAGTCCTGGGTCGTCAGCCACTCGGCGTCGCCGCCGACCAGCAGCGCCAGGTCCTTGGTCATCTGGCCGCCCTCGACGGTCTCGACGCAGACCCGCTCCAGCGTGTCGGCGAACTCGGTGACCGCGGGGGTGCCGTCCAGCTTGCCGCGGTGGGCCAGGCCACGGGTCCACGCGAAGATCGAGGCGATCGGGTTGGTGGAGGTGGGCTTGCCCTGCTGGTGCTGGCGGTAGTGGCGGGTCACGGTGCCGTGCGCCGCCTCGGCCTCGACGGTGCGGCCGTCGGGGGTCATGAGCACGGACGTCATCAGGCCGAGCGAGCCGAAGCCCTGCGCCACGGTGTCGGACTGGACGTCGCCGTCGTAGTTCTTGCACGCCCAGACGTAGCCGCCCTCCCACTTGAGCGCGGCGGCCACCATGTCGTCGATCAGGCGGTGCTCGTAGGTGAGGCCGGCCTTGTCGAAGTCCTCCTTGAACTCGGCCTCGAACACCTCGGCGAAGATGTCCTTGAAGCGCCCGTCGTAGGCCTTCATGATCGTGTTCTTGGTCGACAGGTAGACCGGGTAGTTGCGGGACAGGCCGTAGCGCATGGACGCGCGGGCGAAGTCGCGGATCGACTCGTCCAGGTTGTACATGGCCATCGCGACGCCCGCGCCGGGGAAGTCGTACACGTCGAGCTCGATCGGCTCGGAGCCGTCCTTCGGGGTGAAGGTGAGGGTGAGCGTGCCCTCGCCCGGCACCTTCAGGTCGGTGGCGCGGTACTGGTCGCCGAAGGCGTGACGGCCGACGACGATCGGCTTGGTCCAGCCGGGTACGAGCCGCGGCACGTTGGACATGATGATCGGCTCACGGAAGATCACGCCGCCGAGGATGTTGCGGATCGTCCCGTTCGGGGACTTCCACATGTGCTTCAGCCCGAACTCCTCGACGCGCGCCTCGTCCGGGGTGATGGTGGCGCACTTGACGCCCACGCCGTACTTCCTGATGGCGTTCGCGGCGTCGATGGTGACCTGGTCGTCGGTGGCGTCGCGGTGCTCGATGCCGAGGTCGTAGTACTTCAGGTCGATGTCGAGGTAGGGAAGGATCAGCTGGTCCTTGATGAACTGCCAGATGATCCGGGTCATCTCGTCGCCGTCAAGTTCGACGACGGGGCCCTCCACCTTGATCTTGGGCATGCGAACGGTTCCCCTTCATGAATGAATGCGTTGAGGCTATCGGACGCCTCGTCAGCGAGAGAAAAGGGACTCGATCAGGGCCTTCGCCGCCTGGTTGTAGAGCAGCAGCGAAGTCAGCACCAGCATGAACCCGCCCAGACCCAGGGTGATCGCGTCCGCTCTCCGGCCGCGGACCGCGAGCGGCCCGCCGAATCCGGAGAAGCGCAGCGCGGCACCGACCATGATCACGCCGCCCAGGGCGAAGCCGCCCCAGCGCGGGTCCATCAGGAAGACCGATCCCACGGCGACGGCCGCACCCGCCAGAATCAGCGGGTACGGCCCCCAGCCCTCGCGTTCGACGTCGTCGCTCAAGCTCATCGCTCGTCGATCGGCTTCCACTTCTGGTCGGTCTCGCCGATGTACTCGCTGTCCGGACGGATCAGGCGGTTGTCGGCGTGCTGCTCGATCACGTGCGCCGTCCAGCCCGACATGCGGCTGATCGAGAACACGGGAGTGAACAGGTCTGTCGGGATGCCAAGGTAGTGGTAAACCGACGCCGCGTAGAAGTCGACGTTCGGATAGAGGCCCTTCTCCTCGAAGACGACCTCTTCCATCTCCTTGGACATCCGGTAGTAGGTGTCGTCGCCGGCCGCCTCGGCCAGCTCCTGCGACATGCGGCGCAGATGGGTGGCGCGCGGGTCCTCGGTCTTGTAGACGCGGTGGCCGAAGCCCATGATCTTCTCGCCGGCGGCGAGCTTGTCGCGGACCGCCTGGGCGACGCCGGTCGGCTCGATCGACTCCAGGGTCTTCATGACCTGCTCGTTCGCGCCGCCGTGCAGCGGGCCCTTGAGCGTGCCGATCGCCGCCACGATGGCCGAATGCATGTCCGACAGGGTAGCGGCGCAGACGCGGGCGGCGAACGTGGAAGCGTTCATCGTGTGGTCGGCGTGCAGCACCAGGCAGGTGTCGAAGATCTCCACCTCGCGCTGCTCGGGGGCGCGCCCGGTGATCTGGAACAGGAAGTTCGCCGCGATGCTCAGTGAGGGGTCCGGGTCCGGGGCGGTCGCGCCGGAGCGGGCGGCGTGGTAGCGGGCCACCAGCAGGGGTTGCTGGGCGGTCATGCGGGCAGCCTTGCGCAGGTTCGCGTCAGGGCTGTTGGAGTCCTTGTCGGGGTCGTCGGCGCCGGACAGCGACACGTAGCTGCGCAGCGCCTCCATCGGTTTCTGCCTCTCGGCGATCTCGGAGATGTTCGCCGAGACGAGCGCGCCGAGCTCGCGGCCGCGCACCAGTTCGTCGCCGTACTCCTGGAGATCGGCGCGAGTGGGGAGCTTGCCTCGTTGCAGCAGGTACGCGGTCTCCTCGAAGGTCGCGCGGCCGGCCAGGTCGTGGATGTCGTATCCCCGGTAGAACAGCCGACCGGCTTTTCCGTCGATGTCGCTGAGCGCTGTGGACGCGGCGACGACGTCAGCCAGGCCTTTGGTGGGCTTGTCCGCCATGAGTGTTTCCTCCGCTTATCTTCCGACGAAGTCTACCCGTGAGCTGGCAAAACCGTCCGCAGAGGTCCAGACCAATTTCACGAGCGATTCTGCTTTCGGCAAAGGAGATTCCGCATCCCCGCGTTTGGGTAAGCCGGAGCTGTAGTAAGAGTTACGGCGGGCTACCTGGGGAGGAACTGCCGTGGAGGGGCCGTTCATACGCATCGAGGACACTGGCGAGGTGATCCCGTTGCGCCCCGAGATCACGACGGTGGGAAGAGGCCGCGGTGTCGACATCCGGCTCACCGATCCCAGCGTCTCTCGGCTCCATGCCGAGTTCGTCAGGCGAGGGCCTTACCTGTACGTCGTTGACCTGGGCCTGTCCCGCAACGGCACACGGGTGAACGGCAGGCCGATCGCCCGGAGGGTGCTCGACGACGGCGACGTCGTCTCCTTCGGGGCCGCGCGGGCCCGGGTCGGCGGAGTCCCCCGCGAGGACTTCGCCCCCGAAGTGGAGCTCCGCAGGGCCGCGGCGCCCGAGCTGACCAGGCGCGAGGTCGACGTACTCACCTCGCTCTGCCGGCCGGCGCTGTCCGACGAGGCGTTCGTCGCTCCCGCCACCGCGCGGGAGATCGCCGACGACCTGGTCGTGACGGAGGCCGCGGTCAAGCAGCACCTGCTGCGGCTCTACCAGAAGTTCAGGATCCCCGAGGGCACCAACCGCCGCACCCGGCTGGCCAACGAGGTCGTCGCGCTCGGCCTGGTGCGTCCGACCCCTGTGGTCCCCCCGCAGCGGTCGGGGACCGCCTCCGAGCCGTCAGCGGCCGGCCGCAGGGCTTCCTGACAAACGGATCGCGACCGGGGCTTCGGCGAGGGGTTCCGGCAGCGCCAACGGACCGGAACCCGGCGTGATCGTGCCCAGCACCCGAGCGCCCGACGCGCCCGTGCAGCTGGGCACGGTGGCCGCCAGGCCGTGTGCGGTGAGCCAGCCGAAGAGCGAGAAGGCGATCGCCTCCTTGCCGTCGGCCGGCACTCCGAGTGCGTCGCTGGTCACGAACGCGGCCGGCGCCGCCCGCGCGCGCAGCATGTCCATCAGCGTGGGGTTGCGCGCGCCGCCGCCTGACACGATCACGGTGTCGAGCCGGTGGCGGCGGATCTCGGCCGCGACGGTCTCGGCGGTGAGGGCCGTCAGCGTCGCCACCAGATCCGGCAGGGGCAGCTCCGCCCGGACGTAGTCGGGGGTGAACAGCTCCTTGCCGGTGGATTTCGGCGGGTCCAGCCGGTAGTAAGGGTCGGCCAGGAGCCGGTCCAGCAGTCCGGCGTCGACCGCGCCCGCCGCCGCCAGCGCCCCGTCCTCGTCGTACGGCGGCGCGGCGGCGTCGATCAGGGCGCAGCCGGGCCCGGTGTCGTAGGCCAGGGCGGGCTCGCGCACGGTCAGGTTGGCGATGCCGCCCAGGTTGAGCGCGCCGGCGCGGCCCCGGCCCGCGGGCAGCCCGGCCATGAGCAGCAGGTCGAGATAGGACACCAGGGGCGCGCCCTGGCCGCCGGCGGCCACGTCGCGCGCCCGTACGTCCGACACCACCGGCGCCCCGGTGCGCTCGGCGATCCAGGCCGGCTGGCCGACCTGCAGCGTGCCGCGCACCCGGCCGTCCTCCACCCAGTGGAACAGGGTCTGGCCGTGCGAGCAGATCAGCTCGCAGGGCGGCGCCTCGGCGGCGGCGCCGGCGAACGCCTGGCCGATCAGCGTGTCCAGGGCGCACACCTCGCCCAGGTCCACCCGGTTCGGCGGCAGCGCGGCCAGGATGCGGGCTCTCAGCCCCGGCTCGTACGGCCGCTCGCCGACGTGCGCGATCGTGCCGGTGAGCACGCCGCCGCCGAGCGTCCAGTCCACGACGGCGCTGTCGATGCCGTCGTGGGACGTGCCGGAGATGAGGCCGAGAACCCGCATGCGCTCAGATGACCCGGAAGCCGTTGCTGGGCCTGCTGGTCCGGTTCACCCGGTCGACCGCCACCACGTAGTAGTGGTCGCCGCGCCTGCCCTCGGGGTCCTGCCAGCGCACCTGCCGGTCACCGGGGACGACTGCGACCAGGTGGCGGGCGTCCTCGAACGCCGCGTCCCCCGCCGGACGGGGGAAGCGGAAGATCGCGAACTGGAACGGCTCGTCCCTGCCGGTCGCCACCGCTCGCACCTCCACCCCGCCCTGCTTGCGCAGCGCGTAGGCGAGCACGGGACGCGCCGGCGCCTTCCCGTCCGCCAGGCGCGGCAGCACCGGCGCGAGCGCGGGCCGGACGTAGTGGTCGTCGACCGCCGTGCTCACCGAGGCGATCCGGTCCTGGCGCAGGTCGTTGGCGTTGTACCAGATGTCGCCGCTGATCTGCGGATGGTCGCGGTTGAGCGTGAGGTGGTCGGACAGCTCCTTCGGGTCCTGCCACTCGGGCGCCTGCGCCGGGTCGCCCGCCTTGTAGGCCGCCTGACCGATCCACAGCAGCGTGCCCGTGCCGTCGGCCACGTCCGACCACCAGGGCACGAGCTTGGAGTAGTCGGCCGGCGGCTGCCCGATGTACCAGTAGAGCTGCGGCGCAATGTAGTCGAGCCAGCCCTTCTTCACCCAGCCGCGGGTGTCGGCGTGCAGGTTGTCGTACGACTGGCCGCCGTTGGTCTCCGAGCCGAGCGGGTCGGTGCCCCTGTTGCGCCAGATGCCCGACGGGCTGATGCCCCAGGCGACGTCCGGCTTGACCTCGCGGACCCGCTGCTGCATCTCCGAGACCATCAGGTCGACGTTGTGGCGGCGCCAGGCGGCCAGGTCGGGGAAGCCCGCGCCGTACCTGGCGAACTCCTCGGCGTCGTCGAAGGCCGTGCTGTTGACCGGGTAGAAGTAGTCGTCGAAGTGCAGGCCGTCGATGTCGTACTTCTTGAGCGCGTCCAGCATCGCGTCCTGGCAGAAGGTCCGCACCTCCGGGATGCCGGGGTTGTAGTAGAGCTTGCCGCCGTACGCGACGATCCAGTCGGGGTTCCTGCGGCCGGGGTGGTCGGGGTGGAGCTGGTTCGGGTCCGCCTGCATCGACACCCGGTACGGGTTGAACCAGGCGTGGAAGGCCAGGCCGCGCTTGTGGGTCTCCTCGACGGCGAAGCCGAGCGGGTCGTAGCCGGGGTCCTGGCCCTGCACGCCGGTGATCCAGTGCGACCACGGCTCGTACGGCGACGGCCAGAACGCGTCGGCGGTCGGCCTGATCTGCACGAACACCGAGTTGAGCCGGCGCTGTTCTGCCAGGTCGAGCCAGGCCAGGTACTCGGCCTTCTGCTGCTCGACGGTGAGCCCCTGCCGGGAGGGCCAGTTGATGTTCACCACGGACGCGATCCACATGCCGCGCATCTGACGCAGCGGGGGAACGTACTCGGTGGACGCGAAGGCGGGCAGAGGGACGGTGGTGGCGGCTGCGGCGAGGGCGAGACCCTTCAGGAGAGTCCTTCGGCTGGGCATGGGGGGTGGCCTCCCGAGAGCGGTTGTGTCGAGGGCGACGATGACAGAAAATTACCTTCAGATCAACAACCGTGAAGGAAAATGCCGCATGACCGCAGACCTGTCCAGGCTGGCCATGACCGTGCTCCAACCGGGTTACGCCGGGGCCTCGCTCCCCGACTGGATGCGCGGGGCGCTCGACCAGGGATTGGGCGGCGTCGTGCTGTTCGCGCGCAACCACCCGCTGGACCGGGCCGCCCGGCAGATCCGCGAACGGCGCCCGGACGCGATCGTCGCCGTCGACGAGGAGGGCGGCACCATCACCCGCTTCGAGGTCGACACAGGCAGCTCGGTGCCCGGCAACCGGGCCCTCGGCGTGGTCGACGACGTCAAGCTGACCGAACGCGTCGGCCGCCACCTCGGCCGCATGCTCGCCCGCGCCGGCGTCACGCTCGACTACGCGCCGACCGCCGACGTCAACGCCAACCCGGCCAACCCCGTCATCGGCGTCCGCTCCTTCGGCCCCGACCCCGCCCTGGTCGCCCGCCACACCGCCGCCTACGTGGCCGGCGTCCAAGGCGCCGGCGTCGCCGCCTGCGCCAAGCACTTCCCCGGCCACGGCGACACCATCACCGACTCCCACCTGGCGCTCCCGGCCGTGCGCGCCTCCCGCGACCTGCTCACCGAACGCGACCTGCCGCCGTTCCGCGCCGCCGTCGAGGCCGGGGTGCGGTCCATCATGTGCGGCCACCTGCTCGTGCCCGCCCTCGACCCGGACCTGCCCGCGACGCTCAGCCGCGCCGTGCTCACCGACCTCCTGAGAGGCGAGCTGGGCTTCGACGGCATGCTCGTCACCGACGCCATCGAGATGCGGGCCGTGGCCGCCCTGTTCGACCCCGGCGAGATCGCCGTCCGCGCCCTGGCCGCCGGCGCCGACGCCGTCTGCGCGGGACTCGTCACCGAGGACGGCCTGTACGCCATGCGCGACGCCCTCGTCCAGGCCGTGCGCGACGGCAGGCTGCCGGAGGAGCGCCTCGCCGAGGCCGCCGCCCGCGTCCGCGCCGTCTCCGCCTGGCACGCCGGCCAAGCCGGCCTGCGCGACCGGGCACTCGCCGAACCGGACGACCCCGCCGGGCTCGAGGCCGCGCGGGCCGCGCTCACCGTGACCGGCTCCGGCAGGCTCACCGGCCCGCCGCTCGTGGTCGAGGTCAACACCCGCCACAGCCAGGCCGTCGACCAGGACAACCCGAGCGGCGTCACCGCCGCCCTGTCCGCCGTCCTGCCCGGCACCCGCCGCGTGCCGCTCGAACCCGGCGGCGCACTGCCGCCCCTCGGCACCGGCCCCGCCGTCCTCGTCGTGCACGACGCCGCCCGCCACGCCTGGGTCCGCGAGCGCGTCGCCCAGGCCGTACGGGAGCGCCCCGACGTGATCGTCATCGACACCGGCATCCCGGCCGAGCCCACCGGCGCCGCGCATCTGGCCACCCACGGCATCTCCCGCGTCTCCGCCCAGGCCGCGGCCGAATGGCTGGTCTCGTGAACGACGGCCCACCCGAGCCCGCCGGCCCCGCCAGCCCCGTCGCCGCGGTGCGCGCCGTCCTGCCGTCGCTCACCCCGGCCGCCCGGGCCATCGCCCGCATCATCCTCGACGACCCCGGCCTCGTCGTGCGCAGCACGATCACCGAGTTCAGCACGGTGTCGGGCACCAGCGAGGCGACGATCGTCCGTACCGCCAGAGCCCTCGGCTTCACCGGCTACTCGCAGCTGCGCTTCGCGCTGGCCGCCGCCGTCGCCAAGGAGCCCGAGCGGCTCGTCCCCGGCGACCTCGCCCCTGACGACCCGCTCACCGACGTCATCGCCAAGGTCGCCCGCGCGGAGTCGCAGGCCCTCGCCGACACCGCCGCCCAGCTCGACCCCGAACGGCTCGACGAGGTCGTCACCGCCATCGTCGCCGCCCGCCGTGTCGACGTCTACGGCGTCGCCGCCTCCGGCCTGGTGGCCGCCGACATGTCGCAGAAGCTCCTCAGGATCGGCCTGTCGAGCCACCCGTTCAGCGACGCCCACCTGGCGCTGACGAGCGCCGCGCTGCTGCGGCCCGGCGACGTGGCGGTGGCGATCAGCTGCGGCGGCGAGACCCCCGACGTGCTCGTCCCGGCCCGTACCGCCGCCGACACGGGGGCGCTGGTGGTCGCCATCACCAACAACCCCCGTTCGTCCCTGGCCGAACTGGCGCACCACACCCTGGTGTCGGCGGGCCAGGAGACGGCGTTCCGCCCCGGCGCGCTGGCCAGCCGGATCAGCCAGCTGCTGATCGTGGACTGCATCTTCGTGGGGCTGGCGCAGCGGACCTACGACAAGGCGGACGCCGCCATCCGCGCCACCCGCCAGGCCACCGACCGCTACAGCCGGCGTTCATGACGGGCACTCAGAAGGGACGCTCTGACAGCGGATCTCTGGACCGATGACCCGAGCCCCGGACAGAGTCCTCTATGCGACTCCTAGTGGCATACTTGTCGCATGGCCTCTCCACAGCCCGCGGACCCGACAGTGAAGAAGTCGGTGACTCTTCGTCGTTCGCTCGCCGAAGAGATCGAGAGCCGGACCGGTCCTCGCGGCTTCTCTCACTTCGTCGACCAAGCGGCCGAATATGGCCTGGCACTCCTCAAGGCTGAGGAGATCGTCATCGATCACGAACGCAGGGTCGGCCCGATCTCCGACGAGGTCATGGAGGAGGCCAGGCGGGCATGGTCCGGCGAGTGAAGCGATCGGGTGCCGCGTTTCCGACGCCCGTGTTCGTGCTGGACGCGCAGCCGTTCTCTCTCCTGGCCGAGGATGATCCCAAGATCGTGGCCCGGATCGCCATAGCCCGGCAAGAGGGGTTCATCCCCGCGATCAGCGCCGTGACACTGGCCGAAGTGCGCCGCTCGGGGGCTATCGGCAGGCGGCTCATCTGGCAGCGGGCGCATCTGACCGTCGTCCCCGCGACCGAGGCGGTCGCGGATCTGGCCGGGCTGCTGTTGGAGGACGCGGGTCTGGATGGGCATGAATGCGTCGTGGACGCTCTGGTCGTGGCCTCCGCCGCCGCTGGGAACGGTCCGGCCAAGGTGGCTTCGAGCGATGGGTCACACGTCCCCAAGCTGATCGCGGCGGCGAAGCTCAGGCGAGAGGCGCCGATCGGATGGGTGCCGGTCTGAGCGGCTCCCGCGTGCTCACGCCTAGCCATGCGGCGCACCGGGGGCTGGAGACAGCGACGCCAGGTCCGCCTCGATCTTGGCGGCAGTGGCCAGCAGGGGCGGGAGGAGTGTGCGCCGGGCCTGCTGCACCGTGGTCCGGCTGGCGTGGGTGGAGACGTTGACGGCCGCGACGACCGCCCCTGAACGGTCCCGGACGGGGGCGGCGATCGACCGCAGGCCCTCCTCCATCTCCTGGTCCACCATGGCCCAGCCGCGCTCCCGGATCCCGTCCAGCTCCTCGCGCAGCTCCGCCGGGGTGGTGACGGTGCGCGGGGTCAGGCGGCGCAGGCCGGCGCGGGCCAGGTAGGCGTCGAGGTCCGCCGGGGGCAGGCCGGCGAGCAGGACGCGGCCCATGGAGGTGCAGTAGGCGGGGAAGCGGGTGCCGATGCTGATCGACACGCGCATGATCCGGGCGGTGGCGACGCGGGCCACGTACACGACGTCCTCGCCGTCCAGCACCGCGACCGAGGCGGACTCGTGCACCTCGGCCGCCAGGCGTTCCAGGTGGGGTGCGGCGACCTCGGGCAGCGACAGGCTGGACAGGTAGGCGTACCCGAGCTCCAGGACACGCGGGGTGAGGGCGAACAGCCGCCCGTCGTTGCGCACGTAGCCGAGGTCGGTCAGGGTGAGCAGGAAGCGGCGGGCGGCGGCGCGGGTGAGGCCGGTCGCGCGGGCCACCTCGCTCAGCGTCAGCCGGGGGGCGGTGGCGCTGAAGGCGCGGATCACGGCCAGGCCGCGGGCCAGCGACTGCACGTGGTCGGCCATGGTTCCCTCCGCGCCTCCTGTGCCGTTCGCACAGCGAATGCTCGTACGTATAGCGAACAGCATAGCCAGCGACGACGCCGGCACCGGAGAGAGCCGGCGCGCGCCCTAGGCGAGCCGGCGCTCGGCCGCCTCCACGACGTTGGCCAGCAGGAGGGCGCGGGTCATCGGGCCGACGCCGCCGGGGTTGGGGGTGAGGAAGCCCGCCACCTCGGCCACGTCCGGCGCCACGTCACCGGCGATCTTGCCGTCGACGCGGGAGACGCCGACGTCGAGCACGGCGGCGCCCGGCTTGACCATGTCCTTGGTGATCAGGCCCGGCACGCCGGCCGCCGCCACCACGATGTCCGCCCGGCGCACGTGGCCGGCCAGGTCCTGGGTGCCGGTGTGGCAGAGGGTCACGGTGGCGTTCTCGCTGCGCCGGGTCAGCAGGAGGCCGAGCGAGCGGCCCACGGTGATGCCCCGCCCGACCACGGCCACCTCGGCGCCCTTGATCGGGACCCCGTACTCCTGGAGGAGCAGCACGATGCCGTGCGGCGTGCAGGGCAGCGGGCCGTCGACCATGTGGACCAGGCGGCCGAGGTTGACCGGGTGGAGGCCGTCGGCGTCCTTGGCGGGGTCCATCCGCTCCAGCAGGGCCATGGTGTCGAGGTGCTTCGGCAGCGGGAGCTGGACGATGTAGCCGGTGCAGGCGGGCGAGGCGTTGAGCTCGTCGACGGCGGCCTCGACGTCGGCCTGGGTCGCGGTCGCCGGAAGGTCCACGCGGATGGAGGCGATGCCCACCTCGGCGCAGTCGCGGTGCTTGCCGGCGACGTAGATCTGGCTGCCGGGGTCCTCGCCGACGAGGACCGTGCCGAGCCCGGGGGTGACGCCGCGCTCCTTGAGTGCGGCCACGCGGGTCGTCAGGTCTGCTTTGATCTTCGCCGCGGTGGCCTTGCCGTCGAGTCTCACTGCGCTCATGCGTCCAATCCTTCCATGCCG
Organism: Nonomuraea corallina; assembly: GCF_027620315.1. Taxonomy (GTDB): domain Bacteria; phylum Actinomycetota; class Actinomycetes; order Streptosporangiales; family Streptosporangiaceae; genus Nonomuraea; species Nonomuraea corallina. The sequence goes on along the minus strand of NZ_JAPNNL010000089.1, from coordinate 15,167 downwards.
CTCCCCCGCGCCTTTCCCTGGCCTTTTCCCGGCCATGACATCGTTGTCATCGCCTGCGCGAAGGCATAGTGTGGGCCGTCGGTCCCGGGTGTTAGGGGTTGATTTGTCTGCTCGCCTGCTGGCCGCCGAGCCGACCGACCTGTTCGTGGGGCCGGCGGACCGTCCCCGCCAGGTGCTGAAGGTCACCGTCACGCGCGGCCCGCGCGAGGCGGCGCTGGAGGTGCGCGGCGACGGCCTGCGCGGCCACGCGACCGTGCCCCCGGGGGACGGCCCGGTCACCCTGGAGGTGCCGCTCGACGCCGAGGCGCCGCCGGGCGCGGTCGTGCCGTGCGTGGTCACCCTGGAGGGCGAGACGCTGGACGTGACCGTTACGGCCGAGTCGCCCGGGTGGACCGTCTTCATGGTCTCCCACTTCCACTACGACCCGGTCTGGTGGAACACGCAGGCCGCGTACACCAGCCCGTGGGAGCTGCTGTCGGCCGACGCGACCACCAGGCCGCTCTGGGAGCGCAACGCGTTCGCGCTGGTCGAGGCGCACATCGAGCTGGCGCTGCGGGACCCGGACTACCGGTTCGTGCTGGCCGAGGTGGACTATCTGAAGCCGTTCCTGGACACCCACCCCGAACGCCGCGCCGACCTGCGCGCCCTGCTCGCCGAGGGCCGGGCCGAACTGGTCGGCGGCACGTACAACGAGCCCAACACGAACCTGACCGGGGCCGAGACCACCATCAGGAACCTCGTCTACGGCATCGGCTACCAGCGCGACATCCTCGGCGGCGACCCGCGCACCGCCTGGCAGCTCGACGCGTTCGGGCACGACCCGCAGTTCCCCGGCTACCTGGCGGCGGCCGGGCTGACCGGCAGCGCCTGGGCCCGCGGGCCGTTCCACCAGTGGGGGCCGATCAGCAAGAACTTCAGGGTGGCCAGGGACGACGCCGCCCTGATGCAGTTCCCCAGCGAGTTCGAGTGGATCGCGCCGTCCGGGCTGGGGGTGCTGACGCACTACATGCCCGCGCACTACTCGGCCGGCTGGTGGATGGACTCCGCGCCGACGGCCGATGACGCCATGGCGGCCGTGTACGAGCTGTACAGGTCGCTCAAGCCCGTCGCCGCCACCCGGAACATCCTGCTGCCCGTCGGCACCGACTACACCCCGCCGAACAAGTGGGTGACCGAGATCCACCGGGAGTGGAACGCGCGCTACGTGTGGCCGCGGTTCGTGTGCGGGACACCGCGGGACTTCCTCGACGCGGTTCGTACGGAAATTTCGGCCTTCAGCCCGCAATCACGGGACATGAATCCGATCTATACCGGCAAGGACGTCTCGTACATCGACACCAAGCAGGCCCAGCGGGCCGCCGAGGTCGCGGCGCTCGACGCCGAGCGGCTCGCCACGCTCGCCGCGCTGCTCGGACTCGGCCGCTACCCGCACACCGCGCTGGACAAGGTGTGGCGGCAGCTCGCCTACGGCGCGCACCACGACGCGATCACCGGCTCCGAGTCCGACCAGGTCTACATCGACCTGCTGACCGGCTGGCGCGAGGCGTACGACCTGGCGGCGGACGCCCGCGACCGGGCGCTGGACGCGCTGATGAGCCAGGTGGCGGTGGACGGGCGCAGCGTGGTGGTGACGAACACGCTGCCGTTCGCCCGCGACGGCCTCGTCCACGTGCGGCTCGGTCCCGGCCTGCGGGTGGCGGACCCGGCGGGCGCGGAGATCCCCGCGGTGGCCGAGGACGGCACGCTGGCGTTCCTGGCCCGCGACGTGCCCGCGACGGGCTGGCGCGCCTACCGGATCGTCGAGGGCGCGGCCGAGCCGTGGCGGCCCCTTCCCGGCACGACCGCCGAGAACGAACGCTGGCGGGTCGTCGCCGACCCGGCCAGGGGCGGGGCGCTGACCTCCGTCGTCGACCTGGCCGACGGCCGCGAGCTGCTCACCGGCCTGGGCAACGAGCTGCGCCTGTACGAGGAGTACCCCCAGCATCCGGACATGGGCGAAGGACCGTGGCACCTCATGCCCACCGGCCCCGCCCTCGGGTCCGGCGACGCCCCGGCGACCTCCGCGCGCGCCGAGACCTCCCCCGTCGGGCAGCGCGTCATCGTCACCGGGCGCTGCGGCGAGATCGCGTACGAGCAGACCATCACGCTCATGAACGGCTCGGACCGGGTGGACTTCAGCACCCGCGTGCTCTCCTACAGCGGCGCCGACCGCCTGCTCAGGGTCCGGTTCCCGGCGCGCGTCGAGGGCGCGCTGCCCGTGTCGGACGTGGCGGGGGCGGTGGTGGGGCGCGGGTTCGCGCTGCCGGACGCGGACTCCGCCGCGCACCCGTGGACGCTCGACAACCCGGCCGCCACCTGGTTCGGCCTGTCGTCCACCGCCCGGGTCGACCTGGGCGAGGCGGGGGCGCGGGCGATCGGCGTGGCCGAGATCGTGGTGCCGGGACCGGCGGACGCGCCCCGGGCCCGCGCGCTCGTCGCCGCTCTGGCCCGCGTGGGGGTCACCGCCACCACGTCCACCGCCTCCGGCACCCGGTACGGGTGGCTGGACGTGGACTCGAACCTGCCCGACGTCCGCATCGTCCTCGGCGGGCCCGGCGTCAACCCGGTCGCCGCCGAGCTGCTGTCCCGCTGCGACCCGGCCTTCCTGGAGGCGGTCGAGGCGGGGGCGCCGCGCGTGTGGGTGCCCGCCGAGCGCCCGCTCACCGAGGTGTGGCGGCCCAGCGCCGACCTCCGCGACCTGCGGTCACTCCCCGCCCTCGTCGTGACCGATCCGGCCGCCGGGCCGGTCGATGAGCCGGTCGACGCGGCGGTCGACGGGCTGGTCGCTGATCTGGCCGACGCCGTCGTCACGGCCGTATGCCCGGCCGGGGTCGAGCGGCTCGACGACCGGACGGTGGCGCTGCTCACGTACGGACTGCCGGGCTTCGCGGTGGACCCGTCGGGGGCGCTGCACCTGTCGTTGATGCGGTCATGCACAGGCTGGCCCTCAGGTGTCTGGCTCGACCCGCCGCGCCGCACCGGGCCCGACGGGTCGGCGTTCCAGCTCCAGCACTGGACGCACGAGTTCTCGTACGCGCTCACCGGCGGGCCGGGCGACTGGCGGGCGCACCGGCTGCCGGCCGCCGGGCAGGAGTTCAACACCCCGCCGCTCGCCCGCGTGGTGGACCCGGCGGGCGGGTCGCTGCCACCGGCGCACTCGCTGCTGCGCGTCGAGCCGGACCGGGACGTGCTGCTGGGCACCCTCAAGGCCACCGGCAACCCGCTCGCCCACGGCCGCGCCCGGCACGCCGACGCATCCGTCACCCTCCGCCTGGTCGAGGCCACCGGCCTCGGCGTCACGGCCGCCGTCCACTCCCCCCTGCTCTCCGCCGCCCTGACCTCGGCCGACCTCCTCGAACGCCCCCTCGCCCCACCCTTCACGGACGGGGTGCGGCTCGGCGGGGCCGAGGTGGGCACCTTCCTGATCCCCGCCGGGCCGTTGGAGACCGGCCCCGAGCTGGGGGCCGTGCGCGAGGCCGCGCAGCCGGTCTACGCGCGCTACTGGCTGCACAACAAGGGGCCGGCCCCGCTCGGCTACCTGCCGGTGTCCGTCGCCGTGACGCCGGGGCTCGTCACTCCTGACGGGCCGTTCGAGGTGGAGGTCGTCGTGGCGTCGCACCTCACGGACGCGGCGCACGAAGGCGTCGTGGAGGTGCGGCCGCCCGACGGGTGGGCGGCGCTGCCGTCACGGCGGCCGTTCCGCGTCGAGCCGGGCGGCCACGTGCGCTTCCCCGTCACCATCACCCCCGCTCCCGGCCAGGGCCTGTACTTCGTCGCCGTCCGGACGGAGGTCGGCGGGCAGGTGATCGAGGACGTCGCCACGGTGGCGCTCGGCGACGCCCCCGAACTGCCCGTGCCCGGCCCTGCCCCCGCCGACGCCGACGCCGTCCGTGGCACGACCGCCGCCGAGGCCCGCCCCACCGGCCTGTCGGTGACCACCCTCACGGACGCGCTCACGCTGCGCCCCGGGGACCGCGCCGGGCTCACCGTACGGCTCGCGAACGGCACCGACGGCGACATCCGGGGCGAGGCCCAGCTGGCCGCACCCTGGGGCACGTGGGAGCTGCTCCCCACGGTGATCCGGGGCTTCTCGGTGCCCGCCGGGCAGACGCGTGACGTGACGTTCCCCGTGGAAGTGCCGCCGGACGCGCCGGAGGGCCGCTTCTGGGCGCTGCCCAAGGTCATGTGGTTCGGCCGCTGCCAGTACGCCGCCACCGTCGGCCTGGAGGTGACCCGGTGACGCGCGCCGCCATCGGGTTCGTCTTCGGCAGGCCCGTGGCGCGGCCCGAGCTCGACCGCCGGATCGCCATGCTGCGGGAAGGGCCGCTGCGCTCGGCGCTGCCTGCGCCCGGCAGCGCCGAGGACCGGCAGCTGGCCCGCTGGCTGACCCAGGTGATCCTGACCGAGGCGCTCTGCGAGGTCGAGGCCGCCCGGCTCGGGCTGGCCCCGATGGACGACGCACCGCTCGACCGGCTCGCCGCCGTGGAGCTCGGGTCCATCAACGCCGCCGCCTACCAGGGCAGCCCGTGGGTGCGCGCGGTGTACCGGCACGTGGCCGCGACCGCCGTGGCGCCCTCGGCCTGGCGTTCCTCTCCCGTACGAGCCTCTGAGGAAGCCCGTCACCTGGTGCGGTACGCCCTGTTCGACGACGGGGAGACCGCCGGGCGGGCGGGGCCTGACGACCTCGAACCGCTGGGCGCGGTGACACTGGACTCCCTCCCCCGCGTCCTGGCCGAGGCCCTGCGCCGGGGGCCGCCGGGAACGCTCGTCGGCCCCGTACAGGACGCCCTGGGCTGGCACGTGGCGGTCGCCGAGCCCGCGGACGACGAACCCGCGCACGGCGAGACGCCCGCACTCGCGGACGGCCGACCCGCGCACGGCGAGACGCCCACGCTCGGGGACGATCGGCCCGCGCTGGACGCGGCGCGGCGGCTCGCGTTCGCGCGGTGGGTCGACGAGCGGCGGGCCGCGGCGGTGCGGCTCGTACCCGGCCTGGAACATCCTGGCGATCCTTGCCAGCCCGACAACCACCACAAACATTGATGAATCACGTACTTGCCATCGATATCGGCGGGACCAAGCTCGCCGCCGCGCTCGTGGACGCGAGCGGGTCCGTCCTGCGCTCCGCCACCCGGCCGACACCTCGGCAGCAGGTCATGGCCGCGCTGGAGGGCCTGATCGAGGAGGTGACCCGAGACGGGCCGGAACCGGTGGCGGCCGGGATCGGGTGCGCGGGGCCGCTGGACCTGGCCGCCGGCGCCGTGAGCCCGGTGAACATGCCGAGCTGGCGCGGCTTCCCGCTCCGGGACGAGGTGCGCGAGCGGACCGGGCTGCCCACCGTCCTCGCCGGGGACGCGCAGTGCATGGCGCTGGGCGAGCACTGGCTCGGCGCCGGTCAGCGCAGTCGGGCGCTGCTCGGCGTCGTGGTGTCCACGGGGATCGGCGGCGGACTCGTGCTCGACGGCACGCCGGTGCTCGGCCCCACCGGGAACGCCGGGCACGTCGGCCACATGAGCGTGGACCCGTACGGGGAGCGCTGCGAGTGCGGCGGCCGCGGCTGCGTCGAGCGGTACGCCAGCGGGCCGAACCTGGCGCGCTGGGCCCTGGAGAACGGCTGGACCCCCGGCCTCGCCTCATCGAACCGCAGACGACCGAACGAGCCCTCTCCGGACCGGGGCGCGCCCTCTTCCGATGAGGTGATCCCGGACGCGCCGTCCGGAGACGCACGGACGTTGGCGCGGGATGCCGCGGCGGGTGACTCGGTGGCGGTGGCGGCGTTCGAGCGGGGTGCGAGGGCGCTGGCCGGGATGATCGTCTCCACGGCGGCCGCCGTCGAGGTGACCACGGCGGTCATCGGCGGGGGCGTCTCCCAGGCGGGGCCGGTGCTGTTCGGGCCGCTGGAGGCGGCGCTGGACGACATCGGCGGGCTGGGGTTCGTCAGGGCCGTCGAGGTTCGGCCGACCACGCTGGGGGTGCGGGCGGGTCTCGCCGGGGCGGCGCGGCTGGCTTGGGACTACTCGCGGTCGGCGAGCTGAGCCTCGCGGCGCTCGATGATCCTCCGCGTGAACGGGATCAGCTCCATGGCCCTGCCGCCGAGGTAGGCGCCGATGAAGGCCAGGGCGATGAGCAGGAAGGGGCTGGTGGCGAATCCATTCACGGCCAGGAGGGCGTGCAGGGATGCGTCGAGCAGCGTCATGGAGCACTCCGTGGGGGAATGGGACACGCGACGCGCATCAGATTAACCGGACAAGGATCGTGCTGATGCACTTTTCCGGCAAATCGGCGGCCCGAGGCCGGGCCGCCGAGCCGCCGATCAGTGGAAGAAGTGCCGCGTGCCGGTCATGTAGAGCGTGATGCCCGCCTTCTCCACCGCGTCGATGACCTCCTGGTCGCGTACGGAGCCGCCCGGCTGGACGATCGCCCTGACGCCGCCCTCGATGAGCACCTGCGGCCCGTCGGGGAACGGGAAGAACGCGTCGGACGCGGCCACCGAGCCCGCCGCCCGCTCGCCCGCGCGGGTGACCGCGAGACGGCAGGAGTCGACCCGGTTGACCTGCCCCATGCCCACGCCCACGGTGGCGCGGTCGGCGGCCAGCAGGATCGCGTTGGACTTGACCGAGCGGACGGCCCGCCAGGCGAACGCCAGGTCGGCCAGCGTCTCCGGGGAGGCCGGCGCGCCCGCCTTGAGCTCCCAGGCAGACGGGTCGTCGCCGGGCGCGTCGATCCGGTCGACCTGCTGGACGAGCAGCCCGCCGTCGATCCGGCGGAACTCGGCCGCGCCCGCCGGGCCCCGCGGGCAGGCGAGCAGGCGCAGGTTCTTCTTCTGGGTGAGGATCTCCAGCGCCTCGGGCTCGAACGCGGGCGCGATCACGACCTCGGTGAACACCTCGGCGATCTGGCCCGCCAGGGCCGCCGTGACCGGCCCGTTGACGGCGATCACCCCGCCGAAGGCGGAGACGGGGTCGCAGGCGTGGGCCTTGCGATGGGCCTCGGCCACGTCGGCGCCGACGGCGATGCCGCACGGGTTCTGGTGCTTGATGATGGCCACGCACGGCTCGGCGAAGTCCCACGCGGCCCGCCAGGCGGCGTCGGCGTCGAGGTAGTTGTTGTAGGACATCTCCTTGCCGTGCAGCTGCTCGGCGTTGGCCGGCCCGTCGCCGCCGCCGGTGTAGAGAGCCGCGCCCTGGTGCGGGTTCTCGCCGTAGCGCAGCTCGGCCTTGCGCCGCCAGGTCGCGCCCATGAAGGCGGGCCAGTCGCCCTCGGCCGCGTACGCGCTGCCGAACCAGGAGGCCACGGCCACGTCGTAGGCGGCGGTGTGGGCGTAGGCGATGCCCGCCAGCCGCTTGCGCTCGGCCTGGCTGAACCCGCCCTGCCGCAGCGCCGCCAGCACCTCGCCGTAGAAGCCGGGGTCGACCACGACCGCGCAGGTGTTGTGGTTCTTGGCCGCGCCGCGGATCATGGCGGGGCCGCCGATGTCGATCTGCTCGACGCACTCCTCCGGCGACGCCCCCGAGGCCACCGTCTGCTCGAACGGGTAGAGGTTGACCACGACGAGCTGGAACGGGTCGATCTCCAGCTCCTCCAGCTGGGCCACGTGGCTCGGATTGCCGAGGTCGGCCAGCAGCCCGGCGTGGACCCTGGGGTGGAGCGTCTTGACCCGCCCGTCGAGACACTCGGGGAACCCGGTGAGCTGCTCGACCTTGGTCACCGGGATGCCGTACGAGGCGATGGCGGCGGCCGTGCCGCCCGTCGACACGATCTCCACCCCCGCACCGTCCAGGCCCCTGGCCAGCTCTTCCAGCCCTGACTTGTCGTACACGGCGATCAGGGCGCGCCGGATGGCGATGCGGGTCACGAGTTTTCCCCTCCGATGTGGTTGCCGATGCGGACGGTCCGTCCGCTGACCGTCCAGCCCTCGCGGACCATCCGGCCGACGGTGTCGACGAGCAGGCGGCGCTCGACGGTCTTGATGCGTTCGTGCAGCCCGGCCTCGTCGTCGCCGGGCAGCACGCGCACGGGCTCCTGGGCGATGATCGGCCCGGTGTCGACGCCGGCGTCGGCCAGCATCACGGTGCAGCCCGTCACCGTCACCCCGTAGGCGAGCGCGTCCCGCACGCCGTGAGCGCCGGGAAACGACGGCAGCAGCGCGGGATGGGTGTTGACCACCGGGAACGACTCCAGCGTCGGGGCGCCGAGGATCTTCATGAAGCCCGCCGAGATCACCAGGTCGGGCTCGTGGGCCGCGATGGCGGCGGCGATGGCCACATCCCAATCTTCGCGAGAGGGATAATCACACAGATTACGCACGAAAATGGGTACGCCTGCGCGTGACGCCCTGGCCAAACCTTCGATCCCCTCGCGGTCCGCGCCGACGGCCACCACGCGGGCCCCGTACGAAGGATCGGCGGAAGCGTCCAGCAGGGCCTGTAGGTTTGTTCCAGAGCCGGAGACGAGGACGACGAGCCGCCCAGCCTTAGACACGCACACTCCAATGGACATCGCGGGGTGGGGCTGCAAGCGTATCCGTTCCCTCGCGCGGCGACGCAGAGGAGGTCAGGTGTCGACACCGGTGCAAGCACCGGCCGGTCAGCAGCCCGCGGAGTCCGCGGGCCGCCGAGCGATCTGGTTGTCCATAGCAGCGCTGGCCATGACGTTCATGCTGCCGCTGGCCGGATTGGTCATGGCGGTGTTCGCGCTCGTGGCCGGCATCCGCGCGCTCCCCCTGCTGAAGAGCGCGGGCAAACCCACCGGCGTGGCGTCGGGCGGCATCGCCGTCGCGATGGCAGCGCTGCTGCTCTCGGCCGGGGCGACCTCCATGCAGGTCTACCTGATGGACGAGAACTCGGCCTACCAGGAGTGCATGAAGGGCGCCGGCACCGTCCGCGCGCAGGGTGAGTGCTTCGTGCAGTTCAGGGAGGCGGCCGAGAAGAAACTGCCCCCCGACGTGCTGGAACTGCTCGGCGCGGCCCGGCCCTGAGCCCGCCCTGACGTCGGCGCCCTAGTCGCGGTCCCAGGCGTACGGGTCCACGTAGATCACGTGGCCGCCCTTGTCGTCGGACTCGTCCACGATGTCCTTGCGGCTGGACCGCGACTGGTCCAGCGGGGCACGCGGACGCGCCTGGGCCAGGGTCTCGGCGGCGGCCGTCGCGTGCTCGTCCTGCCAGTCGTCCCTGATGACCGGGATCGGCTGGGTGTCGGCCTCGGTGGCGTCCATCCAGTGACCGGGCAGCGGCCGGGTGTCCGACTCGGCCAGTCCGACCTTGCCGGCCGCCCTGGCGATCGCCGCCCCGGCCTTGCGCACCGGCGCGGCCGCCTTGTCGAGCGGCGCGCGGGCCCTGCGGTTGAGGAGCAGCAGGTTGGTCACGCCGGCCGAGATGCCGGCGGCCACCCCCACCTCCAGCGCGACCGACAGGGCCACCTCCCACACCGGCGGCCCGACCACGGTCAGGCGTCCGCCGCCGATCGGCCCGCCGGACAGCGCGGCCAGCGCCGCCGCCGCCAGTCCGGTCGTGACGCCGGTGAGGAACCCCCAGAGCGGCGCGGCCTCGTACGCGGGCGAGGGCGAGATCCTGGCCACCACGACGCCCGCCACCGCGCCCGCCGCGAACGGCAGCGCGATCACCGCCATCAGCCAGGCGGGCGCCGGGCCGCTGTCGGGCAGCGCGCCCAGCATCGGCAGGCTCGGCACCGTGCCGAGCTGCACGCCCGTCGGCGCGACCAGCGTGTCGGCGCCGACCGAGAACCCCGGCCCGGCGATGTAGGCGAGACCCCAGATGACGGCGTTGAACAGGTAGAGGAGCTGCACCAGCAGGAGCAGCACGCCGCCCACGAACCCCGGCGCGAGCACGTCGGACAGCGCCCGCACCTGGTCGAAGTTGAGCACGACGGCGACCAGCACCAGCCCCAGCCCGGCCACGAGCATGATCGCGGTGGCCACGGCCGTGCCGACGGTCACCGCCCGCACCCGCTCGGGCAGCAGCCGGGGCATCACCCGCCACGGCCCGATCGTGCGCGCGGTGGCGAGCGCGCCGGCCAGGAACGCGAGGATGAAGTGGCTGACCAGCGCCTCGCCGATGGACGGCTTGGTGATGTCGTTGGTGGTGACCAGCGCGATGCCGCCGGCCAGCATCGCGTACGGAGCCGCCAGCGAGACGCCGGCCTGCACGACCAGCACGAGCTGGGCCCGCCGCCGCGCGTTGGCCTGGTCCTTGGGGCTGTTCTTCGGCAGCCGGGCGGGCAGCCGGAGCCGCAGGTCGGCGTCGCGGGCCATCCACCGCCCGGCCTTGTAGAGCAGGAGGGCGGGCAGCACCATCAGCCCCAGGGGCAGCAGCCCGACCCGGCCGCCGGGGATGTCGAAGCCGGCGTGGTGTGCGGCCAGCCAGATCTGCGCGGCCGTGCGGAACACGCCGGGCAGCCCCTGGCCGAGCGTGCCGCGCGGGGCGGCCATCCAGCCGACGATGGTGAGCGTGGTGAGCACGGCGAGCCCGGCGCCGAGCGTGATCGCGGCGGCGAGCATGCCGGACACGGGCAGGGGCCGGCGCGACTCGTCGTCGTCACTCGAGATCCCGGGGAGCTTGCCGAGCACCGACCGGGGGGCGGTGCGCAGCTGGTCGAGTATCGCCGTCACAACAAGCGATTTTCTCAATCTTTCCCGACCGGCGCTTGGTTGACGCGCCGCGTCCGCCCGGTTTATGCGCCGTTTCCGGCACCGGCGGCACCGGACGGCGTTGGACGGCACCACGGTCAGCGGTCAGCGGTCAGCGGTCAGCGGTCGCGGACGTGCCGAAGGCCCCGCGGGGGTCGCGGGGCCTTCGCGCGGGAGCCGTCAGCGGGACTGCATGATCTCCCGCATCAGGCGGGCGGTCTCCGAAGGCGTCTTGCCGACGCGGACGCCGACCTTCTCCAGCGCCTCCTTCTTGGCCTGCGCGGTGCCGGCCGAGCCGGACACGATCGCGCCGGCGTGGCCCATCGTCTTGCCCTCGGGCGCGGTGAAGCCCGCGACGTAGGCGACGACCGGCTTGGTGACGTGCTTGTCGATGTAGGCGGCCGCGCGCTCCTCGGCGTCGCCGCCGATCTCGCCGATCATCACGATCGCGTCGGTGCCGGGGTCGTCCTGGAACGCCTGGAGGCAGTCGATGTGCGTGGTGCCGATGACCGGGTCGCCGCCGATGCCCACGGCGGTGGAGAAGCCGAAGTCGCGCAGCTCGTACATGAGCTGGTAGGTCAGCGTGCCGGACTTGGACACCAGGCCGATGCGGCCCGCGGTGGTGATGTCGGCGGGGATGATGCCGGCGTTGGAGGCGCCGGGCGAGGCGATGCCGGGGCAGTTGGGGCCGATGATGCGGGTCTTGTTGCCCTTCTCGACCGCGTACGCCCAGAACTCGGTGGTGTCGTGGACCGGCACGCCCTCGGTGATCACCACGCAGAGCGGGATCTCGGCGTCGATGGCCTCCTTGACCGCGTCCTTGGTGAACGCCGGGGGCACGAAGACGACGGACACGTCGGCCCGGGTCTTCTCCATCGCCTCCTTGACCGTGCCGAACACGGGCAGGCCCTCGTGGGTGGTGCCGGCCTTGCGGGCGTTGACGCCGCCCACGACGCGGGCGCCGGCGGCGAGCATGCGGCGGGTGTGCTTGGTGCCCTCCGAACCGGTCATGCCCTGAACGATGATCTTGCTGTTCTCGGTCAGCCAGATAGCCATGTGTCACGCACCTACCGCAGCGAGCTCGGCGGCCCGCTTGGCCGCGTCGTCCATCGTGTCGACCAGCTCGACGCGCGGGAGCGCGGCGTCGGCCAGGATCTGTCGCCCGAGCTGGGCGTTGTTGCCGTCGAGGCGGACCACCAGGGGGTGGTTGACCGACTCGCCGCGGCTCTCCAGCAGCTTGAACGCCGAGACGATGCCGTTGGCCACGGCGTCGCAGGCGGTGATGCCGCCGAACACGTTCACGAAGATCGACTTGACCGACGGGTCGGACATGATGATCTCCAGGCCGGCCGCCATGACCTCGGCGGACGCGCCGCCGCCGATGTCGAGGAAGTTGGCCGGGGCGGGCTTGCCGGGGAACGCCTCGCCGGCGTAGGCGACCACGTCGAGCGTGGACATGACCAGGCCCGCGCCGTTGCCGATGATGCCGACCGAGCCGTCGAGCTTGACGTAGTTGAGGTCCTTGGCCTTGGCCGCGGCCTCCAGCGGGTCCTCTGCGGCCTTGTCGACGAAGGCGGCGTGGTCGGGCTGGCGGAAGGAGGCGTTGTCGTCGAGCGTGACCTTGCCGTCGAGGGCCTTCACCTGGCCGTCGGCGGACAGGATCATCGGGTTGACCTCGACCAGGCTGGCGTCCTCGTCGACGAACGCGCACCACAGCTTCTCGATGAGCTCGGCGGCGCCGTCGAGGGACTTCTCCGGCAGCCCGCCGGCGGCCGCGATCTCGCGGGCCTTGGCGCGGTCGACGCCGGTCAGGGGCGAGACCGGGACCTTGGCGACCTTCTCGGGGGTCGAGTGGGCGACCTCTTCGATGTCCATGCCGCCCGCGGCGGAGCAGATGGCCAGGAAGGTGCGGTTGGCGCGGTCGAGCAGGAAGGAGAAGTAGTACTCCTCCGCGATCGCGCTGGCCTCCTCCACGAGCACCTTGTGCACCGTGTGGCCCTTGATGTCCATGCCCAGGATGGCCTGGGCCTTCTCGGTGGCGTCGGCCGCGTCGTCGGCGACCTTGACGCCGCCGGCCTTGCCGCGCCCGCCGGTCTTCACCTGCGCCTTGACGACGACGCGACCGGTGAGCTCCTCGGCGGCGGCGCGCGCCTCCTCCACGGTGTGGGCGACGATGCCGCGTGGCACCGGGATGCCGTAGTCGGCGAAGAGTTCCTTCGCCTGATGTTCGAACAGGTCCACGAGGGTCCGTCCTTGCTTCTCCGACTGAATGTTCGACGGCCCGGGCCACCCCGTACGTACGTGCCGGGCGTTTCCGCCAGTGAAGCCTAGCCCCAGCGCGGACCCTTCCAGGTCACTGGGTCGCGCATGTGCCCGGATGTGACGGTCATCTCACTCCGACCGCGCCCCCTGCACAAAATATGCACGGATAAATCCTCATATATCCACTCATTGAGATATCGCTGTGATCTTTGATCGGCAAGATATGCCCCCTCCTCTCCTTTGACCTAGGATCGCGATGAGAAGAATGATTGCCGGATTGGCATGTGCCGCTGCGGCGACGCTGGCTACGGTGGCGCCAGCGCAGGCCGCGACGGTCAATCCGGTCAAAGCACTCAAGAAGCAGTTCTCTCCCGGCCACGGAGTGCGCGTTTCCGAAACCGCCCGTAGTTACGTCGACGGAAAAGCCGCACTCGTCACCCGGACGACCGGAAAGCTGGTTTTCGGCGAATCCGGCGTGACAGGCTCCGACCTGAGCTTCCGCTACAAGGCGGTCAAGGGCCAGGATCTTCCGCTGACCGCCTCGCTCGGCGCCACACGCACGATCAGCGTGGGCGGCCACACCTACATGCAGGGCGGCCCGTTCAGCGACGAACTGCCCGACGGCAAGAAGTGGATCCGCTACGAGGACGTGGCGGCCTACCAGACCGGCCAGCTCGTCGACATCTTCCACCCGAAGGTGCTCAAGGGCGTGATCGCGGACGCGAAGGTCGTCAAGGGCGACTACAAGGGCACGATCACCCTCAAGAAGCTGGCCGCGCTCCAGGGCGAGAAGCTGACGGGCAACCTGGGCAAGATCAAGGTCGGCTATCTGATCGACACCAACAGCAAGGGCCTCGTGACCCGCGTGGTGAGCGACTGGACGCTCGACTTCGGCGTGCTGGGCGCCAGCCGCTCCGTCACCGAGAGCCGCTACACCGGCTGGGGCGCCAGGGTGAAGATCACCGCCCCGGCGGCGTCGCAGTGGGTCGACAGCTCCGACCTGCTCTCCGGGGACCACGACAGCGACGTCCCGGCCGAGATCTCGGACAACGCGATCAGCTCGCTGGGTCAAGGCCGCTGACGTTCCCCTTCCTCTCCCGTACGTGAGAGGACGCAACAACCCCTGGGCCGGGAACGGCGCGTCGCCTTCCCGGCCGGCACGGGGCGCACGATCCTCGCCTGTTCACCTCGGCGGGGCGGAGTCCGGCCATCTCCTCGTCCCGGCGTGCCTGGACGAGGAGATTCGGCGCATCGCTCATGCCATGGCCGCTCCACGTCCCATTCCCCCCTATGAATCGAGATTCACCATGAAGCGTTTGATCGCCGGTCTCGCGCTGGCGTCCGCCGCGACCTTCGTGACGGCCGTCCCCGCTCAGGCCCAGGCCGCTCCCTAGAACCCGCTCGTCGCCGTGAAGAAGCAGCTCGCGCCGGGCAAGGGCGTGAAGTTCACCGAGCGCACCACCATGAGCACCCCGCTCTTCCGTGACATCTTCGTCCGCCGCACCGGCACGATCGCCTTCCGCAAGAACGGCGTGGCCGCGTCGGACATCACCGGCAAGTTCAACCTCAGGGCCAGTGACCTGGACGACGAGGCGCCGGAGCTGGCCAAGGCGATGGTCAACCCGGAGCGCACCATCTGGCTGGGCAACACCTCCTACCTGTCCGGCGGGATCTGGGCCCACGTCCTGCCCGAGGACAAGAAGTGGTTCAAGCTCTCGCCGGGCACGACCGGCGGCGTCACCGGCGTCTACGGGCAGCCGCTGAACGTCGCCGAGCCGGCCACGCTCAAGGCCATGCTCAAGAACGCCAAGGTCACCGGCAACGGCTACTCCGGCAAGATCACCGTCAACGAGGTCCGCAAGATCTCGCCGTGGTTCCGCCACACGCTCATGATGGACAAGTTCCCGGCCAAGGCGCTCAAGACCCAGATCACGTGGCGGATGAGCGTCAACGCCAAGGGCCTGCCGACGCGGCTGGTGACCACGTACCCGCTGGGCGTCCTCGACGGCGCGCCGAAGAAGAGCGAGACGGTCAGCATCGACACCCGCTACACCGGCTGGGGCACCAAGGTCACCATCAAGGCGCCGAGCGAGGGTGACTCCAGCACCAAGCCGAAGGACGGCGAGGAGGAGACCCTCGAGCACATCGAGATGCTGGACGGCGTGAAGGTCGGCCTGTAGGCGACCGGCCTCCGCACGCAGGCCGTGACCGGGCGACAGCC
>NZ_JAPNNL010000088.1 GCF_027620315.1 Nonomuraea corallina | reverse complement strand
GCGTCCCCCGTGACGCGGCCCGCAGCGGTGTCCGTGGCTCACGGCAGGCTCACGGCCAGGAGGTGTCTCCCGAGGGCTCGATCGGCGACTCCAGCACGCCGAGCCGTTCGAGCAGCGTCAGGAAGGTGGCCGCGTACGGCGAGGACCCGGTCACGGCGGCGACCCGGCCCCAGTTGACCTGCTCCCGCAGCGCCCGCACCTGCGGCAGCAGCGCGCCGTAGTCGCAGGCGTGCTCCGACAGCGGCATGAGCCAGGAGATCACCAGGTCCGTCGCCTCCAGGACGGGCACGATAACCGCCGACGCCTTCATCGGCTCCGCCCGGTCCAGCAGCTCGTCGGTGACCTCACGGTCCGAAACCCGGAAGATCAGGTCCACGAGCCTTCCGTCGTCGTACGCCTTGACCAGCCAGTCCTCCGGCGGCTTGGCCGTCTGGAACCCGATGCCCCGCAGCGCCTCCAGGGCGGCGGGGACGTCGTGCTCGGTGATCACGAAATCCACGTCGTGCAGGGACGGCGCCGCGCCCCGCGCGTACGCGGCACACCCTCCCGCGAGCGCGAACTTGACGTTCGCGTCCTTCAGTCCGGAGCTCGCCCGTTTGAGCGTGTCAAGGATGGCGTCAGTGACTTCATGGCTGTGACTGCTCATGAAGGGCGGCTACCCTCCCGATCGCCGAATAGGCCTGCTCTGAAGCGTAGAATGACGGGTTCTGGGTAGCGCGCCGACCCATGACGGAGTTCCTGGAGAAGACCGGGCAGGAGTACGAGGGCGATCACGACAGGCCCCTGCGCACCTATGTCCGCATCATCGGCGTGTACGGGACGGTCGTGGCGGCGGCGACCCTGGCCGCGAAGCTCACCGGCAGGCGCCCGCCCGAGCGGATCGGCCTGATCGACGTGAGCCTGATGGCGGCCTGCACCCACAAGCTGTCGCGCCTGCTGGCCAAGGACCCCGTCACCAGCCCGATCAGGGCGCCGTTCACCCGCTTCCAGGGGGTGAGCGGGCCGTCGGAGCTGAAGGAGGAGCCGCGCAACACGGTGGGCGAGCTGGTGAGCTGCCCGTTCTGCATCGCCCAGTGGGCCGCCACGGGATACGCCATCGGTCTGGTCTTCGCGCCCCGGGCGACGAGGCTGGCCGGGGCGGCGATGACGGCCGTCGCCGCCTCCGACTGGCTGCACCTCGCGTACGCCAAGCTGATGAAGTCCGACTAGCGCACCCGGGGCAGCACCTCCCGCGCGTAGAAGTCGAAGAAGGCGTCCTGCTCCGGCCCGATCTGGCCCACGTACACCTCGTCGAAGCCGGCCTCCACGTACGCGCGCAGGGCCTGCGCGTGCACCTCGGGGTCGGGGCCGCACGGGCTGCCGCCCACGGCCTCCTCCTCCGTCACCGACTCGGCGAGCTGCTCGAAGTGGCGGGGCAGCGGCAGGATCTGGGACGCCTCCCCCTTGATGCCCTGGGTCGGCCAGAGCCGGTGCACGGTCCGCCGCGCGCTCGCCTCGTCGGCCGCGTAGCAGGCCTTGAGCCCGCCCACCGCCGGCTTGCCTGAACCCCCCGACTTGTGGAACAGCTCGACGGACTCGGCGCTGGGCCGGGTGGTGACGAAGCCGTCGCCGATCCGTCCGGCCAGCTCGGTGGAGGTCTCCCCGAGACCTGAGACGTAGACGGGCGGCGGCTCGTCGGGCAGCGTGTAGAGCCTGGCCGTGTCGACCTGGTAGTGGCGGCCTCGGTGCGAGACGAGCTTGCCGGTCCACAGCTCGCGCATGAGCCCGACGGCCTCCTCCAGCATCTCCCGCCGCTCGGCCGCGGGCGGCCAGCGCGACTCGATGACGTGCTCGTTGAGCGCCTCGCCGGTGCCGACGCCGAGCCGGAACCGGCCTCCGGTGATCGCCGCGCTGGTGGCCGCCGCCTGGGCCACGATCACCGGGTGGACGCGGACCAGCGGGCAGGTCACGGCCGTGGCGATGGGCAGCGAGGTGGCCTCGGCCAGCGCGCCGATGACCGTCCACACGAACGGCGACTGACCCTGGGCGTCCAGCCAGGGGTGGAAGTGGTCGGAGATCCACAGGGACTCGAACCCGGCGCGCTCGGCGGCCTTGGCCTGCCGGACCAACTCCTGGGGACCGTGTTCCTCCGCGGACAACAAGTAGCCGAAAGTCGTCATGAACTTTTCCTGCCCGAGGTTGAACAGGAAAACATGTTAAAGGGTCCGCCCGAGGGGCAGTAGCGGAGGCATGGCTACTTTGCTCTGGATCATCGCAGTGATTCTCGTCATCGCCGGCATCTATGTGATTCTGGCCCGTCGCGATCTCCTGTGGGGGATCGTCCTGATCGTTCTGGGGTTCCTGGTCGGCCCCGGCGGGGTCAGCATCTTCAATGTGTAGGGCGTTTTCGGACGCCCCACACGCCCGTTCATTGGGCCGGTGGTTATGCCGGCCCCAATGAATTGTCATAGATAAAGACGGAGTTGTACCTATTGAAGCCCTTCCCGGGGTGACCCCGGGAAGGGCTTCGCTTCGGTTGCGCCAGGCTGACCCGGCGGCAGGCTGACCCGACGCCGGTTCGCCGGCGCCGGGTCGCGGTGTCTCTCGGTGTCTCTCGGTGTCTCTCGGTGTCTCGCGGTGTCAGTCGCCCGACAGGCGGTAGACGGCGTACGCGGCGCCGAGCACCGGCAGGGCGACGTTACGCACCCGGATGCCGCCGGAGGTCATGCCCTTCTCGGAGCCCTTGTGCGCGTGACCGTGCAGGATGAGGTCGGCGCCCGCCGTGTCGACCGCCTCGGCGAGCAGGTAGCTGCCCAGGAACGGGTAGATCTCCAGCGGTTCGCCCTCCAGCGTCTCCTTGATGGGCGAATAGTGCGAGAGCACCACCTTGCGGTCGACGTCCATCTCCTTGAGCGCCTTCTGCCAGGACTCCGCGATCAGCCGCGTGTGCCGGACGAAGTTCTTGGTCTCGCGCTCGCCGAACTCGCTGGCGCACTTGCCGGCGAACCCGCCGCCGAAGCCCTTGCCCCCGACCACGCCCAGCCGGGTGCCGGCGCACTCGATGACGACGCCTTCGTCGTTGAGGACGATGACGCCGGCGTCGCGCAGCTCACCGGCGATCTCGTGCTGCAGGTCGGAGTGGTAGTCGTGGTTGCCGAGCACGGCCACGACCGGGATCGGCAGGTCGCGCAGCTCGTCGGCCACCACCCTGCCCTCCGCCAGCGTGCCGTGCCGGGTCAGGTCGCCGGCCACCATGAGGATGTCCGCGCGCTCGTCGATCCCGTCCAGGCTCTTGCGGTACTGGCCGCGTACGTCCTCACCCAGGTGGATGTCTCCCACGGCCGCGATGCGAAGATCAGTCAAGTCGCTCATCCTCTCCTGGCCGGTTGACCTCGACGACGTTGATCTCGTTGTGCACGCGCAGATCCGGGGCGATCTCCCGTGCCACCTCGCCGAGCCGTTCACGCTGTTCGGCGCCGCTCACCTGGCCGCGCAGGAACAGCTGATCGCCTCTGACGTCGACGCGGATGCCCAGCTCGTGCGTGCGGACGTCCTCGGCCAGCGCCGCCTGGACGCGGGCCGCGACGTACTGCGGAGCTTCCATCGCTTTCCTCCCTTTACTCTTTGCCGCGCATGCCCGGCAAAGAACCGCTCAAACGGTACGAAGGAGGCGGATGACGGCCTGTTCCACCTCACCGTGGGTGGCCAGCTTGCCGAAGTCCACGTCGGCGCCCAGTTCGGTGAGCGCGTGGGCGATCGTCCTGCCCTCCTCGTACGCCGTGATCACCCGCGGATCCACGTACGACGCCCGCGCTACTGCGGGGGTGTTGCCGAGATACTCGGCGACCTCCTGGACCACCCGGCTCACGGCCCGCTTCCTGGCCGTGTCGCTGTCGGCCATGCGGGAGACGGCCAGCCCGACGGCGGCCAGCACCGTGGCGTGCCAGGTGCGGAAGTCCTTGGCCGTGAACTCGCCGATGGTCTCGCGCAGGTAGTCGTTGATGTCCTCGCTGCGCACGTCCACCCAGCCGTTCTCGCCCTGGTATCGCAGCAGCTCGCCATCGGCGCGCAGCGCCTTCAGCGCCCTGACGACCCGGCAGGCGCCCGGGTCGGCCACCTCGACCTCGCGGGGCACGTCGCCCTTGGCGGGGTACGAGCAGGTGATCGTGCCGCGGCCGCAGGTCACGTGGTCCATCCGCAGGGTGGCCAGGCCGTAGCTGTCGTAGCCTTCGCCGCCGACGCGGAAGAAGCCGACGTCGAGCAGCCGCGCCGCGGCGGCGAGCACCCGCTCCCTGGTCAGCTTGCGTCCCTTGAGCTGCTCGTCGACGCTCTTCCTGAACGCGGGCAGCCGCTCGGCCAGCTCCAGCACCCGGTCGAACTTGGCCTCGTCCTGCCGCTGCCGCCACACGTCGTGGTAGCGGTACTGGCGGCGCCCGGCCGCGTCGGTGCCGACCGCCTGGAGGTGCCCGTGCGGGGAGGGGCAGATCCACACGTCGGTCCACGCGGGCGGGATGGTCAGGGCCCTGATCCTGGCCAGCGTCGCCTGGTCGCGTATGGTCTCGCCGCGCGCGTCGTGGTAGCTGAATCCCCGGCCTCTCCGGCGCCGGGTGATCCCGGGCTCGTTGGGGTCGCTGGGACGCAGGTCGGGCACGCCCGCCGGGCTACCCGCCGCGTTAAAGGGCAAACGGCCAGGGCAGGTGAGTCCTCATGAGTGAAGACAAGAACTGGGTCGAGACCAAGGACAAGAAGGGTCATGCGATGGTGCCCGCCACGCCTCGCGACGTGGCCCACATCAGGGTCGGCTCCTTCATCCTGGTGTTCCTGTTCGCCTTCGCGGTGCTCGGCGTCATCTCCCAGGCCTGGATCATGACGGGGATCGCCATCGTGCTCGCGATCATCACGGCGGTCGACATCGCGCTCGCCGTCCGCCGGCAGAAGAACCGCGACGTCGGAGAGGCGGGCTGATCACCCCCATGGCTCCCCACATCCTCCAGGACAGGGTGGTCGTCGTCACGGGCGCGAGCGGCGGTGTGGGCCGGGCGGTGGTCCGCGAGCTCGGCGCCAAGGGCGCCAAGGTGGCGCTGGTCGCCCGCGGCGCCGTGGGGCTCGGCGCGGCGGCGGTGGACGTCGGCGCGGCCGGCGGCATCGCCCAGGTGTACGAGGCGGACGTCGCCGACTACGAGCAGGTGCGCAAGGCCGCCGAGCGGATCGAGGCCGAGCTGGGGCCCATCGACGTGTGGATCAACGCGGCGTCCTCGTCGGTGTCCGCCCGGTTCACCGACATCTCCCCCGAGGAGTACGAGCGCACGACCGCGGTCACGTACCTGGGGTGCGTCTGGGGGACCAGAGTGGCCCTGGAGCTGATGCGGCCGAGGAACCGGGGCACGATCGTGCAGACGGGCTCGGCCCTGGCGCACCGGTCCGTCCCGCTGCGGTCGGCGTACTGCGGGGCCGAGCACGGCATCCGGGGCTTCACCGAGTCGCTCCGCACCGAGCTGCTGGCGGAGCGGAGCGGCATCCGGGTCACCACGGTCCAGCTCCCCGCGATGAACGCGCCCCGCCTCGGCTCGACGCCGTCGCAGGCGGGCGGTCGTCCGCGGCCGAAGCCCCCGGTCCACCAGCCGGAGGTGGCCGCCCGAGGCATCGTGCACGCGGCCGCGCACCCGGAACGCAAGGAGTACTGGGTCGGGGCCGGGACCGCGGCCGTCCTCATGGCCCAGCGCGTCGCCCCCGCCCTGGTGGACCACTACCTGGCCAGGACCGCCGGCCAGCCGCGGCAGTCCGGCGAGCAGCCCGCCGGCGACGCCGCGAACCTGTGGGAGCCGGTCGAGGAGGTTCCCGGCCACGACGACTCCGGCCACCACCATCCGCACGCGCGCAGCCTCCAGCTGTGGCTCTCCCAGCACCGCCGCGCGGTCCTGCTCACCCTGGCCGCCGCCGGCGCGGTGGCGAGCGCGGCCGTGACCAGGAAGTCCTCCCGCTGACAGAACCGACTCCGCTCCACCAGGACGGCCGTTCCCGGAACCGCGGAACGGCCGTTTCGCGTTCTCCGCGCGGGCGCCGGGCCCGCGATTCGCCCCATCCCCCACGGGTAGGCGCCCCCGGGAACGATCGGAGTGAGAACGATCGGAGGGAACCATGGCTGAGCAAGATCTGCGGTTTCTCGGCGAGCTGGCGGCGCAACTGCGCGTCGACTCGGTGAGAGCCGCCGCGGCGGCGGGTTCCGGCCACCCGACCTCGTCGATGTCCGCCGCCGATCTGATGGCGGTGCTCCTCGCCCACCATGTGCGCTACGACTTCGAGGACCCCGGCAACCCGGCGAACGACCACCTCATCTTCTCCAAGGGCCACGCCTCGCCCCTGCTGTACTCCCTGTTCAAGGCGGTGGGCGTGATCACCGACGACGAACTGCTGTCGTTCCGCAAGCGCGGCAGCCGCCTGGAGGGGCATCCGACGCCCAGACTGCCCTGGGTGGACGTGGCCACCGGCTCGCTCGGCCAGGGTCTGCCCGTCGGGGTCGGCGTCGCGATGGCCGGGCGGCTGGAGCGCGGACCGTACCGGGTGTGGGTGCTGTGCGGCGACAGCGAGCTGGCCGAAGGCTCCATCTGGGAGGCGGCGGAGCAGGCCGGCGACACGGGACTGGACAACCTGACGCTGATCGTGGACGTCAACCGCCTGGGCCAGCGCGGACCCACCCGGCACGGCTGGGACACCGGGGCGTACGCGCGCAGGTTCGGCGCGTTCGGCTGGCACACGATCGAGGTCGACGGGCACGACCCCGGCCGGATCCACGAGGCGCTGGAGCAGGCGCGCGACACCCGCGGGCGGCCCGTCGCGATCCTGGCCGCGACCCGCAAGGGCGCGGGCGTGCGGGCGGTCGAGGACCGCGAGGGCAAGCACGGCAAGCCGTTGAAGGAGCCGGACGTGGCCGTCGCGGAGCTGGGCGGCCGGCGCGACCTGCGGGTGACGGTGCGCCGCCCGGAGCGCTGGGCCGAGCCGCGGCGGTTCGAGGGCGGCGAGCTGGTCCTCCCCGAGTACAAGGTCGGCGACCAGGTGGCGACCCGCAGCGCGTACGGCGAGGCCCTGGCCGCGCTGGGCGCCGCGCGCGGCGACGTGGTGGCGCTCGACGGCGAGGTCGCCGACTCGACCAAGGCCGAGGAGTTCGCGCACGCGTTCCCGGAACGGTTCTTCGAGCTGTACATCGCCGAGCAGCAGCTCGTCGCCGCCGCCATGGGCATGGCCACGCGCGGCTGGGTCCCGTACGCGGCCACCTTCGCCGCCTTCCTCACCAGGGCGTACGACTTCATCCGGATGGCCGGGGTGAGCCGGTCGCCGATCCGGCTGGTCGGCTCGCACGCCGGGGTGTCCATCGGCGAGGACGGCCCGTCCCAGATGGGGCTGGAGGACCTGGCCATGATGCGGGCCGTGTACGACAGCACCGTCCTCTACCCGTGCGACGCCAACCAGGCGGCGGCCCTGACCGTGGAGATGGCGGACCTGGCCGGCGTGTCGTACCTGCGCACCACGCGCGGCGCGACGCCGGTCATCCACCCGCCCGGCGAGCGCTTCCCCGTGGGCGGCTCTTGCGTGCTGCGCCGCTCGACGTCGGACCGGGCCACGGTCGTGGCCGCCGGGATCACCGTGCACGAGGCGCTGGCCGCCGCCGACACGCTGGCCGCCGGCGGGGTGCGGGTCGGCGTGCTCGACATGTACTCGGTCAAGCCGATCGACAAGGCGGTGCTGGTGGAGGCGGCGACCACGACCGGCAACCTGATCACGGTGGAGGACCACCGGCCGGAGGGCGGGCTCGGCGACGCCGTGCTGGACGCGGTCTGCGAGCTGGGGCCGCGGGTGGTGAAGCTGGCCGTGCAGAACATGCCCGGCTCCGCCACGCCGCAGGAGCAGCTCGCCGACGCGCGCGTCGACCGCCACGCCATCGTCGCGGCCGTCGAGAGACTGATCTGAGGGCTCCGCCCGGGGCGGCGAGCCGAGGCCCACGCCGACCCATCCCCGGGCGGCACGAGCGTGGGGCGGGCCGGCCGCCCTTCCGGCGGCCGACCCATCCCCACGCGGTGCCGATCAGCGACGCGCCTTGGCGGTCGCCTTCCTGTTGGCCTTCTTGATGGCGTCCACGAGCTCCTGCTTGGTCATCTTCGAACGGCCGCTGATGTCCAGCTCGGCGGCCACGCGCCGCAGGTGCTCCTTGCTGGCGTTGGCGTCGACGCCCTCCGCCGTACGTCCCGAGCGGTCCGTCGCGCCCTTGTCCGACGGGCCCTTCTCCGCCTTCGGCTCCCAGTGGTCGCCCACCTTCTCGAAGGAGTGCTTCAGCGCGGAGAAAGCCGTCATGTGGGCGCGCCGGCCCTCGCCGTACGTCTCGACGGCTGAGTCGTGCGCCTTCATCCACGTGTCCTGCGCCTTCTTCGGGGAGCGGCGGACGGTGGACGGGAGTTCCTCTCTGGCCGGCATGCGCGGCCCCACCTCCTTACAACGGCGGCTCGTCGTAACGGCGACGCTCCTCGTACACGGTCGTCCTGCGTGCCTCAGGCTCCTCGTAGATCTCGTGACGATGGACCGGCTCCTCGATGGGGCCGACCGCCCTGCGGGCAACCTGGATCCGGTAGAGCGCGAACAGGAGCCCGACCAGCCCACCGAGCATGATGATCACACCGACGACATTGATGTCCACACCGGCGAGATCGAATTCGACGGCCCACGTCAGGATCGCGCCGAGCATGATGAGGATGATGCTTCCGGCGATGGTCATTTGATTTACCTCCTTGACACGAGGAACCTCTATCCACATGAGGAAAAACAAACCCATCGTCGTGATAGGGCTGATGGGAAGCGGTAAAAGCACGGTAGGCCGCCTCATCGCCGG
Organism: Nonomuraea corallina; assembly: GCF_027620315.1. GTDB lineage: Bacteria > Actinomycetota > Actinomycetes > Streptosporangiales > Streptosporangiaceae > Nonomuraea > Nonomuraea corallina. Next base: position 19,678 of record NZ_JAPNNL010000088.1, on the reverse strand, counting down.
CGCTCTCGGGCTTCCTTTCAGCGACAGCGACCCCTTTCTGAAGGAGAAGTACGGGGGCAGCGCCGCCGAGTTCGCCGCCCGCGAGGGCATCGACGTGCTGCACGCGCGGGAGGCCGAGCATCTGGTCCAGCAACTCGCCGGCGAGCCGAAGGTGATCGCCGCCGCGGCCAGCACGGTGGAGAGCGCCCCGGCCCGCGAGGCGATGCGCGAGGCGCTGGTGATCTGGCTCGACGCGAAGGACGCGGTGCTCGCCGAACGGATGCGCTCCAGTGACCACCGGCCCGGCTTCTCCCCGGCCGACATGCGCGCCCGGCGCGAGCGTCATTTCCGGGAGGTGGCGGATCTGACGTATGACGTGGGCGCGCTGAAACCGGAGGAGGTGCTGGCGGCCGTGTTGCGCGATATGGGCTTGCCCGCCTCCGGGCAGGGCTGATAACCAGGGGCGATGTTCTCCGAGAAGCCTGTCCTGACCGGCGAGCGGGTGACGCTGCGGCCGGTCGGGCCCGAGCACGCCGACGGCCTGTTCGCGCTGGTCTCCGATCCGGAGGTGCGGCGGCTGACCGGCTCGCACGCCGCCTTCGACCCCGAGGCGTGCCGCCGCTGGTGCGCCACCAGGAGTGACCAGTCCGACCGCCTCGACCTGGCCATCGAGGCCGGCGGCGAGTACGTCGGCGAGTACGTCGGCGAGGTGGTGCTCAACGAGGTCGACCCGGCCAACCTGTCGTGCAACCTGCGCATCGCGCTGATCGGCGCGCGGGCCTTCGGCAAGGGGTACGGCACCGAGGCCATCGCGCTCACCCTCGGCCACGCCTTCGGCACCACGCCGCTGCACCGGATCAGCCTGGAGGTGTTCGCGTTCAACGACCGGGCCCGGCACGTCTACAAGAAGCTCGGTTTCGTCGAGGAGGGCCGGCTCCGCGACGCCCTGCGCTGGGAGGGCGCCTGGCACGACGCCGTGGTGATGTCCGTGCTGCGGCCCGACTGGCTCTCAAGATCCGATTTCCTGACATAATGATCATCACCCACGGGCTCCCCGAGGCGCGCGGGGGGCCTGTGGTGCCCGGGAGCCCTGCGCAACCAATGCGCGTCCGGCCGCGTCTAAGCCTTCTGATGATGCGTTCGGTGCCTGGCGATCCCGAGCAGCTCGGCGGCTACTGGCTGGCGGGGCGGCTCGGCGCGGGCCGGCACGGCGTGGTCTACGACGCCTACGACGACGCGGGCCGCCGCTTCGCGGTCCGGGTCCCGCGCGGCCCGCTCCCCCGCCTCCGGCCGGTGACGCACCCGCACCTGGCCGGCGTGCTCGACGTCCGGCCCTGCGGGCCGTCCCCCTACGTGGTCAGCGAGTTCGCGTGCGGGACGTCCCTGCGGGAGGCGGTCGCCCTGCGCGGCCCGTACGCGGGCGAGGAACTCGTCGCGCTGGCCACGGCCGTGGCGTCGGCGCTCTCCTGCCTGCACGCCGCCGGCCTGGCCCACGGCGACCTGCGGCCCGGCAAGGTGCTGATCACCGGCGACGGGCCGAAGGTCATCTGTCCCGGCGGGCCGGGCGTGGTCGGCTGCGCCCGCACCTACCTCGCCCCCGAGGTCGTCACGGGCACGCGGCCGGGGGCGGCGGGCGACGTGTTCGCCTGGGGCGCGCTGGTGCTGTTCGCGGCCACGGGCGCGGACCCGTTCCGGGGCGGGTCCATGGGCGAGGTCATGCACCGCGTGCTGTCCTGCGACCCGGACGTGACCGTGCTCCCGCCCCGGCTGCGCGACCCGGTGGCGCGCGCCCTGTCCAAGGACCCGGCGTCCCGTCCCGGCGCCGCCGGCCTGGTGATCCCGACGCCGGCCCGGGTGCCGCCGCTGCCGGGGCCGCCCGCCCTGGGCGAGGTGGCGGAGGAGCTGTACGCGTCCTTGACCGCCGGCGAGCGGGCCCGGCTGAGGGACCTGCTGGTGGAGCTGGCCTCCGGCACGGCGGCGGTCGTCGCCCACGGGCCCGTCGAGCCGGTGCTCTCCCGGTTGCTGGAGACGGGGCTGCTGGTCCGGCCCGGCGTCGCCGTCCCTCCCACCCGCGCCGAGGCCGGGACGCTGGTGGCCGTCACCGGCGACCGTCTGGCCCCGGCCAGCCGCGCGCTCTTCCACGCCTGGCCGCGCCTGCGCGGCTGGCTCGACCGGCCGCGCGAGGAGACCCGCTCCTGGGCGCGGGCCTGCCTCCCGCCCTCCCGGCCCCGCCGGCCCGGGTTACGGTGGCCGTCTGCGGCGGCCGTGGTCGCCGTCGCGTTGGCCGCGTCCGTCACCTTCCGGGACGCCCGCCGGGCGGCCGAGCGGCTCGGCGCCGTCTTCTCCCGCCCCCGCTCGCCCGTCCGCCCCCACGTCAGACCCTGACCCCGTATGAGCCTGGGGCCGGCCTGGGGAACCGCGCCGGTCTTCGCCCCTCCCGGCCCTGGCGGCTGGCGTACGGGCCCGCGCCGAAATAGGTTTCTGCCCGTGCCCGAACTCGACTCCGCGACAGACTTGGTCACCTTCGGCGAGACGATGGCCCTGTTCGTCTCCCGCCGCACCGGCCCGCTGCGCTTCGCCCGCGACTTCGACCTGGGTCTCGGCGGCGCCGAGTCCAACCTGGCGGTCGGGGTGACCCGGCTGGGCCGCTCGGCCTGCTGGGTGGGCCGGGTGGGCGCGGACGAGTTCGGCGACCTCATCCGCTCGGCCCTGGCGGGCGAGGGCGTGGACGTGCGGGCCATCCCCGACCTGGAGGCGCAGACCGGGCTGATGATCAAGGGCAGGCGTACGGCCGACCACGTCGACGTGCGCTACTACCGCGCGGGCGGCGCCGGCTCCCGCCTGCGGCCCGAGGACCTGGACCCCGCCCTGATCAGAGGCGCGCGGGTGCTGCACGTCACGGCGATCACCCCGGCCCTGTCGGAGTCCGCCCGCGCGACCGTACGGCACGCCGTGGAGGAGGCGCGGGACGCGGGAGTGCCGGTGTCGCTGGACGTCAACTACCGCAGGGCGCTGTGGAGCCAGGAGGCGGCGGGCGCGTGGCTGCGCGAGGTGGCGGGGCGGGTCGACGTGCTGTTCGCCACCGCGGACGAGGCCCGCCTGATCGCCGCCGACGCCCCGCTCGACGACCCGGCCGCGACGGCGGCGGCGCTGGCGGCGCTGGGGCCGCGGCACGTGCTGGTCAAGCTGGGGTCGCGGGGCGCGGTCGAGTGGTCCGACGGGGTCTGCCGCCGGGCGCCGGCCTACCAGGTGACCGCGGTGGACCCGGTGGGCGCGGGCGACGCGTTCGCCGCCGGATGGCTGGCCGACTGGCTGGAGGGCGCCGAGCCCGACCAGCGGCTGCGCACGGCCTGCGCGGCGGGGGCGTTCGCGGTCACCTCGCAGGGTGACTGGGAGAGCCTGCCCACCCGCGCCGACCTGACGCTGCTGGAGCGCTCCGCCGACGGGGTCAGCCGGTAACGGCCGGACGGTCCTGGCCGGAGCCCGATCAGCGCGGTGCGTGACCGTTTCGCCCCACTAGGCTGGCAATCATGGCTGAGATCGCGCTTGCCGACGGGGTGTGGACGTTCAACGGTGAGACCCTGAGGATCGTGCCCGGCAGCGGCCGCGACGTGCACGAGGTGCGGAAGACGCTGGGCGAGCTGGTCGTCCCGCTGGAGGCGATCGCGGGGGTCACGTTCGAGCCCGCGCGCAAGGGCGGCCATCTGCGGCTGCGGCTGCGCAAGGGGGCCGACCCGCTGACCGACGCGGTGGCGGGCTCGCTCACCGCGCCCGCCGACCCGTACCGGCTGCAGATCCCGAAGGACCGCACCGGCGCGGCGGAGTACTTCGCCGACGAGATCCGCGACAGCCTCGCGGTCTGGCAGACCTCGGCGGGGCCGTGCGAGGAGTTCCTGCTGCCCGGCCCGGCCGTGCCGATCACGGCGACCGCGGGCGACGGCACGGTGAGCTTCGACGGGGAGCGCGTCCGCGTCGAGTGGACCGGGTTCGCCTCGACGTCCAAGGAGGAGGCGGGCCCGCAGGAGTTCGCGGTGACGGACCTGACGGGCGTGGAGTGGAAGCCGCAGACCGGCATCAGCCACGGCATGCTGCGCTTCCGCCTCAAGGGCGAAGGGCCGCTCAAGCAGCCGCAGAAGGACCCGCGCTGCGTGGCGTGGGGGATGCAGCGCTTCGGCGGGACGACCTGCCTGGTGGCGGCGGCCGTCCTGGCCCGCATCCCGCGCGGGCCCGCCGAGCTCCCTCCGCCGCCGCCGAGCACGACGGCGGAGACGGAGACGATCCTGCGTCACCTGTCGGAGCTCGGCGAGCTGCACCGCCAGGGCGTGCTGACGGAGGAGGAGTTCAGCGCGGCGAAGCAGGCCCTGCTGCGCCGCCTGGGGTGACTACCTCTCGGCGTGCGCGGCCCGCTCGTTGGGCACGCAGTGCGTCATCTTGAGGCCCCCCACCTCGCGCGGCCCGTTCTTGCCGAGGTTGGCCAGGCGCTCCATCTCCTCCTTGGTCAGGTCCTGGGTCGCGAGCGGCTTGAGGTGCTTGACGTCGTCGGGCGTGATGCCGAGTCCCTCGCCCACGCGCAGGCCCAGTTCGTCGTCGACCATGAGGAAGTGCCAGACCATGCGCTCGGCGATGCGCCGGTCGCACTCCTTGAGGTTCGTCACGAAGTTGAGGACCAGGTCGTCGCGCTCCCAGTCCTCCATGAGCCGGAAGCGCTGCCCGGCCTGGGTGTAGTCGTTGGTCCTCGGGATGCGCTTGCGGGTCAGCCGCCCGCTGAGGACCGGCCCCTCCTCGTCCACGGTCGGGTACTCGGCCTCGCGCAGCCCGTCGATCAGCGACGGCTCGTAGTTGATGTGCGGCGACTCACCGGCGGTGTCGACGAAGTACGTCATCTGGCCGTCGCGCTGGTTGGTGTTGATCTCGGCGTTCTTCGCCTGGTTGACCGGCAGCTGCAGGTAGTTCGGGCCGACCCGGTAGCGCTGCGTGTCGCTGTACGAGAACGTCCGGCCGACCAGCATCTTGTCGTCGGAGAAGTCCAGCCCGTCGACCAGCACGCCGGTGCCGAACGAGATCTGCTCGTTCTCGGCGAAGTTGTTGGACACGTTGCGGTTGAGCACCAGGCGCCCGACCGGCCGGGCGGGGAACTCGTTCTCCGGCCACAGCTTGGTGTCGTCGAGCGGGTCGAAGTCCAGCTCGGGGTGCTCGTCGTCGCTCATGATCTGGACGAGCAGCTCCCACTCGGGGTAGTCGCCCCGCTCGATCGCCTCGTGCAGGTCGCGGGTGGCGTGGCCGAGGTCGTTGGCCTGGATCGCCGCCGCGTCCGCCTCGGTCATGCTGCGCACGCCCTGCTTGGGCATCCAGTGGTACTTGACCAGCACGGTCTCGCCCTGCTGGTTGACCCACTTGTAGGTGTTGACGCCGAACCCCTGCATGTGCCGGTAGTCCGCCGGGATGCCGCGCGGGCTGAACAGGTTGACCAGCATGTGCATGCTCTCGGGCGTCTGCGACATGAAGTCGAAGATCCGGTTCGGCTCCTGGCGGAACGTCACCGGGTCGGGCTTGAGCGAGTGGATCACGTCGGGGAACTTGATCGCGTCCCGGATGAAGAACACGGCCAGGTTGTTGCCCACCAGGTCCCAGTTGCCGTCCTCGGTGTAGAACTTGACCGCGAACCCCCGAGGGTCGCGGGCCGTCTCCGCCGAGTCGCGGCCGCCGATGACGGTGGAGAACCGCAGCGCCACGTCGGTCCGCTTGCCCGCCTCCTGGAACAGCTTGGCCCGGGTGTAGCGGCTGATCGGCTCGTCGCCGATCTTCCCGTACGCCTCGAAGTAGCCGAACGCGGTGACGCCCCGGGCGTGCACGACCCGCTCGGGGATGCGCTCCCGGTCGAAGTGGCTGATCTTCTCCAGGAACTGGTAGTTCTCCAGCGTCGCGGGGCCGCGAGCGCCGACCGTCCGCTGGTTCTGGTTGTCGTAGACAGGGTGCCCCTGCCGGTTCGTCAGGATCCGCCGCTGGTCCTCCGGGCCGGACCCCTGACCGGAAACATCAGTCATGTCACCGTTCCTCTCCTTTGATGAGCCTCTTCCCCCCATGCCCTCAACTCCCGGCAGCTCACGGGCAAAGACTCATCGGGCGGACACCTGGCCACCAACGGTCCTAACCAACGGTCCTCTTCGTCCGCAGCTCAGCGTCCCAGGATGGGGTCATCGAAGGCGGCCAAGTCCTCAAGAAGCTCACCGATGAGCCGTTCTTCCATAACCGCTCGTCCGGTTGCCGCCATCTTCGTCGCGAGCTCAGGCGCCCAAGGACTGTCGGCCGAACTGCCCTTCAACGCCTCGGACTCGCCCCGCGCGAGTGCCTGCCGGTAGGTGGCCACGTCCATCCGCCAGGGCGTAGCCCCATGTCTCGCCCGCGCGTCGGCCGTCGTCCGTATGCCCGTCCAGTCGAAGTCGCCGCGCCACCACACTGCCCCGGCGCAGGCGGCGACCAGTCGGTGGCACGCCAACGACGGTATCCCTTCTGTGCAGATCAGGGCCGCTCCAGGCACCGCCACCGCGGCTCTGAGCACCGCGGGGTTCTCGCACACGAAGACCCGCGGCGTGGTCACCCGTAGCGGCGTCATCGTCAGCTGGTGCAACGTGATCCGGAAGGGCGTCGCCATGTCCGCCGCCGCGTTCAGCCAGTCGGCCAGCGGCGAACCAGTCGCGCGAAGGCCCAGGACGAGCACCTGGCTCGCGAGGTCGTCCACGATCACTCCAGCCGACTCCCACAGCGCGCGGCGTCCCTCCGCCGTTGCCCAGACAGGCGCGCTGATCCGATCCGCCAGTGCCCGCAGCACCAATCTGGCCAGCGGGGTCCCAGCCAGTGCCTTGGTGTCGCCGGTGGCCCGCTCCGCCAGCACGCTGATCGGGATCGGATGGGCGGCGGGTAGCAGGTCGAGGACGGCACGCGCCCGATGGACGACCTCACCGCCTTGCCGTACTGCCTTGGTCAAGCTGCCATCAGCGACCAGCCCGGCGCTCCAGTCGGCGAACCACGGCTCGCTCGCGTGACGGCACCCGGCCAGGACCGCCATCAGCTCCGCGCGAGCGTGGTCATGGCGAGCCTGTTGCTCGGCGCGTACCGGCACCGGCCCAGTGAGCGCAAGCACGGCGGAGCGCAGGTCGTCGCAGATCCCGGCTCGGCTCAGCGTCGCCTCCACCGCAGCTGGGGACACGCTGACACCGGCTGCGCCGCGGTCCTTGCGGCCCAGCAGCGCGGCGACCGCCCGTCGCTCCTCGTCCGTGACCTCATCGAGCATCAGCGGAGCGTAGAAATCCCGATCGTGAGCGATTCGATCTGCTAGGCGCGCCACCACGCGCGCCAGCCCGGCCCCGCCGAGAGTACGGCGAAGCCGGTCGAGGTCGTTCACCACGGACCATCCTCCCCCTACGGCACCGAGGGCTCCCGGCTGGAAGCCTCCCTCTCTACGCGTTCGGCCCTGGCTCCGTCCCACTCCCAGGTGGTCACGTGGACCGCGTCGATACCGTCGCGGCGGACCAACTGATGGGTGGCGATGCCGGGCACCGTGGAATAGAAGCCCCACTCCCGTTCGCTGGTCATCGCCACGTCCAGGTCGAATGTGGTCAACAGACCCAGGCACTTGGCCCGCGCGTCGTCGTCGACTCCGGCGAAGGCTTCATCGAGGGTGACCAGACGCGGAGCATACGGGTGGGCGGAGCGGTAATGGGAGGAGGCCGCCGCGAACAGCGGCAAGGAGACGGTCAGCACCCGCTCGCCACCCGAGGCGGGCCCTGTGGCGGGACGCCAGCGACCGTCCTGGTAGCGCTCGATCACAAAGGTGTGCCAGCTACGGTAGTCCAGCGCCCGCCGCAAATGCTCGGCCCAAGTGCCATGCTCGTCCCTGCTGCGCTCGGCCTCGATCTGGGCCTGAAGGAAGTCGGCCACGGCCGTCCGGTCTGCCGGCGACCACAGGTCGGCGCCCTGGCGTAGGAGGCGGGCGCGGGCTTCGGCCAATCCGGCGGGGGCGTCCTTGTCGGGCACCCAGGACATGCGCAGCAGCATGCCGGTGGAGGTGGGCCGTTCCTTCAGCTCCTTGTTCATCTGGCCGACCTGCTCGTCGGCGTCGGAGATCAGCTGCTGCAGATGCGCCGCCACGTCGTTGACCAGGTGTTCCTCGACGATCTCCCGCTGGCGTGCGGTCAGCGTCCGCTCACGGTAGTCCAGTTCGGCTTCCAGCAGGGCGGCCAGTTCGCCTGACGCCCGCTCACGGCCCTGGAACTGGATCGTCACCACGAACCAGTCCGACAGGCCCGCGACGGCGTGGTGGCCGTGCCTGGTAAGCGCCTCAGCCAGTTCGCTGTAGCGCCGGGTGATCTCATCCTGGACCCGGCGCCACGCGTCGTCGGAGTCGTCGACCTCCGAAAGTGCCTGCTCGATGCGTCGCGCGAGCCGTACCGCAGGATCGGCCGCCCAGGAGCCGCTCTGTTCCACCTCGCAGGCCACCTCCAGCAGCCCGGTTTCGGCGAACCGGCGAAGCGCCTCGATGGCCTCCTCTCGGCGACGGACCACGCCGTCGGCGTTCTCGCGGAGTTGCTCCTGCCGTCCTTCCGCCTTGGCGCGCTGCTCCACGGCCTCGCGGTGGGCCTGGTCCAGCCGCTTGAGCTCAACGGTCAGCGCGGCGATCCTGGCCTTGGTCTCGGCGAGCCGCTCCCGCAGTTCCCCCACCGACGCACCGATCGCGGCCCGCAAGGTCTCCAGCCGCGCCTGCTCCTCCGCCGCCCGCCTACGCGCCGTGCGCTCAACCTCCCGGGCTCGCTCCCGCCCCTGCTCCGCAGCGCGCAACTCACCCGTCCACGTGAGCACCTCGGCCTGCCGCTCTCCGTGGAAGCGAGCTGCTGCCAGCAGCTCGGTGACAGCCTGGCGGTAGGCGCCCAAGGCCTGCCGTACCCGCACGAGTCCGGGGAGATCGGCGGGCAGGCGGGTGTCGGTCGCGGCCCGCTCCCGGTCGTCGATCGCCGAGGTCAGGTCGTCCAGAGCCCACCGGACGTCGTTCTCCTGCTCCTCCACCGCAGCCACGGCATCCGCGTGGCGAGCGGCTGCGCCGGCCAGCGCTGTGTGGGCGTCCCGTACGCTGCTGTCCGGCGGATGTCCTGCCCCTTCGGCGGTCACCCGCTCCTGCCGCGCCCCGATGTTCGCTACCGTCTCCTCGGCTTGCCGTACCTGGGCGGCAGCCTGGTCGATCAGGAAGGCCAGCTCCGTCAGACGGCGCCGCCTGGCTTCCTCGCGAGCCGTGGCGCCGATGTACTCGGCGCTCGGCTTGGCCCATGCTCCGTGCAACGGTCCGAGACTCCAGCGGCCGTCGGCACACACATAGGGTCCCGGTTGTTCCTCCAGGCCGATGCTGTCCAAGACGGCTTGCGCCGCCGGGTCGGAGGTGACCAGCACGCGGCCGATGGGCGCCTGCGCCCGTTCACCGGGCAGCGCGATGACATCGTGGGTTCCGGCATCCAGCAGCCGACCGTCCGGGGTGATCCAGGCGTCCAGCAGGCCGGAGGCCTCCAGCGCCGCCTCCAGCCCGGCCCGGCTATCGGTGTCAAGCCCGGCGGCGAAATCGGTCAGCGCCCACAGCGGCGCCCCCGGCCGGCCCTCACGGACGTCTTCTCCTCTGGTGTACGGCACGCGCGGTGTGGCCTGCTCACCTGCGGACAACCGGTCATGCTCGGCCACCAGTCCATCGTGTTCGGCGCGGTAGGCGTCCAGGGCCACGGTCGCGGCAGCCAGCGCATGAGCGAGCTCCTGCCCACGGCGTAGCCCGGCCTCGCGCAGCGCCGCCTCGCCGGGGTGCGGCCCGGTCAGGCTCTCGGACCAGCCGGCCAGGTCGTATTCCTCGGGATCGGGCAGGCGCAGCTCCCGAAGGCCCAGGCCATACCGGCGCCAAGCGGTGACGTGATCGGCGACGGCGGTGGCCAGCCCGTCGCGGGCGGTGGCCAGCCGGTCGGCGGCCGCGTCGCGCTGGGACTCGCGCTTGGTCAGCTGGGTGCGGGCAGCGACCAGATCGCGCTCACGCTCGGCCGCCGTCTGAGCGAGGGCGGTGACGTGGTCGATGGCTTCGGCCCGCGACCTCAGGGCGGCCTCGACCGGCTCACCGGTCTCCAGCAGGCGCTCGTGCTCCGCCTTGAGCCCGGTCTGCTCGGACAGCGGCAGCGCGCGATCACGGCAGTCGGCCAGCGCTTGTGCGCTCTCGGCCGCGGCCTGCTCGGCTTTGCCGTGCCGTACGGTCCGCTCGGTGACCTTGCTCTCGGCCGCCTCAACCGACTCCAGGGCGGCGGTGACGGCCTGACGGGCTTCGCCGGCGTACCGTTCGGCCGCGTCCAGGTCCTTGATCCGGCTGTCGCCGGCGAGCTCCTCTTTGACGGCGCTCTGCTCGGCCAGCTCGGTCTGGGCGCTCTCGGTGGACGCGGCGGCTTCGCTCTCTCGCCGGGCGGCGTCCGCGATCAGTTCCGCCACTGCGTTCAGATCTCGTTGGCCCTGCTCGTAGGCGGAGTGCGCGAGCCGTACCAGACCGGACTGCCTGCGGGCGGCGACCGCGGCATAGCGCTGGTAGCGCGTCATGAACCGGCGGACGTGCTCACGGGTGTCCTTGAGCCCGGCCAGTTCCTCACGCTGCTGCTCCAGATCATGGAAGGCCGCGGCGACGTCGGCGATGAGCGCCTGGTCGAGCGGCGCGAGGGCCTGGGAGAGCGCCTGCGAAAGCTTCTTCTCGTCCGGGCGTTTGGACAGCTGCGGCTGGCGGAGCTGGATGAGCAGATTGATCAGCGCTTCGTACCGTTCCGTCCCCAGGTGGAACAGGTGCTCATCCAGCAGCCTGCGGTAGGCGGAGGACTGCTGGACGACCTGACCGGACAGGCCGATCGCCTCGGTCAGCCGGTCGCGGGTCAGCGCCGTGCCGCTCTTGCCGATCAGGAACAGGTCCTGGCCGACCCGCTTCGAGGTGACGAAGAACCAGCGATCGGCGATGCCCTTCCCCTTGACCGCCTTCAGCCCGCACCCGACGGTCAGATAGACCGGTTCCCCGTCCTCGGCGGCCCGGCTCAACTCCAGCCAGGTGTAGCCGAGCCGCTCTTCGTACCGGCCGCCCAGCAGGAGGTTCCACTCCATCTTCTTGCCTGGATCCCCGTCGGGCTCCACCCGGCTCGGTGTCAGTTCGCCGTCCAGCAGAAATGGCAGCGTCAAGGCCAGCACCTTGGACTTGCCGGTGCCGTTGTTGCCTCTGAACAGGATGCGCCCGTCCCGGAACCGGAATTCCTGGTCGTCGTAGTAGAACAGGTCCACCAAGCCGGTACGGAGCGGCTGCCAGCGATTCCTCATGCGTCCTTCTTCCCGATGATCACAGGGTCGGCGAAGCCGAAGCGGGCCAGCGCGGGCAGGGGGACGATCGTGTCGGCCTGGATCCGGATGAGCCCGAGCGACTCCAGCCGATGGATCGCGGCCGCGGTCAACTCCGGGACCGAGGCATTCTTGCGCCACAAGGTGCGGTGCTGTGCGGCAAGGCGCTCCATCTCGCTCTTGGCCTGGTCCGTCTCCACCGCCGTTCCGGGATACATGCGCAGATGATTGGCCAGATGCTCCGCGAGCAGCAAGGTGGCGTGCCCGTCGGTGCCTTCCTCCGGCATGCCCAGATCGGTGGCCTCACGGGTGGGGTCGAGCAGGGCGATCCCCTCCGACCGGACCTCCGCGACCAGGTCGGTCGCGTCCGTGAGACGCTTGAGCAGCGGTCCGCGCTGGCGTTCAAGATAGCCGCGCTCGGCTTCGGTCAGCTCGCGGTAGTACACGACAGGGTCGTCCAGCAGCCGCCTGGTGAGAGTGTGCCGGATCAGCCGGTGGCGCCCGTCATCGGTGTTGGGAACCAGCTCTTCGGTGATCGCCGACAGCCGCTCATCCAGGTCGGTGAACCGCACCATGGAGGGCCCGCGCCGGGTCACCAGCAGAACGGAGAGGACCCGTCGGTTCACGTCATAGAGGGCGTCGCCGGAGCCGCTCACATAGGCCGCTTCGTCTCCCGCCACCTTGTTCAGAACTCCGACACCGATCAGCAGGCCGGCCACGGTCGCCAGGTCCGTGCGCTCCTCACGGGTGCCGAGCGTGAACACCATCCCGGCCGCGAGCAGGTCCGGGTCGCCCGCGAAAGCCAGCATCCGCTCGGCCAGCCAGCCCAGCGTCACCTGGCTGTCAGCCCGTTCCAACGCCGCGAGCGCCAGGCAGGTCAGCACGTAACGGCGGCGGCTGAAAGCCAGTTTTCCCCTGGTCTGCGCGGCTCGGGTGCCATCGACGTGACGCGACGGCACTTTACGAAGCCGGGCCACCGCCGTATCGGCGTGCAACGGCCAGCCGGCCTCGCGGGCGAACCAGTCCGTCAACCAGCCCTGGTGCTTACGCACCAATCGGAAGTCGGGCATCTCAGGTGTGAGGAGCGGATGACGCAGCAGCGCCCGAATCGCCCTGCCGCGTTCCTCCTCACGCTGAGCGTCCAGGACATCTGCCACCTCAGCCGCCATAAGGCACCACTGACAAGTCGACAATCGTCAGCTCATGGTCGGGCCCGCGCAGCACACCGTCCACGGTCCTGATTTCCGCGTAGCCGTCCACCGGCTTCAGCCGCATTTCCAGGCTGCCATCAGAGGTCCTGGCCGTCACCTCGCCCGGCCCGGCCGCCAGCCCGTCGCCCAGCAGGCGCAGGAAGAGCCGGAACTCCACCGGGTCCAGTTCGCCCAGCCGGCTCAGGAGCGCCGGTCGGCCGGTGGCCAGCCGTTTGCGGGCCAGCTCCGTCTGTTCCCGTTCCGCCGCCACGAACGTTGCCAGTTCCTCACGTTGCCTGCTCCGGTCGACGACCTTGCTCGGAGCCCCTCGTCTGGAATAGCTGCCTGTGGCGCGCAGCCGGACGGAGATCTCCGTACGCGGCGCCTCCAGCCAGCTCGTGGCCGACGGCAGCCCGTCCGGCTCCTCGGCCTCCACGGTCAGGTGCCGGGCGGAGGTCAGCCCGAACGCCGCCCGCCACAGGCGGTGCGCGTCCGCCTCGGTGGGGCACTCGGCGAACCACCGCGCCAGGGCCCGAAAGTCAGCTGAGCGGTCACTCCTACCCGCGCGGCGTTCCTGCAGCACGCTGATCGTGGCCAGCAGATCAGGAATCGCCTGGCGAGCCCTGGTCCGCAGCAGATCGGCCTGACAGGGACGCGCACGATCGCCCACGAACCACGACCGCAAGCCTGACCAGCGGTTACGCCACTCCGCCAGCTTCAAGCAGACAGGGTCCTCCTCGTCCGGCGCCGCATCGGCCGCCTCCCGTTCGGCGGCCAGCCTGAGCAGATCATCGACCTTGTCAAGGTTCCGGATCTTGTCCGCGATGTCGAAGGACTTGACCACAAGCTCCGAGACGAACCGTTCCAGATAGGCGATCAATCGATCCTTGTAGGCGAGGAACGCCTCCTCCTGGATGTCCTGCAGGTCGATGGTGCGCTGCAGCCCGCCGATGAAGGCGCTCGCGTTGGCTGCCAGGCTGTCCAGCCTGCTCATGATCTCCAGGAGGAGGTTGTGCACCACCGCCGGATCCGGCAGCCCCTTCAGAGCAGATAGCGCGTGGAGCCTTACTCGGATGTCTTCCAGTGCCACCGCTTGGAGCTCGCCCCTGCGGCCCAGCTCCTGCTCGAAAACCTCCAGCGCCCGCTCAGCGGCCTCGCCCTGACGGCTGAGTTGGTAGAGGTAACGAGCGCGGTAGAAGTCCTCGACCGTGGTGACACGGCCCGTATCGGGATCGGCGCGCAGGTTGCCCCACTTATTCAAGCTGTCCAGCGCGTTGTCGACCTGTTCCTGGACAACCGGCTCACTGCCGTCTCCGCGAAGAGCCTCCGCCACGTCCTCCGGTCGCAGATGCACCACAAAGCGCCGCTTGCCGGCCATGAAGACATTCATGATCCGCCGATAGAGGGAGGAGTTGGGGACATCGAGGTGGGCGAATACTTGAGTACGCGTATGAGACATAACAATATGTCAGTATGCCGTCACGAGATGGCGCGCAGGTGCCGTTCCTTGTGCTCGGCTGAAATCAGGCTGGGAGCGCACCTCCCAGCCGCGTCCGGCCGGGCGTCGAACGAAGAAACCCCGGCTCGGATATACCCAGCCGGGGTTTCTCGATGGTGCGCCGCCAGGGACTCGAACCCCGGACCCGCTGATTAAGAGTCAGCTGCTCTGACCAACTGAGCTAGCGGCGCCCGCAACACGAGTAACTCTATCAGCCACCGCATACTGCCCGCACCACGCGTGGATCAGCCGAGGCGCTCCGCCAGCCTCCCGTACGCGGCCAGCACCGCGTCCCAGAAGCGACCCACCTCCAGGCGGGTGCCGACCAGCGCATTGGGGGCGCGGCCGTCCGTCCGGAAGTCCACGACGGTCATGCCCCGCGTGTACTCGCCCCTGGTCTCCACGTTCACCACCGCCGGTGTCATCGTCACCAGGGTCGGGTCCATCGCGTACGCCACCGCGCACGCGTCGTGGACGGCCGGGCCGGCGTCGGCGGTGACCGTGCCGTAGGCGGTGGCGGCCGGGACCAGGAGCTCGGCCAGGCGGCCGAGCGGGCGCATGCGGTCCAGCACCTCGGCGGTGATGACGGCCGTGAGGGTCACGTCCAGGCCCAGCATCCGCACCGTCCAGCCGGACTCGAAGACGATGGCGGCGGCCTCGGGGTCGGCCAGCATGTTGAACTCGGCGGCGGGGTTGTGGTTGCCGCGGGTCCAGGAGCCGCCCATGATGACGAGGTCGCGGGCCCACTCCACGACGCGCGGCTCCTTGCGTACGGCGAGCGCGAGGTTGGTGAGCGGGCCGATCGCGATGAGCGTGACCTCGCCGGGGGCGGCGCGCAGGGTGTCGATGATGAGGTCGACCGCGTGCCCGTCCGCCGCGGCGCGCACCGGCTCGGGCAGCACGGCGTCGCCGAGTCCGGTGGGGCCGTGCACGTGGTCGGCGCGCACCACGGGGTGCAGCAGGGCGCCGGGGCTGCCGGGGGCGACCGGGACGTCGCCGAGGTCCAGGAACTCCCGGAGCGCCAGGGCGTTCCTGGTGGTCACGGCCAGGTCGGCGTTGCCGCCCACGGTCGTCACGCCGACGAGCTCCAGGCCCGGGGCGCCCGCCGCGAGGGCCAGCGCCATGGCGTCGTCGATGCCGGGATCGCAGTCGATGAGCACTTTCGTCACGGGACCGTACGATACGCAGCGCTCGGTTGATCGGGGCGGACGGCTGACGGGGGCTCCACGCAGAAGGCCGGGCAGTCCCCACGACTGCCCGGCCCCCTACGCAAGAATCGGGGCCGGGCAGTTCCCCCAAATCTGCCCGACCCCGATCCGGTTGGCGGTCCAGGCCGGCGGCTTTCCCCCAAAAGCCCCGGCGGTCCCGCGCCGCAGACGAGCGGTCCCCCTCCGCCGTCTGCTTTTTCGGTGTAGGTCCTCGGTCGGTCGCACAGCTTCCGACCTGTCTACGACGCTACCGGGGCCTATGCAACGACCGCGTCATAACGCAGTCGAATATCCGTTTAATCAGGGCTACGGGATGTCCAACCGGACCTCGGTGCCCTCTTCCAGCGAACGCCCCACGGTGCAGTACTTCTCGTGCACCCGGTGCGCCACCGCCCTGAACACCTCGTCGGCCTCCTCCGAGGGCAGCTCGACGTCGTAGCGGACGGTGATGGGCCCGAGCCGGTTGGGCTCGGCCTTGTCGGCGGAGATCTCCATGGCCAGGCGCACCAGCCGCTGGCCCCGCTTGGCCGTCAGCGGCTCGACGGTGACGATGTGGCACCCGCCCAGCGCCGCCAGGAGGAGTTCGACCGGGGTGAACACGCCCTCGTCCGTCCCGCCGCCCATCCGCACCTCGGCGCCTCTGGCGTTGGTCGCCACGAAACCGCCGTCCTCAGTCCGCTCAACCCGCACGTTAGCCATGATTTAGACCCTACTCACCCGGCTCTCATCTTCGGCACGCATGGTGGCTGGCATGGCCAGCGAGTGGAACGTCCTCGGTCCTCTGCTCTTCCTGCTCGGGGTGTGCGCGCCGCTGGCCGCCCACCGGCTCGGCTACGCCTCCCCGGTCACCGGCGCGGCTCTGGCCGTGTACGGGGTGGCCATGGCGATGGCGGCAGGCGTCCTCGACCGGCGCGCCGACCGGAGACTCTCCCGCGGCACCAAGGGCACCGTGCTCATCGCCGCCGGGCTGGAGCCCGCCGCGCTGCGGCGGCTGCTCGCCGGCGGGGGCGCCGACACCGTCGCCGTCTACCGCACCGACCGGGTCACCGCCGAACTGCTCGACCTGCGGGATCGCCACGGCGTGGTGCTGGTGGTCGGCGCCGAGCACGACCCCCGGGCCAAGGAGCGGCTGAGTGCCTCCGGCCTGAGCAGGCAGGTGCCGGACATCGCCGAACGTGAGGTGATCGTCGCCGGTCCTCGGGACTTCCAGCGGTACGTGCGTGGCGCGCTGTCCAGGCTGGCCGTCCCCGGCACCCAGGTTCACACCGCAAGGAACCGGTAAAGGACTGGTCAAGCAAGGGTGTCCGTTTAGGACGACATTACCTCTGTTATGAGAGTGTTACTGGCCTAAGGAGGCAAAGGTGATGGCTTTCCCCGGAACCGCCCGCGCCGGACAGTTCATGGGCGCGCACGTGAGCGTCGACATCCGCACCGCCCTGCCGTCACGGGAGCTGGCTCCCGTGCTGGACCACGCGTTCAGGTGGCTGCGCTGGGTGGAGGAGACGTTCGACCCGGATGACGAGGAAAGCCAGATCGGCCGGCTCAACCGGGGTCAGACCTTGCGCCAGGTGCCGGAGATCATCGAGGTGCTGCACCGTTGTGACGAGCTGAGCGCCGCGACCGACGGCTGGTTCGACGCCCGGATCAACGGCAAGGTGGACCCGTCCGGCTACATCAAGGGCTGGGCGCTGGAACGCCTGTCACGGGCGCTGACGCAGGCAGGCGCCGTCGACCACCTCATCGACGCCGGCGGCGACATCCGGGTGCGCGGCTCGGTCTCCCCGGGCAAGCGCTGGCGCATCGGCGTCCGCGACCCGCGCACCGGCGCGGTGCGCCGGGTCCTGTTCGCGCACGACGTGGCCGTCGCGACCTCCGGCCGCGCCAAGATCGTGAACCCCCGTACGGGCGAGCCCCGGCAGGACCTGTCCTCCGTCACCGTGCTCGGCCCCGACCTGGGCGTGGCGGACGCCTACGCCACCGCCATGTACGCGATGGGCCCGGCCGTCGCCCGGCGCTTCGCCACCGGACTGGCCGCCGAGGGACCGTACCAGACCTTGATCGTGGACCTCGACGGGCAGCTCTTCGGCACTCCCGGACTGGCCGCCTACAGCGGAGCGGGCACGCTGCTCGCCGGCTAGGCGTCGGGGTGCTCGCGCAGGTATTCCAGATAGACCGGACGGAGCGCCGCCCCCAGGTTTCCCTCACCCGCCGTGATCGCGTCGCTGAGCAGCGCCGACACGCGGGTGAGGTCGGCCGTCGTCTCGCTGTGGTGTCCGGTGGCCGCCTCGGCGGCGGGGATCACCTTGAGCAGGTTCCACAGGAACCCGAGGTCCCCATGGCGCACGGCGTAACGCACGGCCCGCTCGTGCAGCTCGCTGTCCGACAGCGTTTCGAGTCCGGTGGCGTCCATCTCGCTCCTTCCTGGTAGAAGCCCCTCTTTCCCCAGCGAGCGGGCCGGTAACGCATCGAAACCAGCCTGGCCTATCGGTCCGGCACAGTCAGTGGGAGGATCAAGCAGCGTGAGATTCATCATCAGAACCCTGGCGGCCGCGGTCGCGCTCTGGGTGGCGGTCCAGTTCATCGACGGCATCGACGTGACCGCGCCGGAGAACTCCGCCACCTACTGGGGCACGCTCCTGATCGTCGCGCTGATCTTCGGCATCATCAACGCCATCGTCAAGCCCATCGTGAAAGGCCTCGGGTGCGCGCTGATCGTGCTCACCCTGGGACTGTTCCTCCTCGTCATCAACGCCGCCATGCTGCTGCTGACCAGCTGGGTCGCGGGCCAGCTGGACATCCCCTTCCATGTCGACGCCTTCTGGCCGGACGCGTTCCTCGGCGCGATCATCGTCAGCGTGGTGACCTGGCTGCTCAGCTGGCTCATCCCGGACGGAGACTGAGGTCGGCCACCGAACCACGCTCGCGCAGGGTGGGACGCTGGACGACGCGCCGGCGCTCACCCCGCCCGTCGGCCGCCTCGCTCATGAGGCGGACGGACGCCGAGACGATGCCGTCGATGTTCCAGTCGACGGTGGCCAGCTCCGGGGTGAGCAGCCCCGACATCGGGTGGTCGTCGTAGCCCATCACCGAGACGTCGCCCGGGATGGACAGTCCCAGGTCGCGGGCGGCGGCGTAGACGCCGTAGGCGATCGAGTCGGCGAAGCAGAAGACGGCGCTGGGCCGGGCGCCGGTCAGCAGGTCGCGGGCGGCCCGCGTGGCGCCGGACGGGCCGTGGGCGGCGCTGGCCATGTCGATGTGGAGGCCGAGCCGCTCGGCCTCGGCCATGACGTGCACGTCGGCCGGGCGGTCGGGGGTGCTGGGGCGCGTCGGGGTGAGCACGCCGACGCGGCGGTGGCCCTGCGAGCGCAGGTGTTCGAGCGCGAGGGTGACCCCGCGCCGGTTGTCGAAGACCACCTCGGCGGCGGTGCCGCGCAGCGAGTCGCCGATCGCCACCACCGGCAGCGACGCGCACAGCTCCGGCCAGAACGGCGCGGCCGGGTCGAGCGGCTGCACGATGAGGCCGTCGACGCGCTGGTCGCGCAGCTGCAGGGCCAGGGCCCGCTCGCGGGCGGGGTCGCCGACGGCGTCGAGGATCAGGGCGTAGCGGTCGTGCTCGCGCAGGCCCCGGCTGATGCCCACGGCCAGCGACTGCTGCCAGAGGTCTTCGAGCGAGCCGCAGAGCAGGCCGATCATGCCGGTGCGCCCGCTGGCCAGGGCGCGGGCTATCGGGTCGGCCTCGTAGCCCAGCTCGGCCGCGACCGCGCGGACCCGCTCGACGGTCTGCGGGGAGACCTGGATGCCGCGCAGGGCGTAGGAGACGGCGGCGGGTGACAGGCCGGTCGCCCGCGCCACCTCGCGGATCGTCGCTCGCTTGCGGGGCATCCCGTCACGATAGACCGTGCCGCCGACATTCCGGTGACCACACGGTCACACCACGGTCACGCCGCGTCGGACGGCCGCAGCACGCAGCAGGTGCCGCACGCCTCGGCGTCCGGCAGCGTCACCCACAGGCAGCAGGTCCGGCGGAAGAAGCCGTCGCCGGCCGGCTCGATCAGGCCGTCCACCGGCCTGCCGATCCGCCTGAGCAGCTCCATGTAGTCGCCGGGCACCAACTGGGTCAGCGGGTGCGCGAACGCCTCGGCCGTCGAGCCCCACAGGGTCCGCTCACCCACCCGGGCCAGCGCGCCCAGCGCCCTGACCAGGGGCCGCTGCGACTCCTCCAGCGCCTCACGGATCGCCTCCGCGCCCTGCGCCCAGCTCACGCGGGTGGCCGCGACCGTCACCCCGGCGTCGGAGCGCCTGACGTACGTGTCGGCCAGCTTCATGATCGGCACCCGTCCGTCCAGCGCCCAGCCGAGCGCCATCGGCATCGTGTGCCAGTAGCCGTAGGTCTTCCAGAACAGCGCCGCGCCGACGTGGCGGGG
>NZ_JAPNNL010000087.1 GCF_027620315.1 Nonomuraea corallina | reverse complement strand
CCGACGGCGGGCCGCGGGCGGGCGGGACGCCGCTGCGGGTGCTGGCGGCGAACCTGATGGTCGGGCTGGCCGACACCGGCGAGCTGATGGCCC
The DNA here is from genome assembly GCF_027620315.1 of Nonomuraea corallina. Classification (GTDB taxonomy): domain Bacteria; phylum Actinomycetota; class Actinomycetes; order Streptosporangiales; family Streptosporangiaceae; genus Nonomuraea; species Nonomuraea corallina. The sequence continues at coordinate 29,176 of NZ_JAPNNL010000087.1, read as the reverse complement.
TGGTGTCGCGGGTCCGGCCCGACGTGCTGGCGCTGCAGGAGGTGACCCCGGCCGCCCTGGAACGGCTGGAGAGGGCGGGGCTGCGGGAGACGCTGCCGCACGCCGTCACCCGGCCCAGGCCGGGAGCCGGCGGCTCGGCGCTGTACGCGCGGCACCCGCTGACCCCCGGCGAGGCGATCGAACACGGGCGGTTCGGCCAGGTCCGCGCGGAGCTGGCGCATCCGGGCGGGGCGCGGGTGGAGGTGGTGTCCGTGCACCCGTGCCCGCCCAAGCGGTACGGGCCGCAGCCCTGCTGGCGGAGCGGCCTGGAGGCGCTGCCGCGGGCCGGCGGGCCGCCGCGGGTCCTGGCCGGCGACTTCAACGCCACGCTCGACCATCTGCTCATGCGGGAGCTGCTGGACAGCGGCTACCGGGACGCCGCCGAGGTCACCGGCCAGGGCCTGCGCGCCACCTGGCCGCAGGGCGGCTGGGGGCCGGTCCCCGGTGTCGCCATCGACCACGTGCTGGCTGACAGCCGCCTCGGCGTCCGCTCCTTCTCCGTGCACGGCCTCAAGGGCACCGATCACCACCCGGTTTCGGCCGTACTGACCCTCCCGTGACCCTCCCCCGGCCTTCTCCCGACCACCTCCCGACCACCGCGCCGCCCGCCCGTTTCCGGCGGGGGAGTGATCCTTACCCGGCAGAACGTAAACTTGGCACGTGGAAGAGCCGAAGTTCGAGATTCAGATGCTGCACGATCGGGTGATGATCCGGCTGGAGCGCGACACCGAGGAGCGCCGCAGCGGCTCGGGCATCGTCATCCCGGCGACGGTGAAGATGGCCAACCGGCTCGCCTGGGGCGAGGTCTGCGGTGTCGGCGCGAACGTCCGCTCGGTCCGGGTCGGCGACAAGGTGCTGCTCAACCCCGAGGACCAGTTCGAGGTGGAGTTGCACGCGCAGACCTACCTCGTGATGCGCGAGCGCGACCTGCACGCGGTGGCCACCCAGGAGACCGACCACGGCACGGGCCTCTACCTCTGAGGCCCGCCTCAGGAGCCGGTCGCGTTCCAGTACACGAGGAACTGCTCGGCCAGGCCGATGACGTCCACCCCGACGGTGCGCAGGCCGACGTAGATGATCACGCCCATGGCGCACAGGGTCACGATCAGCACGATGATCCGCACCGTCCAGCCCTGCCGCTTGTACCACTCGGTCCAGGCGTGCAGGGTGCGTCTGCCGAATCCCAGCAGCTTGTGCGCCCAGTGGAACTCGGTGGCCAGGACCGCCAGCCCGCCGAACACGACGAGCCAGCCGGGGCCGGGGAACGGCACCATGATCAGGCCGCCGACCACCATCAGGCCGCCGATCACGCCGATCACGATCTTCAGCGTGAGCGCGCCGGTGCGCGTCGCGCGGATGCCGTCGAGCCGGCCCTTGAGGCCACGACGGCGCGGGATGCTGGAGTGGCGCGCGGCCTCTTCCTTCATGAGGTCGGCGTCCCCCGTCTCGGATCTCTGCGTCGGCACGGTCCCCCCGGACAGTCGGTTAGGTCACCAGGATACGGCTCGACCCCCCGACGTGAGCGGTCAAATGTGGACTACGCCCGGAAGATCCCCAAACCCGTCAAACGGTAAAATAGATGACAAAGTAGGAAATTTCGGTCTGGTTCGCATACTGTAAAGCATGCCCGAGGTCATGCTCCGCACCATCTCCGGCCCCGTTCGCGTGGCCGCGATCACCGGTGCCGTACTCCCCCACGAACACCTCCGCACCGACACGCGCTGGGCGGTGGGCATCGATTCCGACCCGTACCGCTGGCTGGACGAGGAGCGGGCCGTCATCGCGGAGCTGCGCGAGCTCCGCGAGCTGCGCGCCTGCGACGACCCGCTCGGCCTGGTGGTGGAGCTGACCTCGCTGGGGGCCGGCCGCGACGCCGGCGCGCTGGCCAGGATCGCCGCCGGCAGCCGCGTCCCGGTGATCGCCGCGACGGGCCTGTCCACCGAGCCGTTCTCCGGGCACCTTCCGGGCGTCCGCGACGCCGACGTCGACACCCTCACCGGCCTGCTCATGGCCGACATCCTCAACGGCATGGACGACACCGGCGTGTTCCCCGGCGTGATCGGCGAGGTCGGCTGCTGGGGCCCGCGGCCCACCCCGGCCGAGGAGCGCGCCCTGATGGCCGCCGCCCGCGCCGCGCTGAGCTCCCGCCTGTCGGTGGCCACCTACGGCCAGGACGCCCTGGCCATGCTGGAACTGCTGATGATCGAGGGCCTGCCGCCCTCCCGCGTCTCCGTCGGCTACGCCGGCGCCGACCCGGCCGCTGCCCGCAAGATCGCCGAGTCCGGCGCGTACGTGAGCCTTGGCTCGACCGGCATGGGCGCCGAGCGGGCGGCGGCCGTCGCGCTGGACCTCATCGGCGAGGGTCACGCGGCGCGCCTGCTGCTCAGCAGCGGCGTCAGCCGGGTCGCGCAGCTGCGCGCCTACGGCGGCGCGGGGTACGGGCACCTGCCGGCCGAGGTCCTGCCCAGGCTGCGCGCGGCCGGGGTCGCCGCCGAGACGATCCGCGCGATCACCCACGACAACCCGCTGCGCTGGCTGACCGATGGCATGGGCTGACCCCCCGCCTGACAGACTGGTGCCCATGATCTGGGTCGTCAGCGGCCCGCCGGGCGCGGGCAAGTCCACGGTCGCCGCCGCGCTGCTCGCCCGCCTGTCGCCGGTGCCCGCCCTGCTCGACAAGGACACCCTGTACGGCGGGCTGGTCGCCGAGGTGCTGGCCGCCCACGGCAGGGAGCACGGCGAGCGCGAGGGCGCGTGGTACGACGAGCACGTCAAACGCCACGAATACGCCGGCATGACCGCGACGGCCCGCCAGATCCGTGAGCACGGCTGCCCCGTCCTGCTCGACGGCCCGTTCACCGGCCAGGTGCACGACGCGGCGCGCTGGGAGCGCTGGGTGGCGGAGCTGGGCGGGCCGCCGGTGCGGCTGGTGTGGGTGCGCTCCGACGCCGCGACGCTGCGCGAGCGGCTGACGGCCAGAGGGCTGCCCAGGGACGCGGGCAAGCTGGCGGCGTTCGGCGCGTACCTGGACCGGATCAAGGTGGACGAGCCGCCCGCGGTGCCGCATCTGGAGATCGACAACCGGCGTGGGGCGTCCCCGCTGGGGGCGCAGCTCACCGCGGCGGGTATAGCGCCACGAGCACTCCGGGCAGGCGGGCCACCCACCGGGTGAACCGCCCTTCCTCGAACGCGGCGTCCGGCTCGTTGGAGAGCTGCTGCGACAGCAGGCCGGCGATCAGGCTGGAGCCCAGGGCCTGGCCCTCCTCGCTCGCGGCGTCCGGGTGCAGCTCGCCGCGCTCGATCGCCGCCGCCGTCAGCGCGGTGAAGTGATCGTGGACGGCCAGGGCGGGCGCGTACGCCCGCGCGGAGGGCTCGAAGCCGGGCACCGGCCGCCAGAACATGAGCTGGGCCAGCGCCTGGTTGGCCATCACCCACCGCGCGCCGGCCTCCAGCGAGGCGGCCATCGCCGCCAGGCCGGGCTCCCGGCCCGCCGCGCCGCGCCGCACCGCCTCCAGGTAGGCCCGCTGGCCGCGCTCGAACAGCGCGTCGTAGACGGCGTGCCGGGACGGGAAGTACTTGTAGAGCGACGGCGGCCGGATGCCGAGCCGCCTGGCCGCGGCCGACAGGCTCAGCCCGGCCACGCCCTCCTCGGCCATCAGATCGAGGGCGAGGTCCAGGATCTCCTCCAGCGTCTGCGCCCGCCGGCGGGCCCTCCGATCGGAAGTGTCAGCCATGACATGTAGCTTAGGCTATAGGTAGTAGCCAAAGCTATGGAGGAGTGCCATGTCTGACGAGATCGTGCTCACCGGCCTCCGGCAGAACAACCTGCGCGACGTCTCCCTGCGGCTGCCCAAGGGCAGGCTGATCGTGTTCACCGGGGTGTCGGGCTCCGGCAAGTCGTCGGTGGTGTTCGAGACCATCGCGGCCGAGTCCCAGCGACAGCTCAACGAGACCTACAGCGCGTTCATCAGGAACCGGCTGCCCAAGCACGAGCGCCCGCGTGCCGAGCGGCTGGCCGGGCTGACCCCCGCGGTGGTCGTCGACCAGCGCCCGGTGGGCGGCAACGCGCGCTCCACGGTCGGCACGATGACCGAGGTCCACCCGATGCTGCGGGTGCTGTTCTCACGGCGCGGCGAGCCCTCGGCGGGCCCGGCGACGGCCTACTCGTTCAACGACCCGGCGGGCATGTGCCCGGAGTGCGACGGCCTGGGGCGGAAGGTGGAGGTCGACGTCGACCGGCTGATCGACCCCGGCCTGTCGCTGGCGGAGGGCGCCCTGCGGCCGTACGCGGTCGGCGGCTACGTGTGGGGCCTCTACGCCGGTTCGGGGCTGTTCGACCCGGACAAGCCGCTGCGCGACTACACCGGACGGGAGCTCGACCTGCTGCTGTACGGGAGCGGCCGCAAGGTCAGGCGGGACGGCCGCACCCACGACTACGAGGGCGTGATCACCCGGTTCGGCCGCGTCCACCTCCACCGCGACGTCGAGTCGCTCGACCCGGCCGCCCGGGAGGTGGTGCGCGAGCGCGCCTGCCCGGCGTGCGGCGGCCGGCGGCTCAACGCGGCGGCGCTGGCCTCCCGCATCCGCGGACGCAACCTGGCCGACCTGTGCGCGATGGAGATCGCCGACCTGATCGGGGTGCTGGCGGAGCTGGCCGACCCGGTCGCGGACGCGGCGGTGGAGGCGCTGCGCCGCATCGACGCGATCGGGCTCGGCTACCTCAGCCTGGACAGGGAGACGCCGACGCTGTCCGGCGGCGAGGCCCAGCGCCTGAAGACCGTGCGCCACCTGGGCAGCAGTCTCACCGGTCTGACGTACATCTTCGACGAGCCCAGCGTCGGCCTGCACCCGCGCGACGTGCACCTGCTCGGCGACCTGCTGCTGGAGCTGCGCGACAAGGGCAACACGGTGATCGTGGTGGAGCACGACCGCGACGTGATCGCGCTCGCCGACCACGTGGTGGACCTGGGTCCCGGCGCGGGCGCCGACGGCGGGCGGGTGGTCTACCAGGGCCCGGTGGCCGGGCTCGGCGACACGGTGACCGGCCGCGCGCTGCGGCGGGCGCGCGGGGTGAAGGAGCGGGTGCGCGCGCCCGCCGGGTGGCTGACGGTCGACGGCGCCCGCGCCCACAACCTGCGGGAGGTGACGGTCCGGGTGCCGTTGGGCGTGCTGACGGCGGTGACCGGGGTGGCCGGCTCGGGCAAGAGCACGCTGACGACCCGCGAGCTGCCCGCCCGCCACCCGGGGGTGGTGCTGATCGACCAGTCTGCCCTGCACGCCTCGGCCCGTTCGACGCTCGCCACCTACCTCGGGGCGATGGACCGGCTACGCAGGCTGTTCGCGGCCGCGCACGGGGTGCCGGTCAAGCTGTTCAGCTCCAACTCGGCGGGCGCCTGCCCCGAGTGCCGGGGGCGCGGCGAGATCAAGACCGACCTGGCCTTCATGGACCCGGTGACCCGGACCTGCGACGCCTGCGGCGGCGCCCGCTACAACCCCGAGGCGCTCTCCTACCGCCTGGCCGGGCGGACCATCGCCGACGTGCTGGCCCTGACCGCGGTCGAGGCGGCGCACGACTACGACCTGCCCGGCCTCGACCGGCTGGGCGAGCTGGGGCTGGGCCACCTGACGCTGGGGCGTTCGCTCACCACGCTGTCGGGCGGCGAGCGGCAGCGGCTCAAGCTGGCGCACCGGCTGCACGAGACCGGTCACGTGTACGTGTTCGACGAGCCGACCACGGGCCTGCACCCGGCCGACGTCGACCGGCTGCTGGCGCTGCTCGACCGGCTGGTCGACGGGGGCAACACGGTGATCGTGGCCGAGCACGACCTCGACGTGGTCAAGCACGCCGACTGGGTGATCGACCTGGGCCCCGAGGCGGGGCGGCACGGGGGGCGGGTGGTGTTCGAGGGCACCCCGGCGGCACTGGCCGAAGCCTCCACCCATACTGCGAAATATCTCGCTAAGTCGCTCGATAGTCCTCGTCCCGCGCGTCGATGATCGCCATGTGCCCCGGCAGGTGCCCGATCGCGAACTCCACCCCGCTCGCCATCACCGCCGCCTGCGGCGTCACCCCGCACGCCCAGAACAGCGGCACCTCCCCCGCCCGCACCTCCACCGGGTCGCCGAAGTCGGGCCGGCCCAGGTCGGCGATGCCCAGCTCGGCCGGGTCGCCGGCGTGCACGGGCGCGCCGTGCACCATCGGATAGCGCCCGCTCACCTCGACCGCGGTCGCCACCAGCGCCTCCGGCACCGGCCGCATCGACACCACGAGCGGCCCCGACAGCGGGCCCGACGGCTCGCACGGCACGTCCGTCCGGTACATCGGCACGTTCACGCCCTGCTCCAGGTGCCGGATCGGCACCCCTGCCGCCAGCAGCGCCCGCTCGAAGGTGAAGCTGCACCCGAGCAGGAACGGCACCAGGTCCGCCCGCCACTCGGCCACCACGTCGCCGGCGTCGGCGACGGCCAGGCCGTCCCGGTAGATCCGGTAGCCGGGCAGGTCGGTGCGCAGGTCACCGGGGAACAGCCGGGTGCTCACCGCACCCGGCTCACCCACGTCGAGCAGCGGGCACGCCCGCGCGTTGCGGTGCGCGAACAGCAGCAGGTCGTAGGCGAGCTCCTCGGGGACGGCGATCAGGTTCGCCTGGGTCCAGCCCCCGCACCAGCCCGCCGTCGGCACGCGCTCCCCGGCGCGGAAGCGCGCACGCGCCTGCGCGGGGGTCAGGTCTGCGACGTCCACCCCTCGACAGTACGCGTCAGAAGCCGGACCGTCCCGCCGCAGGATCAGCGCCAGACGCCGAAGGTGTGCTGACCGAGCCCGAACCCCTGGTCGGTGGGCCGCACGTACCTCTGGCCGATCAGGCGTTCGAGGCTCTCCCGTACCTCCTCGGCGGGCAGCCCGGTGCTGTGCACCAGGGCGTCCAGGCCGACCGAGCCGTGCTCGCCGGCCCCGCCGGCGACGGCCTCGTACACGTGGACGTCGGCGTCGGACAGTGCCTGCACGTCGTGTTCCGGTTCCATCAGCGTTCCCTCGCCCCCTCGCGCAGCCGGTTCGGGTCCACCTCGCGCTCCGGGTAGCGGCGCAGGTATTCGGACTCCAGCTGGTTGGTCCGCGAGGTGTGGCGGGCCAGCGCGTCGTCGGAGCCGTGCAGGAAGGCGTCGGTTCGGGTGGTGTGCAGTTGCCGCAGCTCACGGAGCAGGTCTTCGTCGCTCAGCTGGGCCGGATCGATTCCCATCATCGTCATGGGCCTGCCCCTACCCCAGAACGCGCTCGACAATATCTGTCATAATTCCTGACACATAGGCATTGTTTGGGAGATTAGACCGCCTTACCGTCCCGTTATGGACCTCGAGCTCAGGCACCTCAAGATCGTCCGCGCTGTCGCGGACGCCGGAAGTGTCAGCAAGGCCGCTTCCATGCTCGGGTTGGCCCAGCCCGCCCTCACCGCCCAGCTCAAGCGCATCGAGCGGATGCTCGGCGGCGCGCTCTTCGAGCGCGACCGGCACGGAGCCCGCCCCACCCGGCTGGGCGAACTGGTGCTCGCCCGCGCCCGGGTACTCCTGCCCGCCGCCAAGGAACTGCAGGAGGAGGCGGTACGGTTCGCGCACGCCCCCTCCGCCGGCTACCGGATCGGCGCCACCAACGGCCCGGTACTCGGCGGCCTCGTGCACCGCCTGGCCGCCGAACGCCAGGTCACCACCTACACCAGCTGGTCGGCGCACGAGCTGACCACCATGGTCGAACTGGGCCGCCTCGACTACGTGCTGACCGGCGCCTGCGGCGACAACGGCACCCCCGCCGGCACGCTGACCTGGGAGACGATCAGCATCGACCCGGTCTTCACCCTGCTCTCCGAGCACCACCCGCTCGCCGTGGAGAAGGAGGTGGAACTGGCCGACCTGGCCGCCGCGCAGTGGGCCGTCACCCCCGGCGACGGCTGTTTCACCGACTGCTTCGCCATGGCGTGCGCGCGGGCCGGCTTCACGCCCGGCACCATCTACGAGACCGACGTGGCCACCTGCGTGCACCTGGCCGCCGTCGGCCGCGCGGTGGTGCTCTGCCAGGCCACCCACCAGCCAGCGGCCGGCATGGTGGTGGTGCCGCTGAAGAACGCGCCGCTGCGCTGGCGCCAGCTCCTCGGCCGCCACACCGCCGCACCCGACGCCGCGTGGGTGCTGCTCCAGGCCAAACAGGCGCACCGGGAGGCGGTACGGCGCAGCCCCATCTACCACGACTGGCTGGCACGCAACCCCGGGTTCGGCACCACGCCATAACACCGTGGTAGGGCCGAACCGGTACTCCTCGGCCTCGGGCCATCCACATACGGTGACGGCACCCCCCAGCCACAGCGAGGAGACAACCCATGCTCCGGACTCCGGCCACGATCGCCATCGCGATCGGCGCGTTAGTCATGACGGCCACCCCGGCCGTCGCCACCGCCACCACCCCGACCGACAAGGCCGCCACGACCGCCACGACCGCCCAGGTCATCCAGGCCGCCACGGCGGAACCCCCGAAGGGCGTGATCGACGCCCTCGAACGCGACCTCGGCATCAGCGAGAAGCAGGCCGTCGCGAGGATGTCCAACGAGGCCCGCGGCAACCAGGCCGCGCCCGGCCTGGCCAAGCAGCTCGGCGACCGCTACGCCGGAACCTGGTTCGAAGGCGCGGAGAGCAAGCTGGTCGCCGCCAGCGTGAACCAGGCCGACACCGCCGCGATCAAGAAGGCGGGCGCCGAACCCCGCATCGTGTCCCGTACCCTCGCCCAGCTCACCGCCGTGAAGGAGGGCCTGGACAAGACGGCGCCGCCGGACACCGTGCACAGCTGGTCGGTCTCCCCCGCCGACAACGCGGTCGTCGTCCAGGCCGCCGACCAGGACGCCGCCCTGTCCTGGGCGAAGAGCGCCGGCGTGGACGCCGGAGCCGTCAAGGTCGCCGCGTCGGCCGACCGGCCGAAGCCCTTCTACGAGATCCGCGGCGGCGACGCCTACTACATCTCGTCCTCGCGCTGCTCCGTCGGGTTCGCCGCCCGGCGCGGCACCCAGCTCGGCTTCACCACCGCCGGCCACTGCGGCTCCACCGGCGCTTCCACCACCGGCTACAACCGCGCGGCGCAGGGCACCTTCCAGATCTCCTCGTTCCCCGGCAACGACTACGCCTGGGTCGCCACGAACGCCGACTGGACCGCCGCCGGCGTGGTCAACGGCTACTCGGCCGGCATCCTGCCGGTGCGCGGCGCGACCGTCACCCAGCCCGGCGGCGCCGTGTGCCGCTCCGGCTCCACCACCCAGTGGCGCTGCGGCACCGTCCAGGCGCTCAACAGCACCGTGAACTACCCGCAGGGCACCGTCTCCGGCCTCACCCGCACCTCGGCCTGCGCCGAGCCCGGCGACTCCGGCGGCTCCTTCATCTCCGGCGACCAGGCCCAGGGCATGACCTCCGGCGGCTCCGGCAACTGCAGCGTCGGCGGCACCACGTACTTCCAGCCCATCGGCGAGATCATCTCCGTGGGCGGCCTGACCCTGGTGACCAGCGACGGCGGCGGCGACCCCGACCCGCCCACCAGCTGCCAGAACTACCAGTCCACCCACACCGGCTCCCTGTCCTCCGGCCAGAGCGCCTACCAGCCGAACGGCTCGTACTACCAGACCACGACGTCGGGCACCCACGCCGGCTGCCTGGACGCCCCTGACGGCACCGACTTCGACCTCTACCTCCAGCGGTGGAACGGCCTCTCCTGGAGCACCGTCGCCCAGGGCATCACGCCCGGCGCCGACGAAACCGTCAGCTACAACGGCAGCGCCGGCTACTACCGCTACCGCGTGCACGCCTACAGCGGCTCCGGCTCGTACACCCTGGGCTTCAACCGGCCCTGAATCTCACCCGGGACGTCGCTGGAACGGAGCTCCGAGCAGCTCCACCAGCGGCGTCCCGCCCGCCTGCCCGGCGGTCGTCCACCGTCGTCTCGTGGATCAGCCAGGACCGGCCTGCCCGATCACGTCCGCCCTGGGAAGAATGATCGTCCCCATCTCCACGAACGGGTCCCGACGTGGAATGATGTGCGAGGCATCAGACTGGGGCGGGGGCGCTCACCATGCCTTAGCCTTGTCGATGCGCACAACTGAATCCCAGGGGCGGTAGCTCAGCCGGTCAGAGCATCGGACTCATAATCCGTGGGTCGTGGGTTCAAGTCCCACCCGCCCTACCACGTACGACCAGCCATCCGCGGTCTCACCTGCGGTTTCATGGTCGATCACGCTTGTCCGGACATGCAGCCGACAGCCGCCGGAAGCAGCCATATGCCACTGCTCGCGGAACATACGCGGAATGCTCACGGCCTCGTTTCCCCAGGTGGGGCCAGCGGTTTCGGAGCGCGCTACCGCAACCCTGACTCCGTCCGAGGCCGGCATGCCGCCAGCCAGCTCGGCTCCCAGGCGCTCCGCGACGACGCGATCATCAGGATCCCCGGCCCAGCCTCAGGACGATAAGCCGCTCGTCGATCCCATCGACACCGATCCTCATGCAGGCTCAATCAAGCCGTAGCGCATCAGGAAGGAACCGGTTGAGCTCCTCATTGCTGAAGGTCATGTCCTCATTGATCTGCAGGGCCCTCTGAGCAGCCCGGTACGCCTTACTGGAGGTGTCGGGAGCGAGGCGGTAGATGTACTTAAGCTCCTCAAGCAATTCGTCCCTGCGGCGCGGGATATCTACCGACCGCGGGTCGGTCTGTATATCCGTAAGCAGGTGGATGTACTTCTCACGGACGTACCAAAGCTCCTTGGCCACAGCACGATGCTGTTCGGCGGTCTTCTCAGGGTTGAAGCTCAGCTGAAAGATCGTAAAAGCGAACGCCGCCGCGGAAACGACACTGCTGACGTAAAGGAGGGTTCGCTGATCCGTGATTACCGACGTCAACAGTGTTCCCGACGTCAACGTGACCAGGACGATATTGATCCATTTCGCCCGCTCAGCTCTGGCGGACTCGATCTCGCGGGCCTTCTCATGAGTCTTATGGGAGTAGACGACCCGGCCAAAGCTCTCCCGGATCGCCTGGATGTTCGCCGCCTGGGAGAATTCAGTGCTGGAACTCATACTGGTTCCCGAAGATCTTGCGCCATTCGACGGCGGCATCAGCATCTTTGCCATCCCGCTCGTACTCACACGCCTTGGCGGCCCTTGCATAGGCGCTCTGAGCCTTGCTCAACCAGGCGTCACCGTAGTGCTTCTTCTCGTTGGTCCCAGGGATGGTGTGCCAGGCGTTCGCCTTGCCGATCAACTCGCCGAAGAAGTCCCGGACCATCCAGTCGTAGTAGTGGCTGGACTCCTTGGCGTACTTCCACCTGGACAGGAAATTCACGCTTCGGAACTCTAGAACCAAGGACTTGATGGGTACCGAGCACTGCGTCTGCCAAACCTTCATCATCATGATGAGGTTACGTGTGTTGCCCCGACTCCGAGCGTCAGAATCCTCCACGAACTTGATCTCCGCGTCATGGTCCACCTGCCGCCAAGTACCGCCATCGTGGGTGTCGGGTACCAGAAGTCCTCCGCCCTCCGCCCGCCAGGCAGGCAGGACCTCGACCTTGTGACCTGTAGAGAAATCAATGACGACCACCTGCCCGTCGCCCCCAATTTCCCTGGTGTTGGGGAAGCGCTGCCGGAACAGACCCTTGACCTCCTGCAAGAGGGCCGACTGTCCGTTGAAACTGTAAGCGTTGAAGCGGTGGTAGACAGCAGGCGGCATGAAGAAGAGCACGTCAATGTCCCGGGGCGGGCGCACGGCGGTCCCCTTGCCGTACGAGCCTATGATCATTCTTGAGGCATCGGAGTACGGGGTGCCGAAGTAGTACCCCTGCAGCTTCCTGGCGATGGCATTCGCGCTCGTTATCGCGGCGGTCTGCTGGAGTGGTGTCGCCTTGATGTTCTGCAGGAATTTGTCGAACCTACTCGCCGTACTCATAGCCCCTCCCCTTGGTTGAAGTCGAGAGTACTTGGTGGCTCCGACAAACTCAGCCTGGACAACTTGGCCCAGCTTGCGGAGGACATGCTCAGCTGAGCGGTACCGTGCCCGCACGCTAGAAGGACCCCGAGGCATCTCCCGGGGTCCTGCCATTTGCTTTGGGCACCTCACACGGCGAGCGCTTCCAAGATCCTGCGGTTGGCCATCTCGCGTTGCCCCTCGATGCACTTGGCGTAGACCCTGAGCATCACGTCGACGCCGTGCCCGGCCCGCTCCGCGGCTTCCGGTGCGTGGACCCCCGCGTTGAGCCACAACGACACGGCCGCATGCCGCAGGTCGTACGGCCGAGCCGCCAGGGGCGAGGCGACCACCTCCGGAGGGAACGCGTAGCCCCTCGCCTCCTTCCAGACCTTCGAGACTGTCGAGCCGGAGAACGCCTTGCCGCTCGCGGTCCGAAACAGGCGCCCGTCCTCGGCGACGCCGTGCGTCTTGATGTGATCGCGCAGGATCGCCACCAGCTCCGGCGGGATGGGAACCGGCCGCGTCTCTTTCTTCTCCCGATGCTTCAGGCCGCGCTCGTCGTGGGTCTCCCCCGAGTCGGTGTAGCGCTTGCTGCTCTCCGGCCGGGTCTTGGCCAGGGTGAGCAGTCCCCAGCCCTTTTCGGGCAGGTGGCAGTCCTTCTCCCGGAGGCCGGCGGCCTCACCTGGACGCAGGCCGCCGAAGTACATGGCCGCGAACATCGCCATCATCATCGGCCCGCGCGTCCGGCCGACGTAGGTAACGGCCGTCAGCAGTTGCCGCGCCTGACGAGGGTTGACGACCGAGCGCCGATCGACCTCCCCGCCCGGCTTGGCCCTGCGCAGCTTCACCCGATGGAGCGGATTTGCCGAAAGCTCTTCCCGCTCAACCGCGTACTCCAAGGCGTGATGGAACACGGCCCGCTTGCGCCGGTACGTCGAGGTGGCCGCCGCCTTACCGTCGAGGAGCAGCGCCAGGGCTTCCAGGGCCGCTCGTGCGTGCTTCGCGTCCTCTAAGGCGGTCAGGGGAAGCGAGGCCGCTTCCAACCAACGCATGGCCGCCGTGACCTCCTGCGTGGGAGCCGGGCGACGCTCCACCGGCAGGAACGCGAAGTGCCGCAGGGCTCGGCGAAGGACCTCGTCGTCAGGACGGCCGGGATGCTCCTTGGTGAGCACGAGCGTGACGCTCGTCAGCGCGTCCGTCATGCCCTCGCGGGATTTGGCCGCCGCGTGCGGCCACCAGGCGTGGACGTAGTCGACCGCGAAGGCGTACCAGGTGCGCACATCCTTCGCCTTCATCATCGAGGCCGGGAGGCCGCTCTCCAGGTCGAAGGACTCCCCCTTCTTAGCCGCCTGCCGTAGGTCCGAGAGGAAGCTCTCGGCGAGGCCCTTGGTCTTGAAAGTCACAGACTTCTCGCTCGGGCCGACGGTCCAACGCACAGTGTGGGAGACAATGCGGCGCTTCTTGCCCTCCCCCTGGGCGCGGGTGTTGGTGCGAATCTCCCAGAACTTGACCTTGTACGAGGAGGTCACGCCACCTCCCGCAGCGACTCAAGCCAGGTGGCGAACTCGCTCCGGTAGATGCGGATCTCACCGTTCGGGAGCTTGAAGCCCTCGGGGGCCTTACCGACCTCCCGCCAGCGATAGAAGGTCCGGGCGGACACGCCGAGTTCGTCGAGGATCTCGGGGACCGTCATCAGCTTGTCGTCCTTCTTCACGCCGCCCTCCCTTCAGTTGCCGAAGAATCTTGGCCGTCTGCCTCGGCTTGGAGCCGGTCGAGGTGGTTGCGCCAGCGCTGGCGCTCGTGCACCGAGCGCAGGAGCCGCACACCGATCGGGGCCAGGTCGGGATCACCGGGTTTGACCGGCCGCCAGATGTAGCGGTGGGGGTCGACCGGCTCGTCTGGCAGGCCGAGGGCTTCCAGGACCCAGGTGCGGCGGTCCTGCTTGTGCTCGGTCAGGGTCTTGTTAGACCACTTCCTTGAAACCAGGACGCGCCGCCCCGCGTAGCCGAGGTGATCGGGCTTGTGCGCCTTGCCTCTGCACCGGCCCGGGGCCATGCCGGGCTTGGCGCCCTTCGGCTGGATGCCGTACCGCAGCCAGTTCGGGCAGGCCGGCGAGCACGGCTCAAACCGCAACGCCTCCAGCAGCCGTTCGGCATGAGCCTTCCGACGAGGGTCGTCGGTGCCGAGGGCGTCCCCGAGGGACTTGGTCAGGTACTTCGACAGGTACTGGATGAGCTGGTCGGCGTCCGAGGTCCCGGCGAGCACGCTCTGAATGTCGAGCTGATCGCCGAACCGGAGCACGTGCAGGGGTTCGGCGTCCTCGTCGGCATCGAGCCGGTCTAGAGCCTGCTCCCAGGTCGGCAGCACTTCCCCCGTGGTCGGGTCGAGGTAGCCGGCCCCGTCCTCCCAGACCGGCAGGTGCTCACCCTCGAAACGCACGACATCCGACGATGGCCACCACACCTGGTGATACGTGGCCGCGATGATCTGCCGCAGCTCAGCACGGGGCAGGGTGCCGCGGATCGCCATGTGCAGATGCGGAGCGAGCCGCTTCTGAGGCTCGACGGTGGCGAAGTACTGCACGTCATAGCCCGCCACACGACGGAGGTTCTGCACGAAGCGGTCCACGAGCTTGGAGAAGTGCAGGGCGTCGCGGGCCGCCCGCGTGTAGTCGTACCGGTCCGGGTCGAGGGGCGCACCCTCGAACACCCGCCCGTAGGAGGGCAGGGTGAGCGTGACGAACATCGAGGGCCGGTAGGTCTTGCCGTCCGAGCCGGTGAAGGTCCGCCCGAGCGTGGTCTTGGTCATCTGCCGCTTGGGCAGGTCCGGGGCGTCCTGCCGCCGCTTCGTTGACCTCGTGCGCTTGCCGGAGGTGCGGCCGAGGACGTTGCCGCGCATGCCCGCAGCGTTGATCTCCTCGTCCAGCTCCACGATCGCGGCGTCCAGGTCGGTGGTGTCGCCGCCGGCCTTTTCCACCTCGTCCCGCCAGGCTTGGGCGTCGGCCCGCAGCTCGACGAGGTGGCGCTGGTAGTCGTCGGCGTTGTCGGGCAGGTTGACCGGCTCGTGGTCGAGGTGCCAGCCTTCCCGGCACTGCGCCCGCCGGAGCTGCCGGTTGCGCTTGGCGCACGGCGGGCACTTGCTCTCCAGGGTCGCCCCGCACGGCACATCGATCACGTCGGTTTGGCCGGTGAGGATGTCCTGCCGCCGCAGCGGCACCGGCCGGATGCACACGCCGTACTGCTTGGCGATCTCCTCGACGACGTCCCGGGCGAGTGGCATCGCCATCCGCACGGCGCGAGGTGTGGCCCTGTCGTTGGTGGCTGTCATTGGTCACCGCCGGAGGGCTCGGCGATCACGGTTGCCTTCTCGCCGCACTCGCGGCACTCGATGACGCCCCGGATGGGGTAGAGCCACAGCGCGTTGCGGGTGCCGCAGGCCGCGCAGGTGAGCTCGTCGAGAAGGTGGGAGATTTCAACCACGGGCATGCGCCCCCGCCCTACTGGTCGAGAAGGTGGCGACCATGGCGCGGATGTCCTCGTCGGAGACGTAGGCCGCGCGCACGCGGATCGGGTCGGGTGAGGTTTCGAGCCGGACGTAGCCGATGCCCGCGCCGAGTTCGGGAACCGGTGAGATGTGGTCGGCGAGGGCTCCACGGTCGCGTGCGCCGTCGCCGAGGACCATGTCCACCTGTTCGCTCTCGTCGAGCCGGAGCGCGATCTTGTCGGGGAACAGGTTGCGGATGTTCATAACCTCCTTGCGGGGGTCCTGCAGTGCGGCCATGACGCCGACCCCGACCGCGCGGCCCTGGGTGGTGAGCGTGGCGAGGGCCGCTTTGGTCCGCTCGCGTAGGTGCTTGTCGGACTGGTAGGCGGTCAGGAAGGCGACCTCGTCGACGACGACCAGGACGAAGGGGTCCGCCATGGTGGGGGTGTGGGAGCGCTGGTTGCCGCCGAATCGGTCGGCCCGCTCCTGCATGACCGAGACGGCGGCCTCCAGCAGGTCGGCGCATTCGGCGGGGGTGGCGGCGTAGCGGAGGCCGAACAGTGCCCGGCCGAAGGACAGCTCCATCCGCTTGGGGTCGAGCGCCCACACCTGCACCAGGCCCGCCCGCATCGCGGGAAGCAGGCCGCGGATGGCGCTCCACAGGTAGGAGCCTTTACCGGCCCCGGTGGCGCCCGCGATCAGCACATGCGTGCCGTGGACCTTGAGCCGGTACGGCGTGCCGTCCTCGCACCGGCCGATCTCGACCGGCCCCACCGAAGGCTCCTCGGGGATGGGGACGGCCGGCAACGACTCGGCGAGGGGGTCATGCCGGGGCAGGGTCAGCACGAGCAGACCAGCTCGCGCGATCGCCACCCGGCAACTTCGAGCGCCGAAGCCGTGGGCGAGGTGGTCGGCCCGGTCGGTCCAGTCCTTGACCGCCTGCCCGCCCAGCATCTTCACGGTCACCAGGTCGGCCCACGAGGTACACCGCACCTTGACCAGGCGGGGCAGGTAGTCCCGGCCGCGCAGGTGACGGCCGAGACCGGAGACGATCATCACGGGTTGCCAGTGCCGCCGGTAGACCCAGACCAGGCGCCACCAGGCCAGCAGCGGCCAGCCGACCACGCGCAGGAACGAGTCCCGCTCCAGCAGCACCCACGACAGGCCCACCGAGGGAAGGAAGCCGGTCATGACCAGGGCGACGCGCCAGCCGTAGGTCAGCGTGACGACGGCGGGGGCCACGGCGGCGGTGCAGGCGATCGGGTGCCGCCAGAGCATCCGGATCAGCCCGCGCAGCAGGCGGGCCAGCCAGATCACGATGGTGACGATGGCGGGGGTTTGCATGACGGCCGGGCGGAAGACGACGGCCGTGTCCGGAGTGGTGGAGACGAGGTTACGTGCCTCGTCTCCGGGCAGTCTTCTCAGCATTAGGCTGGAGTCCTCTCAAGCATTGGCGTGCGTGGGAGATCCGAGGGGCCGCCGGAAGTTCCCGCTTCCAGCGGCCCCGCTTGCATGTCAGGCCGCCGAGCCGTCGACCCTCGGTAGGGCGAGCTGATCGGAGTCGGCCGGCTGCTGGTCGACCAAGCGCTCGCAGTCGGCGAGGTAGCGCGAGGCGGCCTGGACGATCTGTCGGGCGATCTCGACATCCCTGGGGGTGACCGGCCCGGCCGCGGTGGTCGAGACGGTCACGTCCACGCTCGGGCTGGTGATGGCGAAGTAGGGCCGCCCGGAGTCCAGCACCGAGGCCCCGGCCCGCAGCTCGGGCGAGTAGAACGAGATGCCGACGTTGGCCGGGTTGCCGGGGCTGAGCGAGAGCGTGACGTAGGTGTAGGGGTCGCGGAGCATCAGGCCGCCACCTCCTTACCAGCACCCGTCTGCTTGCCCTGGGCGACGGAGCGGGGAGCCCGCATCGCCCTCGCTCGCAGGGAGTAGGCCAGGCGTCCGGTGGTCTGGTGAACGTACGGCGTGACCGTCATCTGCTCGAACTCGACCGGCGTGATGGGCAGGCCGGGCGCAGGCGTCGGCGGGACCGGCTGCACCGGAGCGATGATCTTCACCGCGACCGTCTTCTGGGCGAGCTTGGCAGCCGGGTCAGCGTCCATGACGGCGACCTGCCAGACCAGTTCCCCGGTGGTCTTGTCCTTGGCGAACACGGTGCGTCCGCCGGTCGAGGCGGTGAAGTCCTTGACCTGTTCCACCTCCCCCACGAGGTAGCAGCCGTGCGGGAAGACGTGCTCGAAGGCGATCGGGATGGGTCCTTGGATGGCCATGTGCGTGATTCCTTCGCTCAGGACGAGCAGCTCATGCGCTCGTCCACTTGTCCGATTGAGTTCTACTGTAAGTCTTGCCCACTCGTCCGCACAAGTAACCGAGCCAGACGAGCGGGGTAAGACTTAGCTCACCTGATAGACATCCTCAAGCTCATGCAGGTCACCAGGCAGGGCCACACTCAGCACCAGGAGCACGCTCCCCGCCGGGTCATGCACGGTCGCCAGCACGCCCAGCACCGGCGACGAGGAGCCGAGGAGTTCGGCTTCCTCCTTGGTCGGCTTCCGTGCGGTCAGGCGTTCAGTGACGTGGTCGATCCGCAGATGCTTGACCGCTTGAAGATGTTGACGGACCCCATGCCGCAGCGGATCGGGCTTGTCCAGGTCGGTGCCGAGAGCGATCTCCAAGGGGAACCACAGCGTTTCCGCCGCCGACACCCGGTCGCCCTGCCGCATGACGCGCTGACGGGCGATCACGGGGGTTCGCTCGTCGACGCCCATCAGCTTGGCGACGTGCCGGGGGGCCGGCACCCTGCTCACGCTGACGATGTTCTCGGCCCTCTCGGGATGCTCGGCCGTCGACAGGCCGGGCCGTACCCGCTCGGTCGGGCTTTCCGGGCGGCCCTTCACGAACGAGCCCCGGCCGTGCTCCCGTTCGATCCAGCCTTGCATGGCAAGGGTCTGAAGCGCCCGCACAACCGTGGTGCGGCCGACGCCGAACTCCCGGACGAGTTGCGTCTCCGAGGGCAGCATGTCGCCGGGCGCATACTCCCCGTCCCGGATACGCTGCTGAATCGCCGTCATCACCTGGGCGTACTTCGGCGGGGCGAAGTCCATGCTCATGTTAAGCGCCCAATCACTTTTCCACTTGTCTGCATAAGCACAGTAGCGGCTAAGCGAATGCCTGTCAGGACCTCAGCCACCAGCGGGAAGGCTATTGAGCCCGCCCGGACAGCAGCGCCAGCCACACCGCCCGCGCCTCGGCCTCCCGCCAGGCATGGGTGTGCGCGACCTTCGGCTTCACCTCGTCCCCCTTGAACCGGCGGATGTAGGCCAGCCCGCCCGCCGCGCACAGCTCGTACCAGGTGTTGCGGTGCTCGTGGCAGGTCCAGGCCAGCACCCGCGACCAGGCGAACCGCCCCGGCTCGTGCCAGTCGAGCGGCTTGGCGCCCTCCATCAGGGGCGGGAGATGCGGAGATGGGCACGGCCCACCCCATGCCGGGGTCCTGTTGCTCACCGGTCGGTCCGTTCGAAGCGGACCTGCCCGGCCGCATCGAGCGTCGCGCGGAAGATGATCCGGCGGGACCAGTCGTCCGGCACGGTGCCGAAGTCGTAGACCCGGTGCGTGATCCTCCCCCACGGCCGCCGGGCCGGGTCCATCCGGCGCAGCGCCTTCCGCAGTTCGTCCATGGAGGTGGCCTGTCCGGCGCTGGTGCCGCACGGCCCGAGTTCGTCGGTCCCGTCAGCGGTGACGAAGACTTCCCACTCGAACATCTCCACGAGCACCTGGCCGCCGTCGCAGTACAGGCAGTCCTCCCGCGACGAGGTCTCCATGCCGAGCGCCACGGCGGCAACCTGCCCGCGTCGAGTGACGATCTTCCAGCCGCGCCCGTCGCACGCGGTGCACTTAACTGGTGTGGTCATGCCGGAAAGAATGGACCGCAGAGAAAATCAGTCCTATTCCCTCTGGATATATCACTGTGAGATATAGAGTTCTCAGCAGGAGCCATGCACCACCAGCCTGGGGAAACGACCGGAGGCCGGAATGCACGGGAACGCTTTCGAGCCGATCCAGATGCCCGCATGGGTGTGGGAGCGCGATGAAAGCCGCGAAATCCTGAAGAAGCGCGACATGGCGGGGTTGTTCAACCTCGCTGTCAAGTACGCCGGGGCTAGCCAGGTCCGCCTCAGCGCCGCCACCGGCATCGCCCAGGGCCGCATCAGCCAGCACATGCGCGGCCAGCGCCAGGTCAGCGACCTTGAAGTCTACGAGCGCATCGCCGCCGGCCTAGCGCTGCCCGACCACGCCCGCATGCTGCTCGGCCTGGCCCCGCTCGACATCGCCTCGCCCACTGGCGACCACGGCGACGAGCACCAGGAGCAAACCGAGGAACTCGCCACCCGCATCGAGGCCGCCGCCGCCATCGACCCCACGATGGTGATGATCCTCAACACCGACACCAACAATCTGCGCCTACTGGACCGCCGACTCGGCAGCGCCGCCATCGCCGACAAAATGCGCGCGCAAATCACCCAAATAGAACGCGCACAGCGTCATGCCGTACGGCCCGGCATACGCGCACAACTCGCCCACGTCCTCGCCCAGACCGAATCACTCGCCGGATGGCAGGCCATCAACACCGGCGCCCTCAACGACGCCTGGAACCACTACGAGAACGCCAAAGCCGCCGCCCGCGAAGCCGATGACCCGGCCGTCATTGCCCACGTCTCCGCCGAACAGGCATACGTCCTCATGGACCTGGGACAGCCCGCCCAGGCAACCGAGGTCCTCCAGTACGTGCAGGCCGTCTATCGCGACCGCATCCCCGCTCGGCTGCGTTCGTGGCTGGCGGCGGCCGAGGCCGAAGCCGCCGCGATCCTGGGCGACGAGGCGACCTGCCGGGCCGCGCTCGACCAGGCCGCCGCTCTCCTCCCGAGCGGACACAGCGACCCGGACACGCCCTACCTGTCGCTCGACATTCACCACCTCGCCCGGTGGCGCGGCAACTGCCTCGTCCGCTTCGGCGACCCCGGCACCATCGAGGACCTACGGTCAGCGCTGGCCGGCATGGACGGCACCTACAACCGCGCCGAGGCCGCCCTTCGCTGCGACCTGGGACATGCGCTGCTCGCCTTGGGCGACCCGGAGGCCGCCCAACCCCACATCCAGCGCGCGAAGCACCTGGCGACCATGACCGGCTCACGCCGGCAGCGCAAGCGCATCGACGAACTCAGCCGGCGCCTTACCCGCGCTCTCCGTTGAGCCGATCCCGAGCCGCATACAGACCCACCAGCGTTCCCGAGGTCCAGATGTCCCCCCGGGCGATCATGTCCGGGATCTCCTTCATCGGGACCCACTCGATCAGGTCCGCCTCGATCTCCCCGCTGGGTTCCTTCACCAGCTCGGCACCGCGGGCGAGGTACAGGTTGTGCTCGGAGTCGACCATGCCGGCCATCGGCTGATAGGTCACCAGGTGCTCGATCTCCTTGACCCGGTACCCGGTCTCCTCCTCCACCTCCCGGGCCGCCGTCTCCATCGGGTCCTCGCCAGCGTCGACCAGGCCGCCCGGCAGCTCCCAGCCCCACCGGTCGAACAGGAAGCGATGCCGCCACATCATCAGCACCCGCTGTTGCTCGTCGACCACCACGGCGATAGCGGCCCGGTCCAGATGCACCGCGTGATGCTCGAAGCGCTCCCCATCCGGGATCTCGACGTCCACCAGGCCGAGGCGGATCCACCGATTGTCATAAATCAGCCGCTCACCATGCACGACCCACCGCGACCGCTCTTCATTGGTAGCCACACAGCGAAGCTACCGCCCGACATCGCCGAGGTACACGGGAACTTAGACGCCATCGCAACAACCTGACCGGCTCACGCTTACGGGCGTTGCTCCCCACAGCATCACGGAAGCGCTGACACATCTGGTCCCGAAGTACACATGTATGCGCACTTCGGGAGCATCCCACCTAGAAAAGTCCCTCCACATCATTGGAACGTCGTCCGATTAATCCCAAATATAGATGTTTGTCTTCATTATTTCCTTCTAATAGGAAATGAGCGAAACAATCATGCACGTACCGACATGTAACACTTGCAAGGAAAGGAGCGACTGTCCGTAAAATGCGCCCCTAGCAGGAATAAGCCGACGGCAAATCCTTGGGCGAAGGGTCGCGGACGTGATCGCAGATGTGGCGGAGCGGTTTCTGGAGGACGTCGAGGCCCGGGACCTGCCGTGGACCGCTCCAGCCGATGCTCCGGCCGCACTGATCACTGATCGGGTTCTACTCGGCAACGGCGACGCGCCCGTAGAGGTGGCTATCGCCTACAGCGAGTCCGGTGCTCCCAAGACCGATGAACTGCGCCGTCTGTGGAAGCTGCGGCACAACAACCGCCCCTCCCCGGTCCTGCTCGTCGTCTTGTACAGCACGGCCGGAGCGGTGAAGGCAGCGACCTGCGGGATCCTCGACGACCCGATCGTGGACCTGGACACCGACCAGGTCGGCCGGATCTGCATCTCCGCTCTGGCTGAGCCGAACCAGCACGTGGCTCAGCGCACCCTCGCGCGTCTGCTCACCGCCCTGCGTAAGGAGGAATCCGCCCCCGGCCTGCTGAACAAGGGGTTGTTCGCAACCCACGAACTCCGCAACGGCGTCCCACTCCGACCCGACTGGGCCGCGGCGGGCGCGGCTGCCAGACCACTGCTCAGGCTGCGCGGGCTCGCACTGATCCAGGCGCTCGGGTACGGCACGGCCTCTCGCGGTTCGGTGGCGATGCTCCTCACTCACCAGGGGACCTCCCGATCCATCGCGGTGCTGCTGGAGGACGGGGAGGCCTTCGACAGGCCGTCCTCCCGGTTCGGCGCGGTCTCCCCGGTCTCGCACGCAATCTCTGTGGCCGCTCGGGAGAACCTGCCATGGGTGATCGTGCTGCGTGGCAGCCAGATCCGCTTGCACCCAGTCCAGCCCACAATCGGCGTCGGGCGTAAGAGCCAGGGGGAGACGTTCACCGAGCTGGACCTGGCGCTGCTCTCGGACGACAACGCCGCCTACCTACACCTGCTGTTCTCACCCCAGGCGCTCGCTCCCGAAGGCACCGTCAGCCGGATCCTTATCGACTCGACGCGCTTCGCCGCCGAGCTGGGCGGCCGACTCCGCGAGCGGGTCTACCGCGACGTGGTCCCCAATCTGGCCGTGGCGGTGGCCCGGCAGATGAGGGCCACCACCGAGGCCAACCTCCAGGAGGCCTACCACCGCACGCTCATCATCCTGTTCCGGCTGCTGTTCGTGGCCTACGCCGAGGACCGAGCGCTGTTGCCGTACGGACGCAACCCGCGCTACGACCGGCACGCGATCAAGACGCTGGCCAAGGACTTCGCCGACGACCCGGGCCAAGCGTTCGACGATTTCGCCACCTCCCTATGGGACGGCATGCAGGCGGTATGGAATGCCATCGACGGCGGCAATGCCGGCTGGGACATTCCGCCTTACAACGGCGGCCTGTTCTCTCATGATCCGCAGACCAGCCCGTCAGGTGCCGCGTTGGCGGGCATGCGGCTGACCGACGCGGAGTTCGGGCCCGCGCTGCACGCCCTCCTGGTCGACACCGGCCCCGACGGCACGCAGGGTCCGGTGGACTTCCGGTCGCTGAGCGTCCGCGAGTTCGGCACCCTGTATGAAGGTCTGCTGGAATCGTCGCTGTCGATCGCGCCTACCCCGCTCACCGTGGACAAGGACGGGAATTTCGTCCCGGCCAAGGACAGCGACCTGATCGAGGTACCGGCCGGGGCGATCTACTTCCACAACCGGTCCGGCAAGCGCAAGTCCACCGGGTCGTACTTCACCAAGTCCTTCGCGGTCGAGCACCTGTTGACCACTGCGCTGGAGCCGGCGCTCGACGAGCACCTGGACCGGGTCCGGGCTCTGCTGGAGGCTGGGGACGAAGCCGCGGCAGCCGAACTGTTTTTCGATTTCCGCGTCGCGGACCTGGCGATGGGCTCGGCTCATTTCCTGGTCGCAGCGATCGACCGAATCGAGGCCCGGTTCACCGCGTTTCTCGGTGAACACCCTATCGCTGCTGTCGGTGACGAGCTCATCCGACTGTCACAGGCCGCCCAAGAGGCCCTCGGCCCACGGGCCACCGAGGTGGAAATCGAGACCTCCTCACTGCTGCGCCGCCAGATCGCACGTCGCTGCATTTATGGCCTGGACCTCAACCTCATGGCGGTTGAGCTGGCCCGCCTGGCCATCTGGATCCACACTTTTGTGCCAGGCCTACCGATGTCCTCCCTCGATCACGGGCTGATCGTCGGCAACAGCCTCACGGGCATCGGCACTCTCTCAGAAGCTCTTGAAGTCTTAGAGCCGAAGTCGTCGATTGGGCAGATGTCACTGTACGCCGACAAGATTGAGGAGGCGCTTCAGGTCGCCAGTGAACGACTCAAACGAGTGGCACGAACGGACGAGGCCAAGAAGGCGGAGGTGCAGGACGCCGCAGACGCCTACCGCCTAGCGCTAGTCGACGCTGCCGATGCGAAACATATTCTCGACGCGGCCGTGGCTGTGCGGCTGGGACTCCTGCCGCTTCCCGTCGACGCCGATGACGCCATCACTTCGGTTGCAGGTGACGACGATCGAGCCAAAACGATCCGCCAGGAGCTGGAAAGGTTCGGAGTGACCCACCTCCCCTACCGGTTCCCCGAGGTCTTCGTACGATCCACCCCCGGGTTTGATGTAATTCTAGGCAATCCACCGTGGGACAAGGTGCGGTGGGAAGCGGCTCCATTCTGGGCTGGGATTTTCCCTGGAGTAGTCGCGCTGAAAGACGAAGCGCGGAAAGCGAAGATCACAGAACTCCGTAAGATGCATCCGATGGAGGCCATTCGAGAGCAGGAGGAGATGGCCCATCGGGAAGTTCTCCAGCAGCTTTTCAAAGCATCATACGCGCTCCGGGGTGATACGCATCTAGAGTTCGCACAGCTGATGCTAGAACGCGCACTGAAGCTGAAAAGAATATCCGGCTACCTAGGGTTAGTTCTACCCCGACAAAGTATGGTTCTGGCCGGATGGAAAAGACTACGCAGGGAACTCACTGCAAAATATGATCTCCGTATCATACAAGGCAGGAATCACTCTGAGTGGATCTTCGAGGACGTCGAGTCTCGCATCGCAGTGGTATTCCTAAGCGCTTCGCCAACCCAAGCACCCGTAACACGTATTTGGATTGCCAACAGTCCAAGCGACGTCACTGCCGCTACAGATGAGAACGCTATCGTCCTAACACAGGGGGAGGTAGCGTCATTCTCCGACAGCCACGTCATCCCATGGTTCGCCACTCCTAACGACCGACAACTCTTTGAGACTATGCGACACAAGCCTCGATTGGCTTCAGGAGAAGGTTGGATCATGGCTTCACATGATGCTCGATGGGACTTCACGGGCAGTGGCCCCGACCGTTCTCTCGCAGTGCGCGAGAAAGAAGCACATTCTTGGAAGATACTGATGACAGCACATGTCGATCAGTTTCACTTTGACATCAGCGTAAAATTCAAGCAGTTCGTCAGAGATCTGGACGCCCTTTGCCTCAAGAATCGCGGCATCGGTAGGAAAAAAGGGGAAACGGTTCTAACGGAGCGGCATCCAATGATCATATTTCGCCGCCCGAGCACCGTAGACAATTCTCGCACCATGATCGCGACAGCCCTTCCCGAGGCAGGGCTACTACACAATAAAGGCTACATATCCGCCGCCATGCATGATGCGGAATCAAACAGCACTCAAAGGCTCGCCCTCCTCGGCCTGTTAAACACTTTATGTGTTGACTGGTGGGCGCGCCGTTTCGTCGACCGGCATGTAACAGCTCCAGTGATCAACCAAATTCCTCTTCCAGACTGGTCTCAGGAACAAATCGCCGAGGCTGCCGAGATCACGAGTTGCCTACTCGCTCGTCATGGATATACCCGTTTAGCTGGCGGCATTACCGTCGGCAACACCAAAACCGATCCGGAAATCAAGCTCCGCGCACGGTTAGAACATCTAGCGCTAGACGGTTACGGACTCGATCAGCAAGACCTTGAGCTGATCGCAGCGGACTTTAACGAGACCGGACTCCCCATGGACCTTCGGAGAGAGCTGGATGTCGCTCATGTGCCAGCCAAAACCAAGCGCTGATCGGTAGTCCCATTCCCCATTCCGCGAACAGGTGGCCGCGTCCGCGTAATGGCCAAGACAGGAGAAGGTTCGGTGTCCGTCACTCCCTCCGGTGACTTCCGGCCCACGTTCGCCACCAACCATGCCGAACATGGGCGGACGGTCGCCAATGAGATCAACATGCTGTTGGAAGGGATGCGGACCAAACTGTCGGAGGCACCGTCAGTCGCGATTGCCTCCGCTTACTTCAACCCCGGCGGGTTCGTGCTGTTGGCTGATGAGCTGGAGAAAACCGGGCCAGTGCGGCTGCTGCTGGGCGCCAATCCGGACGAGAACCGGCCCAGAGTTCGACCGCTGGACACCGGGCTAGGCCGACGCGGTGAGCGTGAGCAGGTCCGGCGGGCGCTGGAGGGTCACCTGCGCCGTCTGGAGGAAGACCGCGACCTGCTGGGGTTCACGTTCGAGGCCGACGCCGCAGCCCGCCGTCTGGTCGGCTGGCTGCGTTCGGGCCAGGTCGAGGTGCGGCGCTATGAGGCCGGGTTCCTCCACGGCAAGGCGTTCATCGTAGACGGCGGGATCCCTGGTGTGATCGCCGGGTCTAGCAACTTCACTTATGCGGGGCTGGCCCGGAACAAGGAGCTCAATCTCGGCCAGTACCAGCCGGAGACGGTGGGCGCTGTACGCAGTTGGTTCGAGGAGATGTGGCAGGCCGCCAAACCGTTCGACCTGGCCACGCTCTATGAATCGCGCTGGCAACCGCACCTGCCATGGGAGATCTTTCTGCGGATGCTGCACGAGCTGTACGGCTCCGAAGTTGAACAGGAGCAGGCGGCCCGGGGCCGTTCCCGTCTGAACCTAACGGCGTTCCAGTCCGACGGCGTGTGGAGGGCACAGCGGATCATTGACCGACTCAACGGCGTTATCATTGCCGACGAGGTCGGCCTGGGCAAAACGTTCATCGCGGGAGAGATTCTTTACGAGGCAGTCATCACAAACCGGCAGAAGGCGCTCATCGTCGCACCTGCGACGTTGCGCGACTCCACTTGGACGCCGTTCCTACGTGAAAAAAACTTGCATGCCGACCGGGTCTCCTACGAGGAGCTCGCTAACGGCTTGCCCAATGCCGGGCAACTAGGCGCGGCCCTGCAAAACCCTGACGAGTACGCCTTAGTTGTGGTGGACGAGGCGCACGCACTGCGCAACGCCTCCACCAAACGGGCTGATGCGTTGCGCACGCTTCTGACCGGCAGCACCCCCAAACGGCTGGTGCTGCTGACCGCGACCCCGGTCAACAACAGCCTTTACGACCTGTACAACCTGATCTCCTACTTTGTCACCAATGATGCGGCCTTCGCCGGATCAGGGGTGCCCTCGCTGAAGAAGTACTTCGACCGGGCGATGGCGATGAACCCTGACGACCTGTCGCCGGAGCACCTGTTCGACGTGCTAGACAAGGTGGCGGTGCGCCGCACCCGCCGGTTCGTTCGCAATCACTATGTTGGCGACCGTGTGGTTATAAACGGTGTGGAGCGGGAGATCACCTTCCCAACACCGCGGGTCCGGCGGGTGGACTACAACCTGGACGAGGCCCTGCCGGGGCTGTTCGATCGGTTGGCCACCGCGCTCGGCGCCCATGTCGACCACCTCGACGACTCGGCGGATGCGGTCATCCTCGACGCCCCCGGCGAGGTGCTCACCTTGGCGCGCTATGTGCCGTCCCGGTTTCGGCGCGGCGGTCGCGAGGAGCAGTACGAGCAGCAGAACGCCGGCCTGCTGCGCTCGGCGCTGCTCAAGCGGTTCGAGTCGTCCGCCTATGCCTTCCAGCGCACTCTGCAGAAGATGGTCGCCGGTCATGAGGCATTCCTGTCCGCCCTCGATCAAGGAGTGGTGCTAACCGGGGATGCGCTGCGCGAGTGGGCGGCTTCCGACAGCGACGATATCGACAACTTCGTCGCCTCTTACGACCAACACGCAGCCGGCGGTAATGCGGAATCGGTGAAGAACGCCGCCGAATTCGACGTAGCCGCGTTGCGCGACGCCGTCGAGGCAGACCTGGCGCTGCTGCAGTCCTTCCACAAGGAGGTCGAGGACCAGCAGGCCGGGCCAGACCCCAAGGTTGACGCTCTCGTCGAGGAGCTTGCCCAGATCGCCGCCGAAGCGGCCGCCGAAGGCATCACCGACCAGCAGACGCGCGACAAGCGCAAGGTACTTGTCTTCTCCTACTACGCCGACACCGTCGAGCACCTGCACGCCCGGCTGCTCACTGCGATCGAATCCGACCACCGCCTAACCGTCTACCGAGGCCGAGTGGCCACCGCCGCCGGTCCTGACCGCAACGACCGCTCGCAGGTCATCGCCGGGTTCGCTCCTCGTACGGCAGGCGGCGG
The DNA here is from genome assembly GCF_027620315.1 of Nonomuraea corallina. Taxonomy (GTDB): domain Bacteria; phylum Actinomycetota; class Actinomycetes; order Streptosporangiales; family Streptosporangiaceae; genus Nonomuraea; species Nonomuraea corallina. The sequence continues at coordinate 1,151 of NZ_JAPNNL010000087.1, read as the reverse complement.
AGGTGAGGAGGATCTGTACGACCTGATCATCGCAACCGACGTGCTGGCCGAGGGTGTCAACCTGCAGCAGGCCCGCCACATCGTCAACTACGACCTGCCGTGGAACCCGATGCGGCTGGTTCAACGGCATGGTCGCATCGACCGTATCGGCTCCGACCACCGAGAAGTGTTCCTGCGCTGCTTCTTCCCTGACCAGCAGCTTGAACGGTTCCTACGCTTGGAAGAGCGCCTACAGCGCAAGCTCAAGCAGGCTTCCGCCGCTACCGGTGTGGGGGAGGTCCTGCCCGGGTTCGCCGGCCGAGACGTCAACCTCACGGAAGCCCGCGAGGAGATCGAACGGCTCCGCCGCGAGGAGGCAACCCTCTTCGAGACCGGTGGTGCCTCGGCCCTGTCAGGTGAGGAGTACCGGCGCCGACTACAGGCCCAACTCAACAACCCACAGGTGCGCAATGCCATACTGCGCCTGCCCTGGGGAAGCGGCACGGGATTCACACGGGTCGGACGGGCTCAACCCGGGCTGGTCTTCTGCGCCCGCATCGGCGACCACCCCCGGCCTTGGTTCCGCTACGTCCCACTAACGGAGGACTTGAACGTCACTCACGACGAGCAGGGCCGTACCGTCGTCGTCGACGACACGCTCGCTTGCCTAGCCGCAGCCGACCCAGGCGATCCCGCCACACCCGCAGACCTTAGAGATGCTCTGTATCAGGCGGCGTTTATGGCCTGGGCGCACGCAAAGCGGCACATCCACGAGGCCTGGACCTACAACACGGATCCGGCCCACCTGCAGCCGTCTATCCCAAAGGTGATGCGCGATGCCGCCGATCTGGTGCGTCAGCACGGCGCCCATCTTGGAGAACGCCAAGACGAACTGGTCGACCGTCTCCAGGCACCCTACAGCCCCCGAATTCTGCGCGACGTACGAGAAGGTTTGGCGCATCCCGGCACACCCAGGCAACGGGTGGATCATGTGGCAGACCTCGCCGACCGGCTTGGCCTGGTCCGCCAACCTGCCCCCGATCCCCTGCCACCGATAACCGAAGACGACGTCCACCTGGTCTGCTGGATCGCCATCGCCTGAACCGGTGAAATGGACAACGGTCCTACAGCCTGATCTGCCGAATTACGCTCGTAGCAATCAAGGCGGCGGC
>NZ_JAPNNL010000086.1 GCF_027620315.1 Nonomuraea corallina | reverse complement strand
CGCCGTCACCCGGGCCGCCGCCTCCTCCAGCCGGGCGGGCGGCAGCGTGCCCTCCCGCACGGCGGCCACGATCGCGTCGATCACGCCCCGCACCTCGTCGCGGCCGGGCAGCGGACCCAGGCAGAGCAGGTCGGCGCCGGCGGCCAGCGAGCGCACCGCGCCACCGCCGAGCCCCACGCTCTTGGTGATCGCGTGCATGTCGAGCGCGTCGGAGACCACCACGCCGTCGTAGCCGAGCTCGTCGCGCAGGAGCCCGGTGAGCGCGGCCGTCGAGAGCGTGGCGGGCGTGCGGCCGGTGAGCGCCGGCACCGCCACGTGCGCCGTCATGATCGACTTGGTGCCGGCGGCGATGGCCGCGCGGAACGGCACCAACTCCCGGCCGCGCAGCACCTCCGGCGTGACGTCCACGACCGGGACGGCCACATGCGAGTCCACCCGGGTGGCGCCGTGGCCGGGGAAGTGCTTGACGCAGGCCGCGACGCCCGCCGCCTGCAGCCCTTCGACGGCGGCCACCGCGTGCCGGGCGACCAGGTTCGGCTCGTCGCCGAACGCCCGGGTGCCGATCACCGGGTTGTCCGCCTCGGAGTTCACGTCGGCGTCCGGCGCCATGTCCAGGTTGACCCCGCACCCGGCCAGCTCGGCGCCGATCGCCTGGTACACCTCCCGGGTCAGGCCAGGGTCGTCCACCGCGCCGAGAGCCGCGTTCCCCGGGTACGGGCTGCCCACGTGGTAGTCCAGCCGGGTGACGTCGCCGCCCTCCTCGTCCAGCGAGATGACCGGCTCGCCGCCCGCCTCCCGCAGCGCCGCGGTGAGCGCGGCCAGGCGCTCGTGGCCGTCGACGTTGAAGCCGAAGAGCGTGACGCCGCCCAGCCCGTCTTCCAGCTCGCGCAGCACCCAGCCCGGCGGCGTGGTGCCCTGGAAGGCGGCCAGCAACGTGCCGGCCGCGAGGCGGCGCAGCCCCCGATCACTTCGACTCATGGCTCCTCATCAGGTGAAAGCGGGCAGCCTCGGATACGGGAGGCACCCGTGGTGTCGATCAGCCCTTGACGGCGCCGGCCATCAGGCCGGTCACCATGCGGCGCTGCACGATCATGAAGAAGACGACGACCGGGATGGTCATCATCGTGGAGCTGGCCATGATGGCGCCCCAGTCCGTGCCCTTCTGGCCGAAGAAGTACTGCAGGGCCACGGGCATGGTGTAGCCGGACGACTCGCTCATCAGCACCAACGCGAAGATCAGCTCGTTCCACGCGGTGATGAACGAGAAGATGCTGGTGGCCACGAGGCCGGGCGCGACCAGCGGGAACAACACCCGCCAGAACGTGACGAACCTGGACGCCCCGTCGATCCAGGCGGCCTCCTCCAGCGACTTGGGCACCGCGGCGACGAACGTGCGCAGCATCCAGATGCCGAAGGGCAGCGTGAGCCCCACATTGACCAGGATGAGGCCGCCGAGGTGGTCGTACAGGCCGAGATCCTTGACCCGCAGGAACAGCGGGATGAGCAGCGCCTCGGCCGGGATCATCTGCGCGAGCAGCAGCAGGAACAGGAAGCCGGTGCGGCCCTTGAACCGGAACCGGGCCACCGCCGTCGCCGCCAGCAGCGAGAAGACCGCCCCGATGAGCACGGTGCCGAGGGCCACGATCGCGCTGTTGCGCATGTAGACCCAGATCGAGTTGCCGGCCACGCCCTCGGTCAGCACCCGGTGCAGGTGCTCGAAGGTGAACTGGGTGGGGAACGGGATGAACTCGGTGGTGAAGATCTGGTCGTTGGTCTTGAAGGCGGTCGTCACCATCCAGTAGACGGGGAAGACCGCGAACAGGAACACCAGGAGGGCGGTGCCGTTGAGCGCCACCTTGCCCAGACGCTTCCTGGCCAGCGGGCTCATCACAACTCCTCCTGCTTGACCAGTTGCCGGATGTACACGGCGGTGACCACCAGCAGGATCACCGTCAGCACCAGCGCGATCGCCGAGCCCGTGCCCATCTTCTGCGGCGCCTTGAACGCCTCGGTGTAGGAGTACATGGACAGGTTGAACGCCTCACGGTTCGTCGGTCCGCCCATGAGGACGTACAGCTGGCTGAAGACCTTGAAGTCCCAGATGATCGACAGCACCGTGAGCACCGCGAACACCGGCTTGAGCAGCGGGAACGTGATCTTCCAGAACGTGCGCCAGCCGGACGCCCCGTCGACCCGCGCGGCCTCGTACAGGTCGGCCGGGATGCCCTTGAGCCCGGCCAGCACCGACACCGCGATGAACGGGAAGGACGCCCAGACCACCGTGATGACCAGCACCAGGTAGACCGACCAGGCGTCGTTGAGCCACGGCTCCCCGGTCCAGTCGGCCCGGCCGAACAGCACGGCCGACAGCCAGTCGGGCAGCAGGTTCAGCGCCCAGTTGATCATTCCGGCCTCGGCGTCGAACAGCCACCGCCAGATGATGCCCTGCGCCACCGGCGGCACGGCCCACGCGCACATGATGCCGATCACCAGGAACGCGGACATCTTCCTGCCGAGCTTGCTCAGCAGGACCCCGACGGCGGTGCCCAGCACCAGGGTCAGCGTGACCGCGATGACCGCGAAGACGACCGTGTTGCGCAGCGAGTCCCAGAAGATCTCGCTGTCGAAGATCCGGGTGAAGTTGTCGGTGCCGACCCATTCGGCCGGCCTTCTGCCGCTGATCTGCGGCAGGCCCACCTTCTGGAAGGCGATGACCGCGACCTGGATCATCGGGTAGAGCAGCAGCGCCCCGATGACGAGCAGGCCGGGGATCAGCAGGACGTAGGGGATGGACCAGACGGGCAGGCCCCTGCCTCTGCGGCGTCGGGACGGGCCCCGGCCCGGGGCGGAGGCGTGCCTGCCGCCCCGGGCCAGCGTCGACGTGTTCGTCATGGGTCCTCAGGACTGGTTGAGGATGTCTTCGAGTTCGGTGTTGGCCGCCGCGAGCGCCTCGTCGGCGGAGGCCTTGCCCTCGATCACCTGGCGCGCGGCGTTCTGCAGCACGGCCTTGGTCTCGTTGGCCTCGGTCCAGTTCGGGTCCGCGGGGAAGGCCTTGGCCTTGGCGAACGCGGCCGCGAACGGCGCCTGCGCGGGGTCCTCGGCCAGCTTGGCGAGCGCGTCCGGGTAGACCGGCAGCAGACCGCCGTCGGTGGCGTACCTGACGCCCCACTCCTTGCCGGTGGCCAGCTTCACGAACTCCTTGGCCGCCTCCGGCTCCTTGGCGGTGCCCCACACGGCGATGTCGTTGCCGCCGAGGAACGCCTGCGCCTCGCCGCCGTCCTTGCCCGGCAGCGGGAAGAAGGCGAGCTTGTCGCCCTTGAGCTTGCCCTTGCTCTCCTCCTCGATCGCGGCCAGGTCCCAGGACGCGGTCAGGTACATGCCGACCTTGCCGTTGGAGAAGCGGGTACGGATGTCCGAGCTGTTCTGGGTCAGCCGCGACTTGCTCGACAGGCCGTCCGTCACCAGGGACGTGTACTGCTCGAAACCGGCCTTGAAACCGGGGTCGGCCAGCTTGGCGACCCACTTGTCGCCTTCCTTGACCGCGTACTCGCCGCCCGCGGTCCAGGCCAGCGAGCCGAGCAGGTGGTTGGCGTCCGAGCCGCCGTTGAAGGCGAAGCCGTCGACGTCCGAGCCCTTCTCGGCCTGCACCTTCTTGGCCGCGGCCACGAGCTCGTCCCAGGTCTTCGGGACCTCGATCTTCAGCTCGTCGAACCAGTCCTTGCGGTAGAGCACCGCGCGGGTGCCGCCGCCCCACGGCACGGCGTACGTCTCGCCGTCGATCGTCTCCAGCCCCATGAGGTTCTTGGGGATCTGGGCCTGGTCGCCGGAGCTGACGATGTCGGTGACCGGGGCGAGCGCCTCCTGGCTCACCCAGAGCGGGACCTGGTCGTTGCCGATCTCGGTGACGTCGGGCCCGGCGCCACCGGCGGCGGCGGCGGTGAACTTGTCGTTCACCTGCGGCCACGGGATCCACTCGACCTTCACGCTGGCGCCGGTCTGCTGCTGGAAGGCGGCGACCAGCTCGTCGGTGTACTTCTGCGCGTCGGGGTTGCTGTCGCCCAGGCGCCAGAGCGTCAGCTCCTTGCCCGCGTACGCGGGGCCGCTCGCCGCGGCGGTGCTCGCCGCGCTCGGCTCCGCCGGCGCCTCGGAGCCGCCACAGGCGCCCACGCCCAGGGCCAGCGCGGCCGTGGTGACCGTAGTGGCTGTGATCTTCGCGATCCTCACAGGGTTCTCCCTTCCCGGGTGCCGGCCTACGGTCCGCACCAGGCTGATCGTCAATGCCGAACGACAGGTGTTAAACTAACAAGAAACTTTCTTAAAAAAAACCGTCCGTTAGCCGATCGTGACGAGAGGGGCATGAAGATGAGCCGGAGCCCGGGGACCCCTCGGCTGCTGCGCAGGCTGAACGACCGCTCCGCGCTCGAACTCCTCCTCGCCGAAGGCCCGCTCACCCGGGCCGAGCTGGGCGAGCGGACCGGACTGTCCAAGGTCACCGCAGGTCAGCTGCTCGCCAGGCTGGAGGACAGGGGCCTCGTGGAGGTCGCGGGGGAACGCGCCGGCGGCAGGGGACCCAATGCCGCACTTTACGGCGTACGACCCTCCAGCGCCTACGTCGCCGGGCTGGAGGTGCTGCCGGAGAGCGTCACCGCCGGGGTGGCCGACATCACCGGCCACACCGTGGTCGAGGTCACGGTCAACCCCTCCGACGGCGATCCGGTCCGTACGGTGCAGGCCGGGGTCGAGCGGGCCTGCGCCGCGGCCGACGTCAGCCTGTCGCGGCTGCGCGCCTTCGTCATCGGCACCAGGGGCATGGTCGACCCGCGCACCGGCGACGTCCGCTTCTCCCTGGACCTGCCCGCCTGGCACGTCGGCGTGCTGGCCGGCCTGCGCCGCACCCTCGGCGCCTCCGTCACCATCGAGAACGACGTCAACCTGGTCGCCCTCGCCGAGCACCGCTACGGCGCCGCCGTCGGCGTCGACGACTTCGTGGTCATGTGGGCCGGCGTCGGCCAGGGCCTCGGCGTCATGCTCGGCGGCCGGCTGCACCGCGGCCTCACCGGCGGCGCCGGGGAGATCGGCTGGCTGCCCGTGCCGGGCGAGCCGCTGCCCTCCGAGGTCAGGCAGCCCAACTCCGGCTCCTTCCAGCGCCTGGTCGGCACCGCCGCGCTGCGGGGACTGGCGGGCGCGTACGGGGTGCCCGGCGCCGAGGTCCCCGACCAGGTGCGCAACGGCGGGGACGGCTACCTCGACGAACTGGCGGCCCGGCTCGCCGTGGGCGTGGCCGCCGTCGCCGTCGTCCTCGACCCCGGGCTGATCGTGCTCAGCGGCGACATCGGCCGCGCGGGCGGCGACCGGCTGGCCTCCAGGGTCCAGGACGCCGTCGCCCGCATCTGCCCCGCGCCGCCCCGGGTCGTCGCGGGCGGCGTCCCCGGCAACGCGGTGCTCCGCGGCGCCCTCGTGGCCGCCCTGGAACAGGCTCGCGAACAGGTGTTCTCCGACACTGTCTGACCGCTATGTGAGAATCACTGCACATGTGGCACCCTCCGAGCGACATCGTGCTCATCTCCGATCCCCGCGTGGCGGCGATCCCCGTGCGGGACAACGGCGAGGCCCTGGCCGACACGCGCGGCCGCCTCCGCGTGGACGACCGGCTCGCCGACGCCGAAGGCGCCTACGCCCACCTGCGCGCCGGACTGCTGGCCAGGCTCGAACGGGCCGAGCGGCACCTGCCCGCCGGCTACCACTTACTGATCGTCGAGGGCTACCGGCCCGTCGCCACCCAGCGCCGCTACTTCGAGGGGTACCGCGACCAGCTGCGCGCCGCCTCGCCCGCCCTCACCGAGCAGGAGGCGCACGTCGCCGCCAGCCGCTACGTCTCCCCGGTCGAGGTCGCCCCGCACACCGCCGGCGCCGCCGTCGACCTCACCCTCTGCGACCCCGAGGGCGCCGAGTACGACATGGGCACGCAGGTCAACGACAACCCGGAGGACAGCGACGGCGCCTGCTACACCGCCGCCCCGCACATCTCCGCCGACGCCCGCGCCCACCGCAAGCTCCTGGCCGCCGCGCTGGAGCCGGTCGGGCTGGTCAACTACCCCACCGAGTGGTGGCACTGGTCCTACGGCGACCGCTACTGGGCCCTGGCCACCGGCGCCTCCGCCGCATGCTACGGGCCGGTAACGATGTAGCGATTCCGGAAGGCGGCAGGCGGGCACAAACCGTGCGGAGGCTCCCCCGACTTCCTGCGAGGTGTGGGCATGGTTCCGCTGATCGGGGTCGAAGAGGAGTACCTCGTCGTCGACCCGTACACCCGCCACGTCACCCCCAGGGCGGCCGACGTCCTGGCCGCCGCCACGGACATGCTCGACGTGGCCCACGAGATCACCCGGTTCCAGGTGGAGGCCCGCACCACGCCCTCCGCCGACCTGGCCGAACTCGGCTCCCAGCTGCGCGCCGCGCGCAAGGAGGTCGCCGGGGCCGCCCGCTCGTGCGGGCTCGCCGTCGTCGCCAGCGGCATCCCGGTGCTCGGCAACGTCGCTCGGCCGCCGCTCAGCGACGACGCCCGCTACGAGCAGGGCCGCACCCTCTACCGGGCGCTGCAGGACGAGATCAGCATCTGCGCCCTGCACGTCCACGTGGACGTGCCGGACGAGGAGCACGCCGTCTACGTCGGCAACCATCTGCGGCCCTGGCTGCCGACGCTCATCGCGCTCGCCGCCAACTCGCCGTTCTTCGTCGGCCGCGACACCGGCTACGCCTCCTGGCGGGTGATCAGCTGGGGCCGGTGGCCCGTCTCCGGCGCGCAGCCGTACTTCCCCACCTTCGGCGACTACGAGCTGGCCCTGCGCTCGCTCGCCGAGTCGGGCGCCCTCATGGACCCCAAGACCGTCTTCTGGGACACCCGGCCCTCGCCGCAGCTCCCCACCGTCGAGATCCGGGTCGCCGACGTGCCGCTCGACGTGCACGACAGCCTCACCATCATCGGGCTGGTCCGCGGCCTCGTCGTCAAGGCGCTGGCCGACGTGGCGCGCGGCGACCGCGGCCTGCCCATCCCGTCGGAGGTCGTGCGGGCCGCCTACTGGCGGGCCGCCCGCGACGGCCTCACCGGCGACAGCCTCGACGTGCGCCACGGCACGCTCGTGCCCGCCCCGGTGATGGCCCGCCGCCTCCTGGCCCACGTCGGCGGCCCGCTGGCCGAGGCCGGTGACCTCCCCTACGTCCGGGACGGGCTGGAACGCCTGCTCGCCAAGGGCTCCGGCGCCGAACGCCAGCGCCGCGTGCACGCCCGCGGGCACGACCTCACCGAGGTGGTCGACGACCTGATCGAAGCCACCGTGGCCTAGCGGCATGAAACGCCTAGCGTCATGAAACGCCTAGCGTCATGAAACGCCTAGCGTCATGAAACACGGCCTAGCGCCGAGCCGCGCGCCCCGGCCCGCCGCGATCCCGCGTACGGGCCGGACCGGGCAGATGGCTCAGGCGGCTCAGGCGGCTCAGGCGGTGACCTCCTTCTGCCGGTAGCGGCGCATCAGCCCCCAGCCGGTGCCCAGCAACGCCAGCCCGATCACGATCATGCCGACGGCCGTGGGCCAGCGCAGCCCCGGCGCCATGTAGGTGGCCAGGAACCAGCTGTGCTCGTACATGCCGTTGACCAGGAACACGCTCGCCACGATCCCCTGCGGGAACAGCGGGATCATGGCCAGCCCCCAGCACAGGTAGGTGACGGTCTGCGCCCCCTTCGGCATGTCAAGGGCCTGGAAGGTGCTCTTGGTCTCCGGGCGGCGGCCGGTGCGCATCATGTGGAGCAGCTCCGGCCCCTGCGCCGTCAGCCGTCGTCCGGCCAGCAGCCCCAGCCCCCAGTAGCACAGCGCGCCGGTCAGCGCCCCGACCGGCACGCCCAGCCAGCCGAACATCCACGCCACCACGGCCGCGGGCGCCGCCGTGGCCGCCACCAGCACCAGCATGAGGTAGGCCAGCCCGGTGAGGGAGCCGTCGTCCTCGCTGGTGCGCAGCGGGTTGCCGCCGCGTCGCGCGGGGTCGATGCCCGGCACCAGACCGTACACCGACATCAGCGGCACCAGCCCGGCTCCGCCGCCCAGCAGTGCGAGGGTCACCGCGCAGATGATCGGCCACGGCCCGCCGTTCACGGCGGTCAGCGCGACGGTCACCACCAGCGCCACCGGCGCCACCGCGACCAGCCAGGCGAGCTGCCTGCCGCGCACGTCGGACACGCCGGGCGTCATGACCGTCAGCCAGAGCGCGGTGCCCTCGTCGCCGTACTGGTTGGCCGTCATGGCCGCGGCCATGACGATGAAGATCGGCCCCGCCCACGGCAGCATCCCCGGCCACCCCAGCACCAGCGGCGCGCTCGCGAAGAACAGTCCGTACGCCAGCGCGAACGTGAGCTGATGGGTGCGCACCAGGTCACGGGTCCAGGCGCGCAGCTCCTTGGCCATGACCGCGTCCTGGGCCGAGCGCGCCCGCATCGGCCGGCGGCCGCGGGTCGACGGCCTGGTCGTCCCCGCCCGCCTGGCCAGCAGCGCCGCCCATGCGGCCAGCAACAGCCCGACCAGCACCGCCAGCGCGACCAGGGCCAGATAGTCGCCCCGCACGGCCAGCAGGCCCCAGCCGGACGGCAGGTAACGCACGAACTCCGGAATCCCCGAGCCCTGGCCGAGCGCGACGGCGAACACCCAGCCCTGCCCCAGGAACGCCAGGATCGCCCCGTTGACCACGGCCGCGCCGACCGCGCCCACCCGGGACCGCAGCGCCATGCCGAGCACCGCCACCGCGACCCGGGACAACAGCACGAACGCGGCCAGTTGCAGCACCATGGCGGGCACCGCCACCAGCGCTCCCAGCACGCCCTGCCGCGCTCCGGCCACCACCAGCCCCGACAGGGCGAGCAGGCTGACCGCGGGCGCCACCCCGACGAACGCCGACGCCAGCAACCCCACCGCCAGCCGGTGCGCCGGCAGCCCCAGCATCGCGAAGAACTCGGGCCGGAGCGACTCGTCACCGCCGCCGGAGAACACCGGCCCGATGATCCAGCCCAGCATCCACACCGCGTACGCGGCGGTCAGCCAGTCGCCATCGAGGAACGCGAGAAAGATGGTGCCCGTGGCCAGCACCGCCCCCAGCGAGCCGCCGGCGATGACCATGCCGCCGTGCTGACCCGTGAGGGAGTGGCGCAGGACTGCGATCTTCATCCGGGCCATCGTCACCGCTACAGCCACGACAACCCCTTGGCCGTGGCCGAGCCGGAGCCGACCAGCTCCACGAACCGGTCTTCGAGCGACCCGGCGCCGCGCACCTCGGCCAGCGGCCCGGCGGCCGCCACCCGCCCGGCGTCGATCACGCCGACGTGGTCGCACAGCTGCTCCACCAGCGCCATCACATGGCTGGACAGCACGATCGAACCGCCGCCGGACACGAAGCCGCGCAGGATCCCCTTGATCGTCGCGGCCGACACCGGGTCGACCGCCTCGAACGGCTCGTCCAGCACCAGCAACCGGGGCGCGTGGAGCAGCGCGGTGGCCAGGCCGATCTTCTTGCGCATGCCGGTCGAGTACTCGATGACCAGCGTCTTCTCCGCCGTGTCGAGCTCCAGCACCGCCAGCAGCTCCGCGGCCCGCTCGGCGACCACCTGCGGGCTCAGCCCGCGCAGCAGGCCGAGATAGGTGAGCACCTCCCGGCCGGTCAGCCGCTCCGGCATGGCCATCGCGTCGGGCAGCACCCCGACGAGCTGCTTGGCCCGCGCCGCGTCGGCCCACACGTCGATCCCGAAGATCTGTGCCGATCCACGGTCAGGCCGCAGCAGCCCCACCGCCATGGAGAGCGCGGTCGTCTTGCCGGCGCCGTTCTGTCCGACCAGGCCGTAGAACGAGCCCTGCGGCACGGTCAGTGACACCTCATCGACGGCCTTCTTCTCACCGAAGGTCTTCGACAGACCGTCGATCTTCAACGCGGCGGTGATAACTGCCTCCTGCGGCTTAAACGGGATGATCTAGGCACGTAGCCTAAGACCGCGCGGAGTGGGATGAAAACCCGCTTCTTCCAGCGCCGCACCCAGGGGCGAGTCGACGATCGGCTCACCGTCGGCCCGTTCCACGGTGAGCTTGCCCAGCGCGCCGTCGCGTACGGCCAGCGCCAGCGCGTCGACGGCGGGCCGCAGCCGCTCATCGTCGGCGAACGACAGCAGCGTCTTGCCGCCCCGCTCGACGTAGAGGACCAGCCGCCCGTCGACCAGCACCACCAGCGCCCCGGCCTTCCTGCCCGGCTTGTGGGACACCTCGCCGGGACGCGCGGGCCAGGGCAGCGCCGCGCCGTAGGGGTTGGCCGGGTCGGCCGCGGCCAGCACCACGGCCCGCCGCTCCTCCCGCGTCTCGCCCGACGCCGACGGCGCCATCGCCCGCATCCGGTCGACCGCGCCCGGCAGCGCGAACTGGGCCCCGCCGAGCCCCTCCACGAAGTAGCCGCGCCGGCACCGCCCGCTCTCCTCGTAGGCGCGCAGCACCTGGTAGATCGGCGAGAACCCGCCCGGCAGCCGCTCGGCGGTGACCGCGCCGCGCGTCACCACGCCATGCCGCTCCAGCAGCACCTCCGCCTGTGCCTGCGCGCGCAGCGTCGCGTCGGACGCCGCCTCCGGCAGCAGCCACCAGCGCCCGGCCACCGTCGGCGGCCCGCTCCGGCTCGGCAGCACCGCCCGCCGCCTGCGGGTCGCCGGCCGGTGAGCGGGCCGCCCCGAGCCGAGCGCCGCCCGCATCGGGGCCAGCGTGTCACCCGACACCCGCCCCGCCCACACCAGGTCCCACAGCGCGGTCGCCGCCGCCTGGTCGTCGAGCAGCCCCAGCCGGTCGGCGAGCTGGCGGAAGAACAGCGCGCCCCCGCCGCCGAGCTCCTCCAGGATCCGTTCGTGCGCCGGCGTCATCGTGATCTCGGCCGCCTCGGGGAGCAGCAGCGGCGCGGTGTCGGCGAAGTAGACGGCCACCCAGCCGTCGCCGCCCGGCAGCGACCCCTGCCCGGCCCACAGCACCTCGCCGGCCGCGGTCAGCTCGTCGAGCAGCGCCGGCCGGTAGCCCGGCACCCGCGACGGCAGCACCAGCGTCTCCAGCGCCGAGGCCGGCACCGCCGCGCCCTGCAGCAGCTCGATGGCGCGGACGAGCGCGTCCATCGCCCGCGCGTCCCCGCCCGCGCCGCGCCCGCCGCCCGCGGTGACGCCGTGCCAGGCCGGGGTGAAGACCGCGAGCGTCTCGGGCGAGACCGGCTCGACCTCCTTGCGCAACCGGGCCAGCGACCTGCGGCGCAGCATCCGCAGCACGCCCGCGTCGCACCACTCCTCACCCCGCCCGCCCGGCCGGAACTCGCCGTTGACCACCCGCCCGGACACCGCCAGCCGGCGCAGCGCGTCGGTCACCACGGCCACGCCCAGCCCGAACCGGTCGGCCGCCGTCGAGGCGTGGAACGGCCCGCGGGTGCGGGCGTGCCGTGCCAGCAGGTCGGCCAGCGGGTCGGCCACCGGCTCCAGGAACGCGTGCGGCACCCCCACCGGCGGCGGCACGCCCAGCGCGTCACGCAGCCGCGCGGCGTCCTCGACCGCCGCCCACCGCTCCTCGCCCGCGATCCGCACCCTGATCGCGCGCCGCGCCCGCTCCAGCTCCTCCAGCCAGGCCGGGTCGCCGCCGCGCACGCTCACGTCGAGCTCCGGCAGCGGCCCGTGCGAGCGCAGCAGGTCGGCCAGGTCCTCCAGGTCACGCAGTGGGCGATCCAGCCGGGCCAGCTCGCGCTCGGTGTCAGAGATCACGTCAGGGTCGAGCAGCTCGCGCAGGTCGGCCTGGCCCAGCAGCTCCGCCAGCAGCGACGTGTCCAGCGCCAGCGCCTGCGCCCGCCGCTCGGCCAGCGGCGCGTCTCCCTCGTACATGAACGCGCCCACGTAGTGGAACAGCAGCGACGCCGCGAACGGCGACGCCTGCGCCGTCTCCACCTCCACCACCCGCACCCGCCGGGCCGCGATGTCGCGCATCAGCGCGACGAGCCCCGGCACGTCGAAGACGTCCTGCAGGCACTCGCGCATCGTCTCCAGCACGATCGGGAACGACGCGTAGCGCGAGGCCACCCCCAGCAGGTGGGCGGCCCGCTGGCGCTGCTGCCACAGCGGGCTGCGCCGGCCCGGCACGCGGCGCGGCAGCAGCAGCGCCCGCCCCGCGCACTCGCGGAACCGCGACGCGAACAGCGCCGACCCGCCCAGCTCCTCGGTCACGATCTGCTCGATCTCGTCGGCGTCGAACGCCGCCACGTCGGACGGCGGCTCGGCCAGCGTGTCGGGGATGCGCAGCACGATGCCGTCGTCGGAGTGGACCGCCTGCACGTCGACGCCGTAGCGTTCGCGCAGCCGCCGGTTGATCGCCAGCGCCCACGGGGCGTGCACCCGCGCGCCGTAGGGGGAGTGGATGACCACCCGCCAGTCGCCCAGCTCGTCGTGGAACCGCTCCACCACCAGCGTCCTGTCGTCGGGCACGTAACCCGTGCTCTCACGCTGCTCGCGCAGGTAGGACAGGAGATTGGCGGCGGCGTAGGAGTCGAGCCCGGCCGCGCGCAGCCGCTCGGCCGAGTCGTCCCTGGCCTGCTCGCGCAGGAACGAGCCGATGGCCCGGCCCAGCTCGGCCGGGCGGCCCGGGGTGTCGCCGTGCCAGAACGGCAGCTTGCCCGGCTGGCCGGGAGCGGGCGAGACCAGCACCCGGTCGGCGGTGATGTCCTCGATCCGCCACGACGACGCGCCCAGCACGAACACGTCGCCGACCCGCGACTCGTAGACCATCTCCTCGTCGAGCTCACCCACCCGCGAGGCCCGCTCCCCGACGAGGAACACGCCGAACAGCCCTCGGTCGGGGATCGTGCCGCCGTTGGTCACCGCCAGCCGCTGCGCGCCCGGCCGGCCCCGGAGCGTGCCCGTCACCCGGTCCCACACGACGCGCGGGCGCAGCTCGGCGAACTCCTCGCTCGGATAACGGCCGGCGAGCATGTCGAGCGTCGCCTCCAGCGCGCTCCTGGGCAGGGTCGCGTACGGGGCGGCGCGCCGGACCACGGCCTCCAGCTCGTCGACGGTCCACTCGTCGAGCGCCGTCATCGCCACGATCTGCTGGGCCAGCACGTCGAGCGGGTTGCGCGGGCAGCGCAGCTCCTCGATCATGCCGCTCTTCATGCGCTCGGTCACCACGGCCGTCTGCACCAGGTCGCCGCGGTATTTGGGGAAGATCACGCCCTTGGACACCGCGCCCACCTGGTGACCGGCCCGGCCGATGCGCTGCAGCCCGCTCGCCACGCTCGGCGGCGCCTCCACGCAGGCCACCAGGTCCACCGCGCCCATGTCGATGCCCAGCTCCAGGCTGGAGGTGGCCACCACGGCGGGCAGCCGCCCCGACTTGAGCGCCTCCTCGATCTGGGCCCGCTCCTGCTTGGACACCGAGCCGTGGTGGGCGCGCACGACCTCGGCCACGGCGCCCTTGCCCGCCCCCGCCTGCGCCATCACCTCGGCCGGCGGGCGGTCCCACTGCGACAGGTCGGTCTCGCCGTCGCGCCGGGCCTGCGCCAGCTCGTTGAGCCGGGCGCAGAGCCGCTCGGCCAGCCGCCGCGAGTTGGCGAACACGATCGTCGAGTCATGCGCCTCGATCAGGTCGAACAGCCGGTCCTCCACATGCGGCCAGATCGACCGGTTGCCCGGGTCGGGCGCGAACTCCTCCGCGTCGGCGGGCCTCGGCCCCGACTCGACCTCCGTCATGTCCTCGACCGGGACGACCACCTCGACCTCGATGCGCTTGTCGGCCGGCGGCTGCACCACCGCCGCAGGGCGCGGCCCGCCGAGGAACGCCGCCACCTCGCTCACCGGCCGCACCGTCGCCGACAGGCCGATCCGCTGCGCGGGTCGCTCCAGCAGCGCGTCGAGCCGCTCCAGCGTCAGCGCCAGATGGGCGCCGCGCTTGGTCGACGCCACCGCGTGGACCTCGTCGACGATCACGGTCTCCACCCCGCGCAGCGCCTCCCGCGCCTGGCTGGTGAGCAGCAGGAACAGCGACTCGGGTGTGGTGATGAGGATGTCGGACGGCCTGGCGGCGAACCGCCGGCGATCCTCCGCGGGCGTGTCGCCCGAACGGATCGCCACCGAGATCTCCGGCACCGGCGCGCCCAGCCGCCGCGCCGTCTGCCTCAACCCGGCCAGCGGGGCGCGCAGGTTGCGCTCCACGTCGACGGCCAGCGCCTTCAGCGGCGACACGTACACCACCCGCGTGCCCCGCGCCGGCGGCTCGGCCGCCAGCCGGTCGAGCGACCACAGGAAGGCCGCCAGCGTCTTGCCGGAACCGGTCGGGGCCACCACCAGCGTGTTGTCGCCGCGCGCGATCGACTCCCACGCGCCCTCCTGGGCGGCGGTGGGCGCCGCGAAGGCCCCGGAGAACCAGCTCCTGGTCACCTGGCTGAAGCGGTCGAGCGAGCTCACCAGCACATACTGCCTCGCGCCACCGACAGAAAACGCATTGTCCCGGCGCCGCGCGGTTGAGCGGGCGCCCAGGCGGACATACACCGACCGTGACCATCGACCACGCGGCCGTCGAGGCCCGCCGCGAGGAGATCCGGCGCCGTTACCTCTTAGCGCACCGGCCCTCGTCCAGCGCGCGCGGCCTGCACCACATAGCCCTGCTGTCGTCGGATGTCGAACGCACCATCAAGTTCTACCAGGAACTGCTGGAGTTCCCGCTGACGGAGATCTTCGAGAACCGCGACTACCCGGGTTCCAACCACTTCTTCTTCGACCTCGGCAACGGCAACCTGCTCGCGTTCTTCGACCTCCCGGGCCTCGACCTCGGCCCGTACCAGGAGGTGCTCGGCGGCCTGCACCACATCGCGATCTCGGTCGACCCCGCCACCTGGGAGCGCCTGCGCGGCAAGCTGGAGATGGCCGGCGTGCCGCACCAGATCGAGAGCGGCGCCTCCATCTACTTCAAGGACCCCGACGGCGCCCGGCTGGAGCTGCTCGCCGACCATCTCGGTGAGATGTACGGCGCTCACGTGCTGTGATCCGGGACCCGGCGCGCTGACTCCCCCCGCGCGTCGGCCCCCTGCGCGACCTACCGCCTGGACGCCCGCCGCGCACGCGGCCTGCCCGCCCGCGGCTCCTGCCGGATCTCGGCGTGCCGCTCCGCCCTCTCCGCCTTCTCCTTCCGTACGGTCGAGCGCTGTAAGGACAGCAGGTGACGGCGCTTCGCCCTGTTGGCCTTGGCCTTGGCTGACTTGGGGGGTGAGGATTTCGGGGTCTTTGCCATGTGCGTGTCTTACCCACACCCGAGGGCGCTCCATACTTGGGTGATGCGCCTGACCGAGTTCTGGAGACGGATGCGGGCCCACTTCGGCGACGCCTACGCCGAGTCGTGGGCGCGCGACTACGTCATCGCTCCCCTCGGCGGGCGCACCGTGATACAGGCGCTGGCCGACGGCGAGAGCGCCAAGTCCGTCTGGCGGGCGGTCTGCCAGGTCGAGGACGTCTCCTCCCGGCTACGCTGAGTCCAGCGTCTCCTTCAGCTCGTGGGCCGTGCGCTCCAGGTCGTCCGCGTCACCCCTGCCGCCCTGCGCCCACAGGAAGAGCCAGCCCTCGCGCGACGGCGTGGCGAACACCAGCGTCTGCCTGCCCGTCTCCGGGTGCCACACCTGCAGCATCGGGTCGTCCCCGCCCACGATCCGGCCCGCCAGCCCATGGCGGGGGAGCGCCTCGGCGAGATCCTGCAACAGACTGCGCCGTTCCCGGGTGTACGCGCTCGCCACGTGCCTGCCTCCTGGTCTCTTTCCAGGAGTCTCCCCAGCTCAGGCCCGGGGGAACATATCCGGCCGCCGACCGGGGGCTCAGCTCCGGACCGGGCGGATCTCGATGCCCGCACCCATGGGGCAGCGGGCGGCGATCTCCTCGGCTTCGGCGACAGCTGCGGCCGTCTCCTCCTCCGAGACCGACCCCCCATAGCCCTCCGGGTCGGACAGCGACAGGACGAACGTCATCGCGTATCTTTCCCGGGGTACGTGTGATCGAACAATCGTTCGGCTAGCATAGTCGCGCGGGGGCCGCGACTTCCACGACCGCCTCCGGGAAAATGTCGGTGGCAGGCCGTAGTTTTCACTCGACTGATTCGGACCACGACCCTCCAGGGGGAGCTCCCATGGCTATCAACGACCGCGAGAAGGCCCTTGAGACTGCCCTCGCTCAGATCGAGCGGCAGTTCGGCAAGGGTTCCGTCATGCGCCTCGGCGATGACGCCCGAGCCCCCATCGAGGTGATCCCGACCGGCTCGATCTCCCTGGACATCGCGCTGGGCATCGGCGGCCTGCCGCGCGGCAGGATCGTCGAGATCTACGGCCCCGAGTCCTCCGGCAAGACCACCGTCGCGCTGCACGCGGTGGCCAAC
This sequence comes from Nonomuraea corallina, assembly GCF_027620315.1. Classification (GTDB taxonomy): domain Bacteria; phylum Actinomycetota; class Actinomycetes; order Streptosporangiales; family Streptosporangiaceae; genus Nonomuraea; species Nonomuraea corallina. The sequence continues at coordinate 13,055 of NZ_JAPNNL010000086.1, read as the reverse complement.
GCGCAGCGGGCGGGCGGCATCGCGGCGTTCATCGACGCCGAGCACGCCCTCGACCCCGAGTACGCCAAGAAGCTCGGCGTCGACACCGACGCCCTGCTGGTCTCCCAGCCCGACACCGGCGAGCAGGCGCTGGAGATCGCCGACATGCTGATCAGGTCCGGCGCGGTCGACATCATCGTCATCGACTCGGTCGCCGCCCTGGTGCCCAAGGCCGAGATCGAGGGCGAGATGGGCGACAGCCACGTCGGCCTCCAGGCCCGCCTGATGTCCCAGGCCCTGCGCAAGGTCGCCGGCGCGCTCAGCAGCACCGGCACCACCGCCATCTTCATCAACCAGCTCCGCGAGAAGATCGGCGTCATGTTCGGCTCGCCCGAGACCACGACCGGCGGCAAGGCGCTGAAGTTCTACGCCTCCGTCCGCATGGACATCCGCCGCATCGAGACCCTCAAGGACGGCACCGAAGCGGTCGGCAACCGCACCCGCGTCAAGGTGGTCAAGAACAAGATGGCCCCGCCCTTCCGGGTGGCCGACTTCGACATCCTCTACGGCGTGGGCATCTCCCGCGAGGGCGGCCTCATCGACATGGGCGTCGAGCACGGCTTCGTCCGCAAGTCCGGCGCCTGGTACACCTACGAAGGCGACCAGCTCGGCCAGGGCAAGGAGAACGCGCGCAACTTCCTGCGCAACCACCCCGACATGGCCAACGAGATCGAGAAGAAGATCAAGGACAAGCTGGGCGTGGGCCCGCGCCTCGACGACCCCGCCGAGCCTGTCGCGCCTGCCGCTCCCGCCGCGCCGGCCAAGGCGTCGGCCTCATCCGGCCGCGGCTCCAAGTCCACGCCGAAGCCTGGTGACGTCTGATCGGTCGGCGCATGAGTGACACGGATCCGGCGCCCTCCGAGCGGGGCGCCCCGGCCTCACCTCGCCGCAAGCCACGCCGGTCCGCCGGGGGCGGCGACCGTGCGCCATCGCCCGCCGGACGCCACCCCTTCTTCGGCGACCGGCCCCAGGACGAGCAGCGCTCACCCGAGGACTCGTGGTGGACCCGCCCCGCGGCCGAACCCGGGCAACGCCACCCTTTCTGGGGTGAGCCCGCGGATGACGAAAGCTCCCGGGACCAGGCTCCCGCGGTGCGGGACGACCAGGCTCCTGCGGTGCGGGTCGACCAGGCTGTGAGCTTCGACGCCTCGCCCGTACGGGAGCGGACGCCTGCCGATCCGTCGCCGTGGGCTCCGGCGGGCCGGCCTGAAGGCGGCTCAGCGGCATCGAAGGGGATGCTTCGGCGGGACGGGCGGCCAAGGGCGGGCCGGTCGGTCGAGGGTGGTGCTGGTGAGGGGGCATCAGGGCAGCCGCGGCCGGGTGCTGGCGACCATCCCGAGGACGCGCCTCAGGCGGCACGGCCGACGCAAGGCGGGGCGGGCTCTCTGGAGGAGCTCTCCCCGGGTGCGGATCCGACGACAGAGGTCGGGGACGGTTCTTTCGCTCCACCGCCCGACGGCGGTACGACGAGCGACGATCCTTCCGCGACCACGTCGGACGACGGCCCGCGAGCCACGGATGGCTCCACGGGGTGGTCCGGCGATGGTGCGGGGACCAGTGACGGTGTCGGCGGTGGCTCCGTGGTGCGGTCCGGTGACGGCGTGGGCGTCGGCGATGGCCCTGCGGGGTGGTCTGTCGGTGATGCAGGGTTCAGCGACGGTGTGAGGGCTGGCGACGGTGTGAGGGCTGGCGACGGCGCTGGGGGCGGCGGTGGCTCTGTTGTGGTGATGGCCGGTGGTGGTTCCTCCGGTGAGGGCTCTGGCGGTTTCGGTTCGGGGGGTCGGGAGAGTGGCGGGGCCACACTCGCGGAGCAGGTCAGTGACGCCGCCTCCGCTGTGGGGGGCGACGGGTCTTCGGCTGGAGGGGCGATCAGCGGGGGTTCCTCATGGGGTGCTCCTTCTGGCCGGAGAGGCAGGGGGACGGCAAGGGATCCCGCCGCGGCGACGAGCGGTGGCTGGCCTTCGGCCGAAGAGTGGCAGGAGCGGCGCCGCCGTCAACGGGAATCCGCCGCGGAGCTTGAAGGCCAGGCCGGTGATGTCGTCAAGGGGCACCCCCTGGGGGACCGCCGGGACGACGCACTCCCTGACCAGGACCACACCACCTCTGCCGGAGGCGCCGAGTCCTCTGCGGTGGGGACCGACTCTTTTGCGGTGGGTACCGAGTCCTCTGCGGTGGGCATCGAGCCTCCCGCGGGCGCTCGATCCTCTGCGGGGGGCACCGAGTCTTCTGCCGGGGGCGCCGCATCGGTGTCTCCTGATCTCGGATCCGAGTGTCCTCCTCCCCTCTCGGAGTCGCCTGCTCCCGCGGTTGAGCGGCCGGTCGGGGAGGCGGGCTTCTGGGCGACACCGGGTGTCGACCCGGTTCCCGAGGAGAAGGCGCGGAAGGAACGCAAGGGGAGGCGGTCCGGGAGGAAAGCCGGGCGGGGGCGGCTGCCCGATGGGCCGGATGCCGGTTCGGGAGCCGCCGCGGCGCCGCCTGCCGACCCTGAGGCGGTGGCACGGGCCATCTGCCTGCGGCTGCTCACCATGGCACCCAAGACGCGGGCGCAACTGGCCGAGGCCCTGCGCAAGCGGGAGGTGCCCGACGAGGTGGCGGAGTCGGTGCTGGACCGGTTCACCGAGCTGGGGTTCATCAACGACGAGGCGTTCGCCGAGGCGTGGGTGGACTCCCGGCATCACGGGCGTGGCCTGGCCAAGCGCGCTCTGGCCAACGAGCTGCGGCATCGCGGGGTCGACCAGGAGACGGTGAAGGAGGCCGTCGAGAGGCTCGATCCCGATCAGGAACTGGAGACGGCCAGACGCCTCGTGGAGCGAAAGCTGCCCGCCACGCGCTCCCTCGACCCCAAGGTCCGGACCCGCCGCCTGGCCGGCATGCTCGCCAGGAAGGGTTATCCGCCGGGGCTGTCGTTCCGGGTCATCCGGGAGGCGCTGGAGCAGGAGGGCGTCGAGGTCGAGGACGAGTATCCGTAGCTCCATCCGTCCCCCGCTACCTGCCCGCGAAAGCCTTGCCGGCGCTGATGATCCCCGTCAGCGCCGACCGTACGTCGTGCAGTTCGGCGATCTGGGTGTCGATGCGCCGCTGTTCCCGCTCGAACGTGGCGATCAGGTCCTCGCAGCCGGGCGCGAGGAACTGTCCGTCGTCGACCATGCAGGGCAGGATCTCTCTGACCATGTCGCTGTTGAGACCCGCTGCGAGCAGAATCCGGATGCGGCGCACCGTTTCGACGTGCTCGTCGGTGTAGTCCCGGTATCCGCCAGCCGTCCGCCCGGGAACCAGCAGGCCCTTCTCCTCGTAATAGCGCAACGCCCGGGGGCTCACCCCTGTGCGCCGTGCCAGAGCGCTGATCCGCACCCCGTCGCCGCCTCTCCGACTTGACCTTCACGTCAACGTGAACCTTTACCGTAACGGAGGCACGCCGGGCCCCTGGCGTCCTCGAACGACGGGAGAACACGACAGTGACGCAGCAACTCTCGCCCGCGCCGGTGACCGTGCTTGGCATGGGGCCCATGGGGCGAGCCATCACCGCGGCGTTCCTCGCCGCCGGCCACCCGACGACGGTGTGGAACCGTACCGCTGGCAAGGCCGGCGAGTTGCTCGCCCGCGGCGCGGTGCAGGCCGACAGCCCGCTGGCCGCGCTCGGCGCCGGCGAGCTGGTCATCGCCTGCGTCATCGACGCGGACGCGGTGCACGCCATCCTCGACCGGGCGCTGGCGGAGTCGGACCGGTCACGGCTGCCCGCCACCACGCTGGTGAATCTCACCTCGGAAGGGCCTGGGCGTACGCGCGAGCTAGCAGCGAGAGCGGACGAACTGGATCTGCTCTACCTCGACGGCTCGATCATGACTCCGGCGGCGGCCATCGGCACGGAGGCGACCCGCGTTCTCTACAGCGGACCCGCCGCCCTCTTCGACCGCCACCGTCACACGCTGTCGGCGCTGGGCGGCGCGGCGGTCCATGTCGGTGACGACCCCGGGCGGGCGGCGAGCTTCGACGTCGCGCTGCTGAACCTGTTCTGGACGTCGATCACCGGTCTGATGCACTCCTTCGCGCTCGCGGCGCGGCAGGACGTGCCGGCCTCCGCGCTGGCGCCGCACGCCCAGCAGATGGCGGGGCTGGTCGCCGACCTGCTGCCCGGGCTCGCGGCCGAGATCGACGCCGGGCGCTTCTCCGGGGCGGAGTCGGCCTCGCTGACCTCGGTCGCGGCGAGCCTGGACCATATCGTTCACACCTTGGAGGAGTCGGGAGTCTCACCGGCCGTCACCCGGGCCGCCAAGAACGCCGTGGACGCGGCGGTGTCGGCCGGCCACGGAGGCGACTCCGCCGCCCGCCTCGCCGAGTTCCTCGGCCGTGGCCAGGTGGACGTAGTGCCGCGGGCGTAGTGCCGCGGACGGTGGGTTTCAGCGAGTGAGCGTGAGCGGGTTGACCAGGTCGGCGTAGATCGGCGGGCCCGCCATGATCGTCATGAGGGTGAACGGCCGATCGCCAGGTCGACGCCGTCCGGCAGGTTGACGAAGGTGGCCGTCTTCTCCTGGTCGGACAGGGCGGAGACCGGGTCGGAGGCCGGACTGTGTTGCTTCCTATACGACCTTGAGGGCCAGCTTCCCGACGTAGTGATTGTTCAGGGCGCGATGCGCATCCTTGACTTCCTCCATCGGGAAGGCGCGGGCGATGTGGACCTCGAAGGAGCTCGCCTCGATGATCGCGTTCAGCCGATCGGTGGCGGTGCGGCTTCGATCGCCGTCGTAGTGGAACACCTTCGCGGCCGGTGACGTCACGGGATCGGGCATGACACCATTCGGCCAGGCGATCCGTCCCGAGTCCTTGACCGCGCGAAGAGACTGTTCGGCGGTCTCGCCCCCCACGGTGACCAGAGCCGCGTCGAGCCCGCCTGGCGCGAAATCCGATGCCGCGGCCCACACATCGACTTTGCGACCGTCGACGGCCTCGTCGGCGCCCAGCCGCCGGGCCAGGGCGACACCGTCGTCACCAGAGGCCACGGCCAGCACCTGGATGCCGCTGTGCCGCGCCAGCTGCACGGCCATGTGCCCGATGCCCCCGCTGGCCCCGAAGACCATGAGCGTCTCACCCGGCCGCAGGCCGAGCAGGTCCAGGCCGCTCAGCGCGGTCAGAGCGTCCCACGCCATCGCGCCGGCCTGTTCGGTCGGCATCCGGCCGGGCACGCGTGCCACGAACTCCGCCTCGACGACGCCGTACTCGGCGTAGAAGCCGCCACGTTTCACCGGCATCGTCGCAGCGTAGACGCGCTCGCCCACGTCGAACCGGGTGACGTTGCGTCCGACCGCCGCCACGGTGCCCGCCGCGTCCCAGCCGAGGACATAGGGGAAGGTCGAGGGGACACCGAAAGCGCCGTCATAGTGCCCCTCCCGCTCGACCGCGTCCCAGGACGCGACTCCTGCGGACTCCACCCGGATGAGGACGTCGTCGTCGCCGACCTCCGGGAGCGGTATCCGGCGCGCCGAGAGTTCGTCGACCCCGCCGAACCGGTCGATGACGACCGCGTTCATCTGTGGCACCACGTTCGGGTCCATCGGCCCCTCCTTGCTTGCTTGAGTGAATCAAGTATTATGGAACCACAGCTATTTGAGCGAATCAAGTAAACCCCCTAACCTAGGAACTATGGCGCTGCCGAACGGACCCGTTGCCGCCTCGTCCGAGGCCGAGGCTGTCCTGTTCGACCTGGTCGACGTCTATGACCGCGCCTACGAGGCGGCGGCGGCCGAGCTGTCGCTCACCTCGGCGCAGGCCTGTCTGCTGGGGCGACTCGACGAACGACGCGGCATGGGCGCCCTGGCCGAGGAGCTCGGCTGCGATGCCTCCAACATCACCCAGATCGTCGCGCGTCTCGAAGCGCTCGGCCTCGTGACCCGCGAACCGCATCCCCGGGACCGCCGCGCACGGCTCGTCGCGCGGACTTCCCGAGGAGACGAGATCAACCGCCGGTTCGCGGCAGCCTTCACCTTCGCCCGCACGGCGGTCGGACGACTCTCGCCCGACGAACAGGATCAGTTGACGGCGCTGCTGCGCAAAGCGCTGGGCTGACACGCGCCTGCAGCCCCACCCGGCCATGGCGGACCCGACGTCGTGTGCTGGTGCGGCAGCCCTTTCCGGTGGCCGCCGCACCTGATCGTCCGCTCCGCGCGGGATCGGCTGATGAGGGAAGCCGATGGTGGCGTATGGGACACCCTTGGTAAGACGTTTGCTTGCTCGTGACCTGTTCGACGCATAACCTCGACGGCAGTGAGGAGTTACTCCGCGCAGTGCGGATTGCCATACCGGTGAACGACGGACGAATGAGCTTGGTTGATCGAGGCAGGCGAGGCGCCGGCTGCCCCAGTCGGCGTGAGGTCAGCCTGTGCTTGATATCTGTCCCGGGGCTTTCCGTGCCGCGCCCGTGACCCTCTCGGTGCGAGGGCCGCGTTTGTGGGTGTTGACGACGCGAGGAGGGCGGGGCGTACATGGGGCCGCTTGTCGTGGTGCTGTCGGTGGCGGTGCTCGTACTGACCTGCGGGATGATGGCAGCCCTCTTCATCGTCGTCAGGCGGACGTCCGGCGGTGCGCCGAAGACCGCCGAACCCGATCCCGAGCAGTTGGAGGCCATGCAGGACGAGCTGGAGCAGGCTCGTGCGGAGGCGGGCAGGATCCGCGACAGGGCGGAGATCGACGCCGAGGAGATCCTGCGCAGGTCCGAGGCGGCCGCGGAGAGCGCGACGCAGATGCGGCGGGAGGTCGAGGAGGAGAGCCGCGTCCTGAAGTCGGAGCTCAAGGAGCTCCGCGCCGACCTGGAGCGCAGGGAGCAGCGGCTGGCCGAGCGGGAGCAGCGGCTCGACGAGGAGGCCAGACGGCAGGCCGAACGGGACCGCAAGCTCGCCGAGACGGAGATCGAGCTGGCCGACCGGCGGGCCGAGCTGCTGCGGGTGGAGGACGAGCGGCGGGTCATCCTGGAGCGGGTGGCGGGGCTGACCAGCGAGCAGGCCAAGGCCGAGCTGGTCCGTGAGATCGAGTTCCAGGCCAAGCGTGAGGCCGCGCTGATCGTACGGGAGATCGAGGGGGAGGCGCGCCGCGAGGGCGAGAAGCGCGCCACCAAGATCGTGACGCTGGCGGTGCAGCGGATGGCGACCGAGCAGACGGCCGAGTCCGTCGTCAGCGTGCTCCACCTGCCGGGCGACGAGATGAAGGGCCGGATCATCGGCCGCGAGGGCCGCAACATCCGGGCGTTCGAGTCGACCACGGGCGTCAACCTCATCATCGACGACACCCCGGAAGCCGTGCTGCTGTCCTGCTTCGACCCGGTCCGCCGGGAGACCGCGCGGCTCACGCTGGAGAAGCTGGTGCTCGACGGGCGGATCCATCCGCAGCGGATCGAGGAGGCACACGACCGCAGCCGCGCCGAGGTGCAGGATCTGTGCGCCCGAGCCGGCGAGGACGCGCTGGTGGAGCTCGGCCTCACCGACATGCACCCGGAGCTGGTGCTCCTGCTCGGCCAGCTCCGCTACCGCACCTCGTACGGGCAGAACGTGCTCAAGCATCTCATCGAGTCCGCCCACATCGCCGGCATCATGGCGGCCGAGCTCAAGCTGGACCGGACGCTGCTGAAGCGCTGCGCGCTGCTGCACGACATCGGCAAGGCGCTCACCCATGAGGTGGAGGGCAGCCACGCCCTGATCGGCGCGGAGATCGCGCGGCGCTACGGCGAGCAGGAGGACGTGGTGCACGCGATCGAGGCGCACCACAACGAGGTGGAGGTGCGCACGGTCGAGGCGGTGCTCACCCAGGCGGCCGACGCGATCAGCGGCAGCCGCCCCGGCGCCCGCCGCGAGTCGCTGGAGGCGTACGTGAAGCGGCTGGAGCGGCTGGAGGAGATCGCGCAGTCGTACGACGGTGTGGAGAAGGTCTTCGCCATGCAGGCCGGACGGGAGATCCGGGTCATGGTCAAGCCGGACGCGATCGACGACATCCAGGCGCAGGTGATCGCCCGCGACGTGGCCAAGCAGGTGGAGGAGGAGCTCACCTACCCGGGGCAGATCCGGATCACGGTGGTACGGGAGTCGCGGGCGACCGAGTTCGCCCGCTGATCCTCGAGGGAAGCCCTGCCTCACAGCCACCCCTGCCTCGCAAGAGCAGGGTGCAGCTCTTTCTGAGGGACATGGATCGAGAAAAGCATCCTGGACCCGGGCGGCACCCGCCGTCCGCTATCCGAGCGTGAGCATCGCCTCGGCGACCTCGCCGATCGCCGCAGGGGGGATCGCGGTGGCGGCCTCCTCGAGGACGAGCAGCCGTGCCCCCGCAATCTCGCGCGCGATCGCCTCGCCGTTGCCGACGGGGAAGAACCGGTCGCGGCGGCCGTGGACGACGAGCGTGGGAACCTCGATCTCGGGCAGGCGCTCGCGCCAGCGGGGTTTGCAGTCGAGCCTGGAAAACACCATGCCCATCTGGTTGGCCATCTGGACCGGGGGTGCGGTGCCGGGCGTGCGGTCCCAGATGCGCCCAGCGACTGCGCGCGCGGCGGCGGGGTCGTCGCCGAGGATCTCCGCGCCGGCGGCGGCGAACTCCGCAACCGCCTCGCGGTCGGTCCAATCGGGCATCGGACGCGCGAACAGCCGGCTCATCGTCGCCTGGTCATGGTCGGGGAGGTCCTCGTCGGGCGGGCCAGGGGCGACCGCGCGGGTGCCGACCAGGGTGAGCGCCGAGAACGCGCCCGGATGGTCGAGCACGGCCACCTGGGCGACCATCCCGCCGACGCCGATCCCCGCGAGGTGCGCAGGCCCTCCGCCGAGCGCGTCAGCAAGGGCCGCCGCGTCGGCGGCGAGGCCGCGCAGAGTGTAGGCGGGCGCCTCCGGATCCGTCGTTGTCGACTCCCCGCTATCGCGCAGGTCGTAGCGCACCACACGGCGCCCGCCAGCGGCGAGGCGCTCGCAAAGCGCGTCGGGCCAGGAGAGCATCGTCGTCCCGCCCGCGAGCAGGACGAGTGGCGCGTCGTCGTCACCGAACGACTCGACGCCCAAGGCGATCCCATTGGCGTTGACAGTGGTCATCGGATCCCCCGGGAGACGTCGTAGGTCGGGTGCGTCGTGGTCGATGTCGAGATCACGCTCCGCTGCACCAGCGTGTGCGGCGCTTCGCCGGTGAACAGCGCTGTCCCGGCGCCCAGCACGACGGGCGCAAGGTGCAGCGTCAGCACGTCGACCAGCCCGGCGTCGAGGCGGAGCCGATCGTGGCGCCGCCGCCCATGAGGATGACGGCACCCGAGCGGGCTGTCGCCTCGCGCAGGACCCGGCGGTCGTCGGGGTCGTCGGAAAACGCCCACGTGTGCAGGGCCTCGCCGCCGGTGCCCAGACCGTTGTCCGGGCTGGGGTCAAGCCCGGTGACGAAGCCGTCGAGAGAGACCGAGATGTCAGCGATGATCCGAGTCATGCCAGGGCAGACCCTGTCCGCCGCCTGAACTCATCGCTCAACCCCCAGCTCATCCACTCCCTCCAAGGAGCCGCACCCGCAAGAGGACCTGCTTCACAGGAAGACCTGCTGGTAGAAGGCGAACTCGGCGGCGAGCGCGGTGGAGCGGGTCTCGGCGCGGCGGAAGCCGTGGGCCTCGCCGTCGAAGGCCAGGTAGGTGCAGGGGATGCCGCGTTCCGCCAGGGCTTCGGCGAAGGCGGCCGACTGCTCGGACGGCACCACCGGGTCGTCGAGTCCTTGGAGCAGCAGCATCGGGCAGGAGACGCCGCCGGCCAGGGCGAGCGGTTCGCGTTCGGCGTACAGGCGGGGGTCCTCGGGGCCGACGAGCCACTCCACGTAACGGGACTCGAAGTCGTGGGTGTGCGCGTTGAGCGGGGCCAGGGCGCTCACCCCGTAGTAGGAGACGCCTCCGGCGAACGCGCCGGACCGGCAGCAGGCCGCCATCACCGTCCAGCCGCCGGCGCTGCCGCCCCGGACGGCGATCCTGCCCGGGTCGGCGTGGCCTTCGGCGGCCAGCCAGCGGGCGGCGGCGACGACGTCGGCGACGTCGATCAGCCCCCACCGCCCCTTCAGCAGCTCACGGTAGGCGCGGCCGTAACCGGTGGAGCCTGCGTAGTTGACATCGAGCACGCCGATGCCGCGTGAGGTCAGGAACGCCTTGGTCAGGTCGAGGGCGGTGGTGGCGTGCCAGGTGGGTCCGCCGTGCACGAAGATCACGTACGGGCGCGGGCCGTCCACGGCATGATCCGGGTGCGCGGGCGGGTACAGGAAGGCGTGCACCTCCCGATCTCCGTCACCCGGCAACGTCACCGGCCTGGGCGTCGGCAGATAGGCCGGGTCGGGCACCCTGTCGTCGTCGCCGGAGAGCGCCTCGACGCCGCCGCCCCCGCTCCAGGCTCCGGCCGCACCGGTGGTTTCTCCTGGGACGGACCTTCCCGCTGGGTCGTCGGTTCCCGGTGGTTCCGTGGCCGTGGTGTCGACGCGGGTCACGGAGGCTGGGGTGGTGGGGCCGTACCCGATGCCGATGATGGACGTGCCGTCGGCGGCGAGGGTGGGCTCCCAGCCGGTGTACGGGTCGGGCAGGTCGGTGAGGATGCCCGTGCGGGGGTCGAGCACGCCGAGCCGCAGGTCGCCGCGCCCGTGCAGGACGGCGAGCCGGCCGTCGCCGAGGATCGCGTACGGGAGACCGCCCAGGTGCCACGGCGGCCAGGCGAACTCCTCCTCCCGGGGGCAGAGCGGCTTCGGCGCGCCGCCGCGGGGGTCGGCCGTGTAGAGGTTCCACCAGCCGGAGCGGTCGGAGATCAGGTAGAGGCAGCCGTCGTCGCGCCACCTCGGGGCGAGCACGGACTCCGCGTGGCCGCCCGCCACGGTCCAGGTCTCGCCGTCGGACAGCCGGGTGACGCGGAGTTCGGTGCCGTGCCACGGCATCCGGGGGTGGTTCCAGCACACGTACGCGAGCAGCAGGCCGTCGGGGGAGAGAGTGGGGGAGGCGTAGAAGTCGTGGCCGGCGACCTGCTCGGCGGCGTCGCCGCCGGCGAGCGGGACGGTCACGATCGCCCGCGAGACCTTGCCGCCGCCGGGGTGGCGTTCGCGCACGCACCACACCCGGTCGTCGCGCACCGCGAGGTCGGCGTAGCGGTCGCCTTCGGGGGTGAGCGGCCGGATCTCGCCGGACGGGTCGCACGCGTACAGCCGCTGGTCGGTCAGCTGAGTGAAGACGACGCCGCCGTCCGGGGTGACGGCGTAGGGGCGGCCGCCGTACTCGTGCACGCGGGTGCGGGCGTTCCACGGCGGGGGGAGCAGCTCGGTGCGGGAGCCGTCGGCGGCCAGACGCACGATCGTGGTGCGTCCGCCTTCCTCGGGGCGGTCCTCCGTCCACCAGGCGGCGCCGCCTGAGGCGACGGGCCAGCCGGGGCGCGCCGCCGCGCGGGCGACGTCGGAGGTGGAGATGGGTGAGAGCCACAGAGCGGCGGGCATACCCGCATCCTGCCGGAAATCCCCGCCGCTCGTGGGTCAGTCGGCGCCGTCGATCCCGCCGCCGACCATCACCGGCGCCGCCGCGGTCTTGCGACTGCGCCTGCTGCGCCGTTCCAGCCAGTTGGCCAGGAAGCTGAGGGTCATGTTGAGCCCGACGTAGATCACGCCGATGACGATGGCCGCCGGGATCAGGGAGCCGAAGAACACCGCCGGCATGATCTTGAACCCGGTGTTGAGCAGGTCGACGTAGGCGATGATGTAGCCGAGCGCGGTGTCCTTGAGCAGCACCACGAGCTGGCTGACGATCGCCGGCATCATGGCCGTGACCGCCTGCGGCAGCAGCACCAGCCGCATCACCTGGTTCTTGCGCATGCCGACCGCGTACGCGGCCTCCGACTGGCCCTTGGGCACGGCCTGCACGCCGGCCCTGACGATCTCGGCCAGCACCGACCCGTTGTAGAGGGTCAGGCCCAGCACGACCGCCATGAAGGCGTAGTCGCCGCCGCCCATGATCGTCGGTGCCAGGTAGAAGATGAAGAAGATCAGCAGCAGCAGCGGGATGGCCCGGAAGACCTCGACCACGAGCCCGGCGGGGATCCGGATCCAGGCGTGGTCGGAGAGCCGGGCCAGGCCGAAGACGGCGCCGAACGCCAGGGCGAGAACGGCGGCCAGGCCGGCGGCCTTCAGCGTGCCGATCAGGCCGGGGATGATCCAGGTCTGCCAGGTGTAGGGGTCGAGGAACGGCTCCCAGATCCTGCCCTCGAACTGCCCCTTGGCGTCGAAGCCGAGGAAGACCCAGTAGCCGACGCCGCCGACGACCAGCACGCTGACCGCGGTGAGCAGGTGGTTGCGCACCCGCCCGCGCGGGCCGGGGGTGTCGAACAGGACGGTCGTGCTCATCGGGCCACCGCCAGACGTCGGGAGAGCCAGCCGGTGAAGTAGCCGATGGGCATGGTGAGCGCCATGAACGCGACGATGAGGCCGATGAAGATCGGAATCGACGCGCCCGTGGTGTCAAAGGTGATCTTCATGACGGCGGCGGCGTCGGCCAGGTAGCCGCCTGCCGTGGCGACCGTGGTGTTCTTGATCATGGCGATCATCACGCTGCCCAGCGGGGCGACGACGGCGCGGAACGCCTGGGGCAGGATGATCAGCCGCAGGGACTGGAAGAACGTCAGCCCGATCGACCGGGCCGCCTCCGCCTGGCCCATCGGCACCGTGTTGATGCCGGCGCGCAGTGCCTCGCACACGAACGACGCGGTGTAGAGCGACAGGCCCATCGCGACGATCCAGAACGAGTTGACGCTCGGCTCCTGCGAGAAGACCAGGCCGAGCTTGTCGCTCAGGCCCAGCGCGGAGAACGCCAGCACCAGCGTCAGCGGGGTGTTGCGCACCACGTTGACGTAGACGGTGGCGGCCGCGCGCAGCACCGGCGTCGGCGAGACCCGCATCGCCACCAGGATCACGCCCAGGATGAGCGAGGCGATCCCGGCCACCACGGAGAGCTTGACGTTCTCCAGGAAGCCTTCCGCGAGCTCGGGCGCGTACTTAATCAGTTCGTCCATCGT
>NZ_JAPNNL010000085.1 GCF_027620315.1 Nonomuraea corallina | reverse complement strand
CCGCCCGCGGGCGCCTCGTCGATCCAGTGCCGCTCGCGCTGGTACGGGTAGCCCGGCAGGGGCACCCGCGCCCGCGGCGGCGACGACCAGGTCACCTCGGCGCCCAGGGTCCACATCCGGGCCAGCGCGTTCAGGAACGTGGCGCGTTCCGTGGCGGGCTTCGACGGCCCCGCCGGCAGGCTCGGCACCAGCAGGTGCCGCTTGGCCCGCACCCCGGGATGGGCGCGCGCCAGGGTGGTGAGGGTGCGGCCGGGACCCACCTCGACCAGCACCCGCGCCCCGTCGGACAGCACGGCGTCCAGCGCCCGCTCGGCCGGCGCCGGCCGGGAGAGCTGCTCGGTCCACGACCCGGCGGCGCCGACCGGCCCGCCGGTGGAGGCGGCGTAGAGAGGGAAGCGGGGCCGGCGCGGCGTGAGGCCGGCGAAGGCGTGACGCAGCCGCTCCGGCTCGCCGGTCGCCCGCGCGGCCACCAGCCGGACCGCCTCGGGCAGGGTGAACACCCCGGCCAGCGTGGCGGCCGCGAACTCGCCGACGCCGTGGCCGAGCACCGCGTCGGGTTCGACGCCCAGCGCCTGCCACAGCCGTCCCATCGCGTACTCGACGCCGAACACCGACGACTGCGCGGCGACGGCGTCGTCCGGCGAGGCCGCCTCCCAGGCCCGCCGCGCCGGCACGCCGTGCGCCTCGAACAGCTCGAAGCACTCCTCCAGGGCCGCGCCGAACGCCGGCTCGGCGCGGCAGAGCTCCGCCGCCATGCGGGCGTGCCGCGCCCCTTCACCCGGGAACAGGAACACCACGCTGCGGTCGGTGCGCTCGCCGGGGGTGACGATGCGCCTGGCGGGGTCGAGCACGGCGCCGGCCGCGTCGGCCAGGCTCTCGACGACCACGGCGCCCCGGACCGGATGCGGCGTGCGTCCCTGCTGCAGCGTGTACGCCACGTCCGCGAGCGGGTCGGCGCTCCGCGCGAAGGATCGGGCGAGCCGCTCGGGGTAGTCCTCGGCCGCCGCGGGCGTCCGCGCGGACCACACGATCAGCCGCGGCCGCTCCGGCTCCGGCTCGGCCGCGCGGGGCGGCGGCGCCTCCTCCAGGATCGCGTGCGCGTTCGTGCCGCCGATGCCGAAGGAGCTGACCCCTGCCAGGCGCCGCCGGCCTGCCGCGCGGGGCCAGGGCCGCAGCGCGTCGTTGACGGCGAACGGCGAACGCTCCAGCTCCAGGAACGGGTTGACCTGCTCGACGTTGATGCTCGCCGGGATCTGCTCATGGCCCAGCGACAGTGCCGCCTTGATCAGCGACGTGACGCCGGCCGCGTGACCCAGATGGCCCAGGTTTCCCTTGATCGATCCGATGGGGCACCGCTCGGGCGCCTCCCGGCCGCCGAAGGCCTTGCGCAGCGCGGCGACCTCGATCGCGTCGCCCAGGCGGGTGGCGGTGGCGTGCGCTTCCACGTACCCGATGTCGTCGGGGCGCACCCCGGCCACCTCCATGGCCCTCAGCACGACCTGCGCCTGCCGGTCCGCGCTGGGCGCGGTGAAACCGACCTTGCTGGAGCCGTCGTTGTTGACCGCCACGGCCCGGATGACCGCGGTGACGCGGTCGCCGTCGGCCAGGGCGTCGGCGAGCCGCTTGAGCACCACCACGGCGGCGCCGCTGCCGAAGACCGTGCCGCCGGCCGCCGCGTCGAAGGGACGGCAGTGGCCGTCCCGGCTCAGCGGGCCGTCCTGGGCCCACCAGTAGCCGTGGCCGACGGGGAACTCGACGTCCGCGCCGCCGGCCAGGGCGACGTCGCACTCGTGCAGCCTCAGCGCGTTCACCGCGAGGTGCACGGCCACCAGCGAGCTCGAACAGGCGGTCTGCACCGTCATGCTGGGGCCGTGCAGGTTCAGCTTGTACGACACGAGCGTCGAGGCGCTGTCGGGGTTGTTCCACATGCCGGCCGCCATGCCGGTGGCGCTGCGCAGCGCCTCCAGGCCGGCGAAGGCGCGGCCGATGCCGTAGCGGTTCGCGGCGACCGACGAGAACACCCCCGCCCTGCCGAGCCGCGCGGCGTCGTAGCCGGCGTTCTCGGCGGCGGCGTGCGCGGTCTCCAGATACAGCCGCAGTTGCGGGTCGCACATCTCGGCCTCACGCCGGGTCAGGCCGAAGAACCCGGCGTCGAACAGGTCGATGCCCTCGGGTTCCGCCACCGCCCGCACGTAGGCCGGGTCCGCCAGCGCCTGCGCCGCCACGCCCTTGGAGCGCAGCTCGTCCTCGGACGGGAAGCGCACCGCCTCCCGCCCGGCCACGAGGTTGCTCCAGAGCTGACCGGTGTCGGCCGCCGCCGGGAACCGCCCGGCCATCCCGATGATCGCGATCGGCTCAACGAGGTTACCCATGTCGTGCGCCCTCCGGTTCGCTTACCGCCGCTCCGCGAACACTCTCTCCAGGGGTTCACGGTAAATCAGGTAAAATGAGGGGGTAATTAGTGGAATTCGTCTAGGTTTTCGCGCAAGTAATTGGCGAAAGCCCGCAACGTCGGATATTGGAAGACCAGCACCGGGGAAATCTCCACCCCCAGGCGGACGGACACCTCCGACACCAAACGCATGAGAGATATCGAGGTGAAACCCGCCTCGAAGAAACCGCCATCCGGATCGATCCGCCCAGAACCACCCAGAACCGACCGCGCGCTGTCCTCAACCACCCGCCACAGCCTCTCGTCCGGATCCTCCTCCGGCGGGGCCGACGTCCACCCGTGACTCTCCGGCGGCGCGTCCCGCACCTCGATCGCCGACGGCACCACCGCGGGGTCCAGCCGGGCGACCAGCGCCGCCCGGACCTCCTCGACGTCGACCACGGCCCCGGCACCCCGGACGACACTCAGCCGCACGGCCCCCACCCCACTGCCGTCCTCGGCGAACGTCGCCACCGCGCCGACCACACCGGCCGCCCGGCCTGCCGCGTCCTCGACCTCCTCCAGCTCCACCCGCACGCCGTTGACCTGAACCTGCCGGTCGGCCCGCGCCAGGAAGCACAAAGAGCCGTCCGGCGAACGACGCACCAGATCACCGGTGTCGTACCAGAGCCGCCCGCCGGGGCCGGGAGCCAGCAACGGCGTACCATCGGTGTAGCCGAGCGCGCAGGCGGCGGCCTCCACATGCAGCCGCCCCTCCCCGCCGTCACCCCCCTTCACCCCGAGCTTCGCCTCGGGCACGACGGTGACGCGGACGTGGCCGAGCGGCCGCCCGATCGGCACCGGATCCTCCGCGGCCAGACCCGCGCCGGGCGGCACCCGATGCACGCACACCACCTGCGGAGTCTCCGAGGCGCCGTAACAGTTGGCGATGACGGCCCGCGGGGCGAACCGCACCGCCGACCGCAACGCGGCGGCCGTCAGCCGGGCCCCCACCGAACAGACCAGCCGCAGGCTCTCCACCGGCAGCGGCGACGAGCCCGCCAGAAGCTGAAGAAGGACCGGCGTGCCCTGGACCACGGTGATGGAATGCTCCCGCAGCCACGCCGCCAGCAGCCGCGGATCCGAGGCCGTACCGCTGTCCGGGATGTGCAGCGTCGCCCCGGTGACCCAGGGCGCCATCAGCTCCCGCAGACTCGGATCGTGACCGGGCCGGCTGAGAAACGCGACCCGGTCGGCGCCGTCCACAGGCAGTTCCTCGAAGAACGCCAAGCCGGCCGCCTCGAAGGCCACCCGCCCGACGACAATCCCCTTGGGCCGTCCCGTCGTGCCGGACGTGAACAGCACATGACTGACCTCACCCAGGTCCACCCCGGGCAGCAACGGGGCCGGCACCTCACCGGAAGACCGCAGCCCGGTCAGCGCGGACGACGGCCCGAAAACCGCCGCCGCCCCCGCCGCCGCCAGCGCGGCACGCGACCGCTCCGCCCCCCACTGCCCCAGGATCGCCGGTACGGCGCCCGCCCCCCACACGCCGAACAGCCGCGCCACGAACTCCGGACTCCGGTCGGCCGGCACGCCCACGACACGGCCCCGCAACTCATGACCACGCACCACCTCAGCGACATCCTCACCGAGAGCAGCCACCTCGCCGAACGTGACGTCCCGGCCCTCGTGCACCAAGGCGACCCCACCCGGATCGCGAGACACCCGGCCCAAGATCCCCGGCGCGGCGACACCGGCCATGTCGCGGACACCCACGCCCGGCTGATCCCCTCGGCTCACACTGACCTCCCATCGGATGGATGGTGCATCACAACAGCTCGTCCCAGACCGAGCCGAAATAGGCAGGATGAGCACTCCGCAGCTCACGCCAGTGCCTCTCGCCGCCCTCCGCTGCCACCGCGCCGGCACCGCGGCCCGCGCCGTCCCCGGCCGCCCACGCCAGATGCGTCAGCGGCAGCACGACCGCGCCGCGCCGCGCCTTGCCCAACTCCGCCCCCGCACCGGTGACGACGCTCCGCAGACCCAGCGCGTACGCATGCCTGACAGGCTCGTAGATCGCCGCGTTGAAGTAGACGAACGGGTCCGGCCCACCGTCATCCAGACGCCCGAAGTCCGTCACGTACAACCGATCACCCAACCGGCACAGGACCCCCGCGCCCACGACCCGGCCCCCCACCCGGCACAACAACGCCGTCGCCGCCGCATCCCCCAGCGCGGACGCGTACGCCTCCAGACGCCGGGCGACCGTGCCCACGCCGTACGCCATCCCATGCTTGGCCCGCACGTTCGCCACCATCGGCGCGACGACCGGGATCACGTCGCGCAACGGAACACTCTCGGTCACGCACTCCCTGGCGAACACCCCCGCCTCCCTGCGCACGCTGGTACGGGTGTTGCGCGGCAGAGTCGCCAGATAGTCCTCGAAACCGGCCCCAGGCAACCGCAGCTCGGTCTGCGCCACGCTCGCCAGCCGGCGACAGTCCCCCTCCCGGGCGAGCGGAGCGAGATCCGCCCACGCCGAGACATGCAGGAACAGGAAGAACACGTACGGCAACCCCCGATCAGCGGCGACGGCGCCCGCCGCGTCCCGCAGCGCGCGCAAGACCACCGTCCTGTCCGCGGACGGCAACGCGCCGTCCACGACCAGCCGGGTGCCGAACCCGGCGCAAGACCCCGCCACGAGCCCCAGCCGGCCACCGGGCGACCCCGCCGCGTGCAACAGATCCCGGAAATGGAGCTCCGGCCAGTACAGGTAGTCGCCGCGACTCGGCAGCACGTCGAAGAGGGGAAGCGCGCCGAGGATCCGCGACTGTCCCGGCCGCCGGGCGATCAGGTAGGTGAGCGGCCCCTCACCGGCGTCCTCCAAAGCCCGCAGCCACGCACGGCTCTGGAACAGATCCCGCGGGTCGGCGACGTCATCCCACGCCCGCCCGTCCACGCCGCCCAGTGACGGAACACCCTCCACCATCACCGGCCCGGCCATTTCCGGCGCCGTTCCGGACGGCCCCCGCCCCGTCTTCTCGTACGTCTTCTCGTTCATCATCGAAAACCCCGGCCGTCACGCGGTCAACGGGATCCGTGATGGAGCCATTCGAGCAGGTCCGGCTCCCCGAGTTCGGCGATCCGGCGATCGTAGTGAGCCCGGTCCTCAGCCGTCAGGAACTGCTGCCATTCACCCGACTTACCACTGCGGAAAAAACGCTCAGGGTCCCGGATGTAACCCAGCTGCTCGTCAGGCGCGAGCTCGCCCGCGCGATTGCGCATCTGCTCGAAGGTCGCGGCCTCGACCAGCTCCGGCCACCTGTTCTCGTCGATCTCGATCCCGAGCCGCGCGGCCAGCCGCCGCATCTGGCCCTCAAGGTCGGCCGACAGGTCGGCATAATGCAGGAGAATGACGTTCGGCTCCGCGCGGCGCATCCAGGCGCGCTCCTGCGTCCAGATCAACGCGCGCAACGAGTCGAGATTCACGTACGGCGAGTCGTCGTTGTCGACCCAACGTAACAAATACGTCCGCTCGTCGAGCAGATCCCGCTCGTCATGGCCGTCGACCGGGACCTGCGCAGCGGCGTCGCCCGAGTGCGCGGCCTGGTGAATCAGACGGCGGATCACCTCCCGCTTGAGGTTCCTGCCGTGACTGCGCAGGGAGATGGCGACGTCACGCGGATCACGCCCCACCGTGATGTAGGTGACCCGGGGATCGGCCGGGATGCCGTCGAGAGGGATGTGCGTCTTGATGAAACGGCGGTGCCGCTGCGCCGCCAGGCGCTCCCACACCTCCTGCTTGGGCCGCACGAGCATGTCGATCCAGGGCGACAAACTCGACAGCGGCGCGGGCAGCCGGGGCGTCTGGAAGATCAGGAGCGCACAGATCGTCTGCGTCCAGGTAGTGCCGCACTTCGCCGGCGAATTGATGACAATGTCGCCGGACCGGAATTCGAACCCCTCCCACCGGGAGCTGTCCTCCATCGGCGTGAGGTAACGAGCCAGTTGCGTCGTCATCGATATGAGTTTAATCACCCCATCCAATTTAAGGAAGGGCCGTAATTGACCGAGCACATTGCGTGATAGGAAACCCCGATCAGCACCGCGCCGTTCCCCGCCCCGCCGGAATCAGCCCACCGAAAGAATTCACACACCTCCACCCCTGAACTACGCGTGAAAATACCAGGTCAGAGAACAGGTAAGGATGATGGACCGTTCCGCCCGCCGCACCGGAAAAACGCGAAATCGGTGACGCCCACGGCCCTCACCCGTTGCGCAAGGAGTACGCGACCACCCCCTCGGACACGTCGGCGACACGAGACAGCGCACCCGTCACGATGTTCCAGCCGAGCAGCCGATCCCCGCTCTCGACGATCACCGTGTCCCGGCTGAGCCACCCCCGCACGGCACAGCCGCCCTCACCACATCGCGTGGCGGGCGGCTCCCCCCAGGGCAGGAGCAGCGTCCTGACCACCCGCCCCGTCGCCGAATCGGCCACCACGACCACGTCGGCACCCTCCGCCGGATCGTGACGGGTGACCGCGACCAGACCGTCGCGCTGCCAGCCGAGCCCGCCCGCAGGCTCACCGCCACCGCCGGCGAGGTCCCGGATGTCCAGCTCCACCTCCGACCCGTCCTCCTGGACGACCGTCCAGCCGCCGTCACCCGTCGACCCGATCCACAGATCGCGATAACCCGCGACGCCGGCCATCCCCCGCTGGGACTGCCGCCGAGCCTGCCCAGTGGCCAGGTCCAGCACATAGTCCGCCCCCCGCTGCCCGACCAGGATGCGCTCACCGCGCCACAACACCTCCACGTTCGACCCCGGCACCGGAAAACTTCTCGCCCGGCCGATCACCAGATCGACGACCACCACCTCGTCCCGCTGCGGAAAGGCGGCCAGCGTCCCGTCGGCGGACAGCGAGTTCGGCCGCAACGGCGCCGCACCCCCCAGCTTCACCTCCAGCGGGATCCGCCCGCCGGACTTCACCACGTAGATCCGCCCGTCGCCGTACTGGGCCAGCGCCAGCACCGGCCCCGCCACCCCGGCCACCACGGGGACATCCGCCCACCTGCGCGGCAACGCGCTCGCCAGAACCGGCAACCCCGCCTCGCCCCCGGGCGGCGGCGCCGTGTCCATGACGGGACCCAGCACGGCCGTGGAAGTCGCAGTGACACTCGGATACACGGTGACGTCACGCTCGGCCGGCTCCCGCGAGACGGCGACCCCCGCCACGACCAGCACAGTGACCGCCGCCGCCGCCACGGCCGTCCGCCGCCTGCCGAGGACACGGTCGCGCGCGCCCCGCCGCCACAGCTCCCCCGCACCGGACGCCCCCTCAGGCAGCGTCTCGGCGAGATCGTCGAACAACTCCCGCAGCCTCTGGTCCGTCATATGAACACCTCTTCCAGCTCGGGAGCGACCTCGCGCAACCGCTTCAGCGCCGCGTGCGTCTGGCTCTTGACCGTCCCCGGCGAAACCCGCAGGATCGCCGAGACCTCCCCCACCGGCAGGTCCTCGTAGAAGCGCAACACCAGCACCGCCCGCTGCTTCACCGGCAGCCTGGCCAGCGCGCGAGCGAACACCACCTTCAGATCCGACGCCCCCGAGGTGTCATGGTCCGCACGCTCCGGCGGCTCCTCACAGGCGAACTCCCGCTGCCTGCGCCACCTGGACGCCACATCCCGATACAAGATGGTGCGCACGTAATTGACCGGATCGGTGTGCACCTTCGGCCAGCGGCGCGCCAACTTGATCAGGGCATCCTGGAGCACATCCTCGGCCAGATGCCTGTCACCGCTGATGAGGATCGCGGCACGCAGCAACCGCGTGTGCCAGGCGGTGACGAAGGCTTCGAACGCCTCGGAATCCGTCATATGAACAAGACGCGCGGGACGGGGTGAACGGTTGGGGCCCGTACGCGATCCACCGTCCTCCGCCGTTCTTGTCGATGCGGGTTGAGGGTGTTTTTGCAGAATGGATTGTTCAACAACCCAGCGCCTTTACATTGTAGATTTTGACCTCGGTCGCGGCCCCGGTCAGCCGTCCAGGACACGCGTGAGCCGGGCCAGCGCCCCGGCGATCCGCTCCGGGGACAGCCCGAGCGTCGTGCGCTGGTAGAGGTACACCTCCGGGGCCAGCGGGGCCAGCAGCACCTCGACCAGCGCGTCGCGGCCCGGCGTGCCGGCGGCGACCAGGAGGGCGCGCACGTGGGCGCGCCAGAAGCCGTACGCGCCGGTCTCCAGGCGGGAACGGCCCACCTCCGAGCCGAGCACCAGGTGGGCGTGGTCCTCCAGCAGGCGCACCATGGCGGCGTAGAAGGCGGCCAGCCGCTCACCGGGCGGCGCCCCCGGACCGAGGGGCGGATCGCCGCGCAGAAGGCGTTCCTGCAGGTCACGCTCATGCTCGTCGAGCAGGGCCGCGGCGATGGACGCCCGGTCGGGGTACCGGCGGTAGAGGGTGCCGCGGCCCACTCCGGCCCTCTTGGCGATGTCGTCCATCGTGACGTCCTGAGGCGGCCGCTCCGCGAACAGCGCCGCGGCCGCCTCCAGGATCCGCGCGCGGTTGCGTGCGGCGTCGGCTCTCTCCATGTACCCGATTGTAGGTGGACACGACGTCCGGTTATATTCAAGCGGACAGTGTGTCCACATAAGTTCGACAAGGAGAGCCCATGCTGCTGCACCTGGACGCGAGCGCCCGCCGAGCGTCATTCTCGCGGAGGCTGTCGAGCGTCTACGCCGAGACCTGGCGAGCTGCCCGCCCCGGGGCCGGCTACGTCTACCGCGACCTGGCGGCCGACCCGGTCCCGCACATCGGCGAGGCCTGGACGGAACTGTGCGACCACATCCTGGAACGGGAGATCACCGACATCGCGCGCTACCCGGAGGCCGTCCGCTCCCCCGCCCAGCACCGGGCCTGGTCCGTCGTGGCCCCCCTGCTCGACGAGGTCGTGGCCGCCGAGGTGATCCTCATCGGCACCCCCATGTACAACTACTCCATCCCCTCGGCGCTCAAAGCCTGGCTCGACCAGATCACCTTCCCCCGGATGTCGCTCCAGGGCCGCTCGTTCGTGGTGACCAGCGCGCGCGGCGGCGCCTACGGACCCGGCACGCCCCGCGAGCCGTACGACCATCAGGAGCGCTACCTGCGCGACTTCTTCAAGGGCCACTTCCAGGTGGAGGACGTGAGGTTCATCCACGCCGAACTGGTCAACGCCCGCCTCGACCCGGCGCTGGCGCACCTGCGCGACCAGCACGAGGAGTCGCTGGCCGCGGCGCTGAAGGAGGCGGCCCGATGAACTGGATGATCCTGGTCCTGGCCGGGCTGGTCGAGGTGGCGTGGTCGCAGAGCATCAAGCCGACGCACAACTTCACCCGGCCGGTTCCCACGCTGATCTGCCTGGTGCTGATGGCCGTGGCGGTCTGGCTGCTGTCCCAGGCCATGAACACGCTGCCGGTCGGCACCGCCTACGCGGTCTTCACCGGCATCGGCGCCGCCGGCGCGATCACCCTGGGGATCCTCCTCGACGACGACCCCGTCTCCGTGGGCAGGATGGCGGCGCTCGCCCTGATCGTCGGCGGCATCGTGCTGGCCCGGGCCACCACGTGACCCCGTCCGCGTAGTCCGGGCCACAGACGGCAGGCGGCGACGCCCTGGGCTTAGGCGTTCATCTAATTTGACAATGCTCTAATCAGTGATTCAGACTCTGAACTGTTTAGATGAGCTTCTATTCAGGAGGTACGCGATGCGCCGTGGCACCCTCGCCGCCCAGGACGGGCAGGCCGCCTCCGGGCAGACGGGTGACCTGCCCGTCGTCGTGATCGGCGCCGGTCCTGTCGGGCTGGCCGCCGCCGCCCACCTGGCCGAGCGGGGCATCGACTTCACGGTCCTCGAAGCCGGTGACCGCGTCGCCGCCTCGGTCGCGCGGTGGGGACACGTACGGGTGTTCAGCCCGTACCGGTACAACATCGACGCCGCCGCCCGCCGACTCCTGGAGGCCGACGGCTGGAGCGCCCCGGACGCCGACTGGCTGCCGACCGGCGCCGAGCTCATCGACGACTACCTCGCCCCGCTGGCCAAGCTGTTCGGCGACAGGGTCCGGCTCGGCGCCGAAGTGACCGCGATCAGCCGCCTCGGCTACGACCGGGTCCGCACCACCGGCCGCGACCAGGCCCCCTTCCTGATCCGGCTCGACGACGGCGCCGAACTGCGGGCCCGCGCGATCATCGACGCCTCCGGCACGTACACCAGCCCGAACGTGCTCGGCGCGAGCGGCCTGCCCGCCCACGGCGAGCACGAAGCGGTCGTCGACCACGCCCTGCCCGACGTGCTCGGCGCGGACCGCGACCGCTACGAGGGCAAGCGCGTCCTGGTCGTCGGCGCCGGCCACTCGGCCGCCACCACCCTGCTCGCCCTGGCCGACCTGGAGAACACCCCGATCACCTGGGCGATCCGGGCCGGCGACGCCACCCGCACCTATGGTGGCGGCGCGGCCGACGCGCTCCCGGCCCGCGGCGCGCTCGGCACCCGCCTGCGCGCCCACGTCGCATCGGGCCGCATCCAGCTGCTGACCGGCTTCTTCACCCACCGCGTCAACGCCACCGACCAGGGCGTCGAGGTGATCAGCCGCGACCCGTCGGGCCACGAGCAGACCGTCACCGTCGACCGGATCGTGTCGGCCACCGGCTACCGACCCGACCACTCCATCGCCTCGGAGCTCCGGCTCGACCTCGACCCGGTGCTCGGCTCCACCCGTGCCCTGGCCCCGCTGATCGACCCCAACCAGCACTCCTGCGGCACCGTCCCCGCCCACGGCGCCGCCGAGCTCGCGCACCCCGAGCCCCGCTACTACGCGGTCGGCGTCAAGAGCTACGGCCGCGCCCCGACGTTCCTCATGGCCACCGGGTACGAGCAGGTCCGCTCGGTCGTGGCGGCGATCGCCGGGGACTGGGAGGCGGCCCGGGACGTCCGGCTCGACCTGCCCGAGACCGGCGTGTGCTCCTCCAGCCTGGCCGAGGCCCAGGAGCAGCGGGTCGGCCTGACCACCGGCATCAGCGGCGGCCTGCTGTCCACCCCCATCCCGGTGACCACCGTCGGCGGCGGCTGCTGCGGCTGACCAAAGCGAAGCTGCTCACCTCCCGGCGCTCACCCGAGGGCGGCGAGCAGCTCCCGCTCGCGGGCGGCGCTGAGCCCGGCCGCGCGCGGCCGGTCGAGACCCTCGCTCCGCTCCCAGGCCAGCAGATCGGCGAGCAGTTCGGCGCGCGGGCGATGACGCAGCCCCGCGGCGCGCGCCGCCTCCCCCGAACGGGCCGACCAGCCTTCCCACCCCGGCTGGACCAGCCACATCGGCAGCGACTCCGGCCCCATGTACTCGCCGACCCCCTGGCCGAGCAGCCAGCCCGGGTCCGCGGCGACGAGCGGGCCGGTGTGGCCGGCCACGGCGCGGCACTGCTCGATCCACGTGCCGAACGGCACCACCGGGCCGACCGCGTTGTAGGTGCCGCGGATCCGCGCCTGCGCGCAGTCGAGCAGCCAGGCGGCCAGGTCGCGCACGTCGATCACCTGCGTGGGCCGTTCCGGGGAGTCCGGCACCAGCATCGGCCCGTACGGGTCCCGGGCGGCCCGGCACACCCAGTAGCCCGAACGACCGCTCCGGTCGCCGGGACCCCCGATCAGCCCGGCCCGGGCGACGAGCAGCCGGTCGCCCACCCGCTCGGCCGAGGCCCGCTCACAGGCGACCTTCGCCTCCCCGTACAGCTCCCTGTCCACCTCGTCCCGATCCGTGGCCTCCAGCAGCGGAGCCGACTCGTCCGCGCCGGGCACGCCGTGAGAGGCGTAGACGTTGCCGGAGGACACGTACGCCCAGTGCGCCGCGCGATCACCCAGGGCCTCCAGCGCGCCGCGGACCAGGCCCGGCTGCCACGACACCTCGACGACCGCGTCCCACTCCCGGCCGCTCACCCGCTCGTACGCTCCCGGCGCCCGCCGGTCGGCCCGGACCAGCTCCGCGCCGTCAGGCGGCGCCCCGCTCTCGCCACGCGCCAGGCAGGTCACCTGGTGCCCGCGCCCGATCGCCTGCCGCGCCACCTCACCGCCGAGCCAGGCGGTGCCCCCCAGGATGAGAAGATCCATGAGACCACCCAAACACGGCCGCCGACGAACCCGGACCGGATTCGCCTCCGGCGTAAGCCCGCCCCCAGACGGGACACCACACGGGACACCGCTACCGCGTCGCGTCCAGCACCGGTTTCACGTCCACGATCGGGGTGCCGTCCACCGCCTCGAGGCCGGACACCCGCACCCGGAGCCCGTCCACCGCGAGCACCCGGACCCGGTGCAGACCGACGGGATTGGGCCGGTCGGCGGACCGGGTGCTGAAGACACCCGTGAGCGGACGACGCGGATCGTTACGCGGGTGCACGGCCAGCACGGACCGGTCCGCCAGATGCAGCCACGTGAGGACGAACACGTCATCACCGGCCGCGAGATCGCCGAGGCCCTCGGCCACGACGGGATCAGCTCCCGGCCGGCGTGCCCGTGCCGCCCGTCGCCGGCAGACCCGCCTCGCGCCACGCGCGGAAACCGCCGATGACGTCGGTGGACCGCGTCAGGCCCAGCTCGTGCAACGACGCCGCCGCCAGGCTGGAGGTGTAGCCCTCGGAACAGAGCACGATCACCTCGACGTCGTACCCGGTCGCCTCGGGCAGCCGGGCCTCCCCCACCGGGTCGAAGCGCCATTCGAGGACGTTGCGTTCGATGACCAGCGCCCCCGGCACCTCGCCCTCCTCCGCCCGCTGGGCAGCCGGGCGGATGTCGACCACGAGCGCGCCCCCGAGCCATCGGGCGTACGCCTCGGCGGGCGACAGCCGGTGCAACGACCTCCTCCTGTCGGCCAGGATCCACTCGATGCTGCGCGCACCCGGCGGCGGCCCGCTCACCACTGCTCCGCGGTCTCTTGCACCCGCTCGACCAGGCCGGAACCGGTGAGGTCATAGCGGGTCATCACCGACAGCGGGGGTGAATAGACGTGCACGCTCACCGCCGGAGCGGCGGAGGTGTTGCGCACCTCGTGCACGTAGCCGGGGCCGAACTCGCGGACCTCGCCGGGGGCGAGCTCGCGATCGGCGGTCAGGTCGTGCTCCCGCAGCGTCCCGAGGGCGACGGCGAACGCGCCCCGCGACTCCCCGTGGTCGTGGAAGCCGGTCGTCTGACCGGGCAGCCAGCTGATCAGCCAGATCTCGTGGTCGTCGTCATGGTGGAGTCGCTCGTACCAGCGCTCCTGAGTGTCCAGCCGCACGCGCCGCACCCACGTGTCGAGGTCGGCGGCGAGGGCGCGGGCGCGCTCCCCCAGGTCGAGCGCGGGCGAGGCGTAGGTCTTCACAGTCATGGTGGCGCTTTCTGGTCTTGTCGTCGTGCCGGTTCCGTCGTCATGCGGGGACGCGACACAGCGCGCTCGCCTGCCGTCCGAGATCGACGGGCAGGTCTGACCAGAGAAGAGACCCGAGGTGCATGGCCCACAGCGTGGCCCATATTCCCCACTAAGTCAACCTGAAATTAGGGGTTTTGCTTCGTGTCGTCGCTGGTCGCTTTGAGGCTCGGTCTGGGGGTTTACACCTGGCGGACGCCTTTACGATGTAAATCATTAAGCTGGGACGACGACGCGGCCACGGACGCGGTCCGGGCCGCGACTCTGCAGATCCCCCACCGACGCGTTGCTGATGGGGAAGCCCTTGACGCTCACGTCCCGGACGTACAGCTCCCCCACCGGCAGACCGGCCGGGCATGCAGACCCGCGGTCACGACCACGCGCCGCCGGCGCGCGGCGAACGTGACGCCCGCCCGCGGTCAGGGCTGCGTGCTCCGGTCGATCCCCAGCGTGGCGATGAGGTCCTCGTGCAGCTCGAACCAGACGCGATGGCAGGAGTCGACGTCGGTCCTGTCCACCCAGGCGGCCTCCCCCGCGCGGACGCGGGTCAGGGCCGCGGCGTAGCGCGTGTCGTAGCCGCGGAACCGTGTCAGGAGGCCCGCCAGGCGCTCGGCGAGCGGTACGAGCGCGTGGCCGACGGCGGCGAGCTCCCGGAGGATCCTGGCGTCCCAGACCGGGTCGGAGTGGTCGTTGGCCGCCAGCCGATCACCCGGTACAGGCCGCAGCTGCCAGTCGGTGCAGGCCCGTCCCAGGGTCGCGTTCAGCGGGAGGAACTCGCGGTAGACCTCACGGACCGGGCCGGCGCCGCCCACCTGCGCGAGCTCGGCCGCGAGCAGGCGCTCGTTCTCGGCCCGGCCGGGTTCGGTCAGCGACCAGCCGCCGTCGTCGGCGAAGAAGGTGTGCCGCACCCAGCCGAACGCCTCGGCGTCGAGCAGCGTCTCCTTCGTCTCCGCCGGGTCCAGCCCGAACCGCCGCGCGATCACCGGCGTGTCGGCGTAGCCGATGATCCGCACGGCGTGCAGGACCAGGAGTCCCCGCGGGGAGTCGACGGTCATGAGTCGGCGTCCTGCCTGGCCGCCAGGCGCATGTAGTGCTGCTGGCACGCCTGCGGCGAGTTGAAGCCCATGGCCTGCGCCATCTGCGCCCAGGTCAGCCCGGCGCCGCGGGCCGTGAACAGCAGGGCCGACTCCAGGCCCTGGACCTCGGCGCGCGCGGCGGGCAGGAGGGCGAGCGCGCTCAGGATGTCGTCGGGGGCCAGGTCGGCGTTGCGCCAGGCGGCGAACGCCACGAGGTCGACGGCTGACGGCGGGACGGACGCGGGCCGCCAGGGGCGGGGGGTGAGCGCGTCCGAGCCCAGGCGCATCAGGCGCTCGCGCGCGTCCTTCTCGCGCTGGGCCTGACGGTGATCGGCGTGCGCCGCGCGGGCGATGTCCTCTTCGCGTGACATGCGCACGACTATGCATCATCAACTTAATATTGACAACCAAATGTTGAAGATCGGCTGTCCTCGACCAGTGCGACTCCCTCTCGCCCGGGTGTTATGCGATGCGGAAATGCGAGGGCTGACCGGCCAACCGGATGGTGTTTGCGACAGTGAAAGGGCTTCCGGGGTGGAATATACGACAGGTAAAGTACAGGACTGTGACCACCTTCCGGATCAGTGAGGCCGCGGCGCTGCTCGGGGTCAGCGCCGACACCGTCCGCCGGTGGGTGGACGCGGGACGGCTCGCAGCCGGGCGCGACGAGCACGGCCACCGCCGGATCGAAGGCGCCGACCTGGCCGCCTTCGCCCGTGCGCAGATCGGCTCCCCCGGCGAGGGCGGCCGGTCCTCGGCGCGCAACCGCTTCCGCGGGATCGTCACCGAGGTGATCCGCGACGCGGTGATGGCCCAGGTGGAGATCGCCGCCGGACCGTTCCGGGTGGTGTCGCTCATGAGCCGCCAGGCCGCCGACGAGCTGGGGCTCGAACCGGGCGTGGTGGCCGTAGCGGTGATCAAGTCCACCAACGTCGTCGTGGAGATCCCCGGTCACGAGCGCGCGACCGGCCAGCAGTGAGGAGCTCCGTGGTGCGCAGGCGTCTCTCGCGATGGGCGGCCCTCGGACGGACAGTCCTCGGGCGGACAGTCCTAGGGCGGGCGCTCCCCGGGCGGGTGGGTCGCGGGCGGGTGGGTCGCGGGCGGGTGTCGGCGCTGCCTGTCGCGCTCGTACTGGCCGGGATGGCCGGGCTGTCCGGGCTGGGCGGCTGCGGCGCCGGGGAGCCGGCGGCCGGCGACGCGGACGCGCGGGAGGTCACGGTGTTCGCGGCGGCGTCGCTGACCGGGGCGTTCACCGAGCTCGGCGAGGCGTTCGAGGCCGCGCATCCGGGCACGACGGTGCGCTTCAACTTCGGCTCCAGCGCCACACTCGCCCAGCAGATCGTCCAGGGCGCCCCGGCGGACGTGTTCGCGGCGGCCAGCCCGGCCACCATGAAGACGGTCACCGACGCGACGGCGGCCGGCTCCCCCACCACGTTCGCGCGCAACAGGCTGAGGATCGCCGTGCCCCCGGACAACCCGGCGCGGGTGGACGAGCTGAAGGACCTGGCCGACCCGAAGGTCAAGGTGGCGCTCTGCGCCGAGCAGGTGCCGTGCGGCGCCGCCGCGGTCAAGGCGCTGGAGGCGGCCCGGCTGAAGGTCACCCCCGTCACCCTGGAACAGGACGTCAAGGCCACGCTGACCAAGGTCCAGCTGGGCGAGGTGGACGCGGCGCTGGTCTACGAGACGGACGTGATCGCCGCGGCGGGCAAGGTGACCGGGATCGCGTTCCCCGAGGCCGACCTGGCGGTCAACGACTACCCGATCGCCACCCTGGCCGGGGCCGGCGACGCGGCCCGGCGGTTCGTCGACCTGGTGCTGTCGCGGCAGGGCGGGGACGTGCTGGCCGAGGCCGGCTTCGGATCGCGTGAGCCGGGACGTGAGCCGGGATGAGCACGTCCGCGCCCGGACACCCCGGCCCGGTGAACCCTGCTCCTGACCGGGTGGTCTCCGGGAGACTTCCGTGGATGCTCGTCGTGCCCGCGGTGGCGGGGCTGGCCTTCCTGGTGCTGCCGCTGGCCGGGCTGCTGATCCGAGCCCCCTGGTCCACGCTGCCGGCCCGGCTGGCCGAGCCGCACGTGCTGGAGGCGCTGCGGCTGTCGCTGGTGTCCGCGACCGTCGCGACCGCCTGCTGTCTCCTGCTCGGCGTGCCGCTGGCCTGGCTGCTGGCGCGGGTGCGGTTCCCCGGCCGCCGCCTGGTCCGCGCGCTGGTCACCGTGCCGCTGGTGCTGCCCCCGGTCGTGGGCGGGGTCGCGCTGCTGCTGGTCCTGGGCCGGCGCGGCCTGGTGGGACAGTGGCTGGAGTCCGCCTTCGGGGTGACCCTGCCGTTCACCACGGCCGGGGTGGTCATCGCGGAGATGTTCGTCGCGATGCCCTTTCTGGTCATCAGCGTGGAGGGCGCGCTGCGTGGCGCCGACCAGC
Source organism: Nonomuraea corallina (assembly GCF_027620315.1). Taxonomy (GTDB): domain Bacteria; phylum Actinomycetota; class Actinomycetes; order Streptosporangiales; family Streptosporangiaceae; genus Nonomuraea; species Nonomuraea corallina. The sequence goes on along the minus strand of NZ_JAPNNL010000085.1, from coordinate 12,244 downwards.
GCTTCGAGGAGGCCGCCGCCACGCTCGGCGCCTCCCGGTGGACCGTGTTCCGGCGGGTGACGCTGCCCATGGTCATGCCGGGCGTGGCGGCCGGGGCGGTGCTGTGCTGGGCGCGGGCGCTGGGCGAGTTCGGGGCCACGATCACGTTCGCGGGCAACTTCCCCGGCACCACCCGCACCATGCCCCTGGCGGTCTACCTCGCCCTGGAGACGGAGCCGGAGGCGGCCATCGTGCTCAGCCTGGTGCTGCTGGCCGTCTCGGTGGTCATCCTGGCCGCTCTGCGCGACCGGTGGGTGAGCACGCCGTGACCCTGGACGCCCGGCTGGTGGTCACCCGGCCCGCCTTCACCCTCGACCTCGCCCTGCGGGCCGAGCGGGGTAAGGTCGTCGCGCTGCTGGGCCCCAACGGCGCCGGCAAGACCACCGCCCTGCGCGCCCTGGCCGGCCTCTCCCCCCTGTCCGGCGGGCACATCAGCCTGCGCGGCAGGCCGCTGCACACGCTGCCCGCCGAGAGCCGCCCGATCGGCATGGTCTTCCAGGACTACCTGCTCTTCCCGCACCTGAGCGCGCTGGACAACGTCGCCTTCGGACCGCGGTGCCAGGGCGTCTCCAAGGCCGAGTCCCGCCGGGTCGCGGCCGAGCTGCTGGAACGCGTCGGCCTCGCCGGGCACGCCGCCGCCAGGCCCCGTCAGCTGTCCGGCGGGCAGGCCCAGCGGGTCGCGCTGGCCCGCGCGCTGGCCGTGCGGCCCGAACTGCTCCTGCTGGACGAGCCGCTGGCCGCGCTCGACGCCCACACCCGTCTGGAGGTCCGCTCCCGGCTGCGCCGCCATCTGGCCGAGTTCGACGGGGCCACCGTCCTGGTCACCCACGACCCCCTGGACGCCATGGTGCTGGCCGACCGGCTGGTCGTCATCGAGGGCGGCGCGGTGGTGCAGCAGGGCACGCCCGGCGAGGTCGCCCGCCGTCCCCGGACCGACTACGTGGCCCGGCTGGTCGGGCTCAACCTGTATCGCGGGGCGGCGGACGGCGGCCGGGTCGACGTGGGCGGGCTGCTGGTGCACACCTCCGAGCAGTTCGACGGGCCGGCGTTCGTCGCCTTCGCGCCCACCGCCGTGGCGATCTACCGCTCCCGTCCCGACGGCAGCCCGCGCAACCTGTGGCAGGCCACCATCGAGGGCGTCGAACGCCACGGCGACAACGTCCGCGTGCACCTCGACGGCCCGGTCACCGCCTTCGCCGACGTCACCCCCGCCGCCGTCGCCGACCTCGACCTGACCCCCGGCCAGCGGATCTGGGCCTCGGTCAAGGCCACCGAGACCCACGCCTACCCGGCGTGAACGCGGCCCCCGCCTAACGCCGGCGCAGACCCACGACGAGGAGCCCGACCATGCCGGCGCCGCGGGAGAGCGCCGCCGGCGAGTCCCCCGGCTCAGTCGTCGAGCAGCCGCCACATGGTGAGGGCGAGCCTGGCCCGGGTCAGCCCGGCGGGTTCGGTGAGCTCGACGCCCAGGGCCTTGCCGATCTGCTCCAGCCTGCGGGCGACGCTGCTGTGGTGCAGGTGGAGCAGGTCGGCGGCCTGCCGGAGCGAGCCGGTGGCGCAGTAGGCGTCGAGCGTCTCCAGATCGTCCGGACCGGCGGCCAGGCGGATGATCGCGGCCACGTCCGGATTGGCGCGCGCGGTGTCTGGCGGGATGTCGGCCAGGAGCGCCAGCGCGCCCAGCTCGTCGTAGCGGACGACCGGCCGGCGCGGGGTGGTGAAGCGCAGGGCGGTGCGGGCCTCCCGCCAGGACCGGTCGGGGCTCTCGGCCGCGCCGATGCCCGCGCGTACGCCGGCCGGGAACCGGGCCGGGTTCACGGTGGCGGCCAGCAGGACGCCCACGCCGGCGAGCGGTGCTGCCTTCACCGGGCGCGCCGGGCAGACCAGGACGCCGACCTGGTCGAGCGGGATGCCGGAGCGGACGGCGGCGGCGCGGACCGGCAGGCCGGCGGGGAAGCCCAGCAGCCGCAGCGCCCGGGCCCTGGCAGCCTCGTCGCTGTCGGCACTGATCACCAGCTCGATGAGGGCGGGGTCGGCCATCGTGGTGCGGGCGGGTCCGTACCTCTCGACCACGGCGGCGGCCGCGATGGCGAGCCTGTCCAGCAGCAGCGGGTCGAGCGTGGCGGACGCGGCGGGGCGTTCCAGCCACGCCGTGCCGATCTCCTCCTCGTCCAGGGTGATCGCCACCGTGGCGGACGCGGGTAACGCCGGATCGGGCGCCCGCCTGCCGTCGGGCGCGACGCGGATCGCCCGGCCGGCGCCGTGGAGCCGGAGCCCGACCACGCATTCGGCCAGCCCCGCCGAGGCTCGGGCCAGCGCCGGGAGGTCGACCCGCCGGCGCATGAGGGTGTCGTAGAACATGACGACCCGGATGGCGCCCTCCGCCTGGGTGTCCAGGTGTGACAGCCGTACGGCCAGTGCCTCCATGTCTGGAGGATATGTCCCGTTGACGCGGACGTGGCGGGCCTGCCGCAGCGAGGCGCGAACGCGCGGGCGGCAACCCGCTCCGGGGCGGTCCCTGTAGCCTGTCCTCATGACCACGCACGACCTCGCCAGCCTCGTCCACTTGCGGCGGGCGCGTGATCTGATCGACCGTGAGTACGCGCGCCCGCTCGACGTGCCGACGATGGCCCGCCACGCCCTGATGTCTCCCGCCCACTTCTCGCGGCAGTTCCGGGCCGCCTACGGTGAGACGCCCTACAGCTACCTCATGACCCGCCGGATCGAGCGCGCGATGGCGCTGCTGCGCGCGGGCGTCAGCGTCACCGACGCGTGCATGGCCGTCGGCTGTACGTCGCTCGGCTCGTTCAGCTCACGCTTCACCGAGCTGCTGGGAGAGACGCCGAGCGCCTACCGCGCCAGGGAGCACCACGCCGTGACCTCGATGCCCCCGTGTGTGGCGAAGCTGCACACCCGGCCGACCAGGAACGCGCCGACCAGGAACGCGCCGAGCAGGTTCCGAGAAGCGCGGCGCGAGCCCGCCGCCTAACGTCGGCCGTATGACCATCGCACTGCACTACTGCCATCTCACCGTCGACGACGTGGACGAGGCGCTCTCCTTCTACCGCGACGCGCTCGGGCTCGAGGTGCGCGACGACGTCCCGGCCGGCGAGTTCCGCTGGGTCACCCTCGGCAGCCCCGACCAGCCGGACGTGGCGCTCGTGCTCTCCGAGCCGCACGCGGGCCGGTCCCAGGCCGACGGCGACGCCCTGCGGGAACTGCTCGTCAAGGGCGTCCTGCCCATGGTGATCTTCCGTACCGACGACCTGGACGCGACCTTCGAACGAGTCCGCTCCTCCGGGGCCGAGGTGCTGCAGGAGCCCATCGACCAGCCCTGGGGGCCGCGCGACTGCGCCTTCCGCGACCCGTCGGGCACCATGGTGCGGATCTCCCAGGAGCCGGGGGGTTCTCAGGTGAAGCGGCGGTAGCTGACGGCACGCCCGTCGTCCGCGACGTTCGCCACCTGGACGACCGTCGTGGAGTTGGGCGCGTGGATCATCTGGCCGTTGCCGATGTAGACGCCCACGTGACCGGCGGGATCGCCGAAGAAGACCATGTCGCCCGGCTGCGGGGTGCTGACCGGCTTGCCGCTGGCCTGATATCCGGCGGCGGTCGTGTCGCCGATCTCGATCCCCGCCTGGTTGAGCACGTAGTAGACGAGCCCGCTGCAGTCGAAGGCGTTCGGCCCGTTGGCCCCCCACACGTACGGCTTGCCGAGATGCAGGCGCGCGGCCTCGACGATGCGGTCCCCGGTGGCGGTGCCCGGCTCGAACGGCAGCGGCGTCGGCGGCTCGCCCGTGCCGCCCCCGCCGCCGGCGGGCCCGGCGGACGAGGTGGGGCCGTTGCCGGCGGCCGGGATCCCGCCGTTGCCGGCGGGGGTCGTCGCCGGCGGGGCGTCCTGCGGGAGCGGCGACGGCTTCCATTCGACGGTGTGGCCCGGCGCCGGCACGAACGTCTGGTCGCCGGGCGCCTTGATGGCGGCGAAGGTCGCCTCCTGCCCGCCCAGCTGGTCCTTGATCGCTTTCATGGCGTTGGAGACGGCCGTGTTCGCCGTCTTCTGGTGCGGCGTGGCCTGGCTGATCGCGTTGCTGACCTCGGCGGCGACGGCGTCGTCGTCGTCGGGGTTCTTGCCGGCGTAGTCGACCAGGCGGCTGCAGATCGACCTGATGGTCACCTCTGCCGTCTCCAGCGCCTCCGCCGCCGTGTCGAGGGAGGCCGCGCTTTTCGCCAGCACGTCGTGGAGCGCGGCCCCCGCCTTCTGGTAGCCGCGCATGTAGCCGTCGAAGGCGTCGGCCGACGCGCCCTGCCAGGCGGTGTCCACGTCCTGGACGGCCGTCTTGACGCGCCCGGTCAGCTCACTCACCGTTCCGGCGGTCTTCTCCCACCGGTCGGCGATGCCGCGGATGGACGCGGGGTCGCCGCTGACGCTGCGCAGGATCGCGGCGAGCTCCCCGCCTCGGCCCGGTAACTGGGAGACCCGCGTGGCCAGGTCCATCAGGTCGCCCCGCTGGCCTTGTTGGCCGTGCGGACGTTCTGCTCCACCTTGTCCAGGGCGCGCTCGACGCCCTCGAGCTTCTTGCCGGCGTGTCCGAGCTCGGTGTCGGCCAGGTCCTCCACCTGGCCGACGAGGCCGGCCAGGCCGGTGGAGTCGTCCAGCTTGCCGAAGATCGAGGCGTCGGTGTTCTTGACCGGATAGCCGGCGCCCAGCTCGGTGAACCGCCTGGCGGCCTTGCGGGCTGCCGACGCGCAGTCGTCCAGCGTCTGGAAGTGGAGAAGGTCCGGCACCAGCAGATCACCCACCTCGTCGATCGTGATCGTCTTTGCGACGCATCATATTGCCCGATATCCACAAAAAGCACACGGATCACAGAGGAGACAAACCATTGGCGGCCGCACCGCCTGGCGCTCTACCGTCGTCCGGTGCGTGATTTCCCTGACGGGTTCGGCGCGGCCGACCTGGTGACGGCGCTGCGAGAGTTCGGCGTGGCGGCCGATGAGGTCGCGTACGCGCCGGTGGGGTTCGGCGACTACCACTGGACGGTGCGGGGCGCCGACGGCCGGCGGTGGTTCGCCACGGTCGCGGACCCGGCGCGCAAGGAGCAGGGGCTGCCGGGGCTGCGGCGGGCCATGGAGACCGCCGCGGTGCTGCGCGAGCGCGACGGGCTGGAGTTCGTGGTCGCCCCGGTGCGCTCGCGGGGCGGCGACCCGGTGGTCGTCACCTCGCGGTACGCGGTGACCCTCTTCCCCTGGGAGCCGGGAGCGTCCGGGGAGTTCGGGCAGGAACAGGCCGCCGGGGAGCGGGACCGGCTGCTGGCCCTGCTCGGCGACCTGCACGGCCGGGTCCCGCCGGAGGTCACCCCGCTCGCCGTCCTGGACGTGCCGGGGCGCGACCGGCTGGAGGCGACCCTGGAGAGTCCCGGCGGCGGCGGGCCGTTCTCGGCCGGGGCGCGGGCGCTGGTCGACGCGCATGCCGGGGCCGTGCTGGAGCGCCTGGCGGAGTTCGACCGGCTGGCCGCGCGGGTGCGCGAGCGCGGTGACGGGCTGGTGGTGACGCACGGCGAGCCGCATCCGGGCAACCTGATCCGGCGCGACGACGGCTCACTGCTGCTGGTCGACTGGGACACGGTGGGGCTGGCGGCGCCCGAGCGCGACCTCTCGGTGGTCTCGTCCGATCCGGCCGGGCTGGAGGCCTACACGCGCGCCACGGGCAGGCGGGTGGACGCGGCGGCGCTCGCGCTGTACCGGCTGCGGTGGGCGCTGGCCGACGTGGCGGACTTCGCCGTCCTGCTGTGCGGGCCGCACGAGCGCACGCCGGACACCGAGACCGCCAGGGACGGCCTCGCCTGGACCGTCGAGCGGCTCGCCGCGGGCCCGTGGTCGCCGCCCGGCTGAGCGACGCCCGGCAGCCGGGGGCGCGGTCGCGCGGTCAGGAGGCGACCCGCTGCGAGGCCAGGTCGGTGACCCTGATGCCGAGTTCCGGCACGACGGGTTCGTCCCCGGCCGCCCGCAGGACGTCGGCGAGCTCCCAGGAGGCCGTCCCGTCGCCGCGGAAGGCCAGGGCGCGCAGGCCCGACTCCTCCCCGGTGGCGAGCACGAGGTCGGCCCCGGCCGGCCAGGTGAAGCGGGAGACCTCGCGCTCCAGCGCGGTCTCGGCGCCGCCGAGGATGTCGTGCAGCACCCGCCGCGCGAGGTCCCACCGCGAGATCCGCCCGGCGACCGCGGGCAGGGCGGCGGGGGCGGCCGGCGGTTCCGGCCACGGGGGCGTACGGTGCAGGCCGGGATAGTCGGCGGCGAGCGTCTCCGGCATCTCCGCCGCCTGGACCATCTGCACGAGGAAGCCCAGGCCGGTGTCGCGCGGGTGCAGGAACGCCTCCTGCCACTGTTCGTACTCCAGGTTGACCAGGATCGGCTCGAACCCGGCCGCGCGGGCCACGGCGAGGGTGTCGCGGATGTCGTACACCTTGAAGGTGATGTGGTGCGGGCGGGCCCGCACGCCGGCGCCGTCGAGGAAGCGGCGGACGAACGAGGACGGGTCGGAGCCGGGGGCGAGCAGTTCGATGCGCATGTCGTTGGCGTACTCGACCTGCGCCGGGTGGAAGGCGTCGCCCTGCTCGTAGCCGCTGCGCCAGCGGCCGCCGAACCGGCCGGCGAGGACCGGGCCGGCCTGGGCCCAGTGCCGCACGGCGAGAGCGACATGATCCAGCGAGTAAGCCGTCATGAGACCCCTAATTTTAGACGAAAATCGTCTATTTTACGCTAGGACGGGCGCCGGGCCGTGTCAAGATCCGGGGTCCCGGTAGTGGACGGCGGAGAGCACGAAGTCCACGATCTCCTCGACCAGCACGTCGCGGCGCGCGGCCAGGGCGGGCATCTGGCCGATCGGCGTGGACAGGAACCGGTTGGTCAGGATGCCGGAGACCGCGTCCAGGACCAGGGCGGGAGACGTGCCCGCCGGCAGCTCGCCGCGGTCGATGGCGCCGACCACGACGGCGCGGCCGATCCTGATGCGCTCGCGCTGGAACGACTCCAGCGCATGCCCGAACAGCTCGGGATAGACCCGGGCCTCGATCTGGGCGCGCAGGTAGACCAGCCCCCGGGGCTCCAGGTAGCTGTCGAGGATCTCGCCCGCCATCCGGAGCAGATCCTCCCGCAGCGGGCCCGCGGCCCTCTCCTCCGGATGCCGCGGCAGCCCGGTGGCCAGCGCGGCCACGATCAGTTTCTCCTTGCTCCCCCACTTGCCGTAGAGCGTGGCCTTGCCCACGTGGGCGCGGCGGGCCAGCGCGTCGAAGCTGAACCCGGCCCAGCCGACCTCCCCGTACAGCTCCAGGGCCGCGGCGTGGACGCGGGTCTCGAGGTCGGGGTCCGGTGGACGGCCTCGTGCGGTCACGGGCTCAGTGTGCCAGATCGGGTGATCATCGCCGCCGCGGTTCGGCGAGGGCATGGGTGGCGCCGCTGGTCCGGGGCCGTCACGAGCAGCCCCCCGGTCGGGCGCTGGAGAGCATCGCCGTGCCCGCGCCCGCTTCGCCGACGATCATCACCGGCGGGCGGGATTCAGCCGGTCCAGCCCAGGAAGGCCTCACCCGCGCTCATCGCGGCCCACCACAGACCCAGGGAGACGACCGGGGTCAGCAACCCCCACGGGGAGCGCTTGCATACCGCCTGGATCGCGGCCGCCAGAAGGACCAGCCACACCGCGAACAACGCGACGACCGCCCAGGCCGGCGCCATCAGGCCGCTGGAGCTGTAGAAGGGCACCAGAGTGCCGAGGTGGCCGGCGAGCCCCAGCCAGCTCGCGACTCGGCGTGCGACGATACCCATGAGCAACAGTTTCCCAGGCCCGGGTGCCGGACCCGGACGCGGGCTCAGGCCCGGCCCGCCCTGCGGACCAGCAGCCAGATGAGGTAGCCGCCGCCGATCACCGTCGTGACCACCCCGACCGGCAGCGCGACGGGGGCGAACACCACCTGCGCGAGGAGGTCGGCGGTCAGCAGCAGCACCCCGCCCGTCAGCGCCGCGGGCAGCAGCGCCACCCCGGCCGTCCCGGCGAGGAGCCGGCCGATCTGCGGCGCGGCGAGCGCGATGAACACGATCGGCCCGGCGACCGCCGTCACGGTGGCGGTGCAGCCCACGCCGGCCAGCACGAGCAGCAGCCGCAGCGGGTTCAGCCGCACCCCCGAGGCGACGGCGAGATCGTCGCCCAGCCCCGTCTGGTGCATGCCGGGCGCCAGCGCCACCAGCAGGAGCGCCAGCGCGCCGACGACGCCGAACGGCAGCGCCAGCTCCGCCCAGTCGACCCCGTTCAGAGAGCCCGCGCTCCACCCGGTGGCTGCCATGGCCACCTCCAGCTCGGCCCGCAGCACGATCCACGAGTTGACCGCGGTCAGCATGGCGTTCACGGCGATGCCGATGACGATCAGCCGCATGCCGCTGAGCCCGGAGCGCAGGGACAGGAAGTAGACGGCCGCCGCCGCGGCCAGCCCGCCCGCCGCGGAGCTGACGGCCAGCTGCGCCGGGGTGCTGCTCAGCACCGTGATGGCGACCAGCGCCCCGGTGTAGGAGCCGGCGTCGAGCCCGATGACGTCGGGGCTGCCGAGCGCGTTCCTGGTGAGGTTCTGGAAGATCGCCCCGGCCAGGCCGAGCGCGGCGCCGAAGACCAGCGCGGCGGCCACCCGGGGCAGCCGCCAGTCCCGGATCACCACCACCGAGTCGCCCCGGCCGGCCAGCGCCGCCAGCACCTCCATGGGATGCGACCAGGAGGCGCCGAAGCACAGCGCCACGAAGCCCACGACCAGCGCCGCCGCCACGAGCGCGAGCGCCGCCGCCACCGGCCGCCGCGCCACCCTGATCGAGTACGCGCCGGCCCGCAGCACGACGTGCCCGGTCATGACCGCACCGCCCCGCGCCGCCGTACCACCCAGATGAGCACCGGCGCGCCGACGAACGCGGTGACCACGGCCACCGGCACCTCCCCGGTGGGGAGCAGGACCCGGGCCACGATGTCGGAGACCAGCAGCAGGATCGGCCCCAGCACCATCGTGTACGCCATCAGCCACGGGATCGACCCGCCGGCCAGGCGGCGGGCCAGGTGCGGCACCATCAGCCCCAGGAAGGCGATCGGCCCGGCGGCGGCCGTGGCCGCGCCGGCGAGCAGGGTGACCAGCACGAGCACGCCGAGCCGGGTCCGGGTGACGTTCCCGCCGAGCGCCTGGGCCACGTCGTCGCCGAGGACCATCGCGTTCAGCGGCCTGGTGATCACCACGGAGCAGGCGAGTGCCACGCCGATGGTCGCCAGCGCGAGCGTCAGCGGCTGCTGCTCGTGCCCGGCCAGCGCCCCGACGGACCAGAACCGGTACCGGTCGAACGCGTCGGGCAGCATCAGCCGGACGCCGAGCGAGATGCCCGCGAGGACGGCGCTGAGCGCCACGCCGGTCAGGACCAGCCGCAGCGGCGAGGTCGAGCCGACGGCGTAGACGGCGACCGAGGCCAGCACCGCGCCGACGAAGGCCAGGCCGAGCTGGCCGGCCGGGCTGCCGGCCAGGCCGAACGCGGCGCCCACGATGATCGCGAACCCGGCGCCGCCGGTCACCCCGAGGATGCCCGGCTCGGCCAGCGGGTTGCGGGTCAGCGTCTGGACCAGCGTGCCCGCCGTGCCCAGCGCGGCGCCCACGCAGATGCCGAGCACCGTACGAGGCACCCTGATCCCGCGCACGATCACGTGCTCCTCGGTGCCGGCGTAGGCGGTGAAGGCGTGCCAGATCTCGGCGGGCGGGATGGCCTGCGCGCCGACCGACACGCTCGCCGCCGCGACGACGAGCAGGAGCGCGAGGGCGGCCAGGAGGATGGCCGCCCGTCGCCGATCAGTCCTCAAGCCCGGCGACTCCGCGCTTCCAGTAGCCGGTGACGAGCGAGTCGAGCCGGCCCGCGCTCCACCGGCGCAGCGGCTTGACGTCCCCCGCCTCGCCGGCGGCGAACAGGAAGGACGGGACGTCCGGCAGCGTCAGCGCCCGCACCGTGTCGGCGAGCGAGGACCGCCCCGCCTCGCGGACCAGCCACGTCACCCGCGCCCCGGCGCGCTCGGCGAGCGGGTAGGCGTGCTCGGCCGGGTCGTCGGTCTCGATCACGAGGTGCGCGGAGACGCCGGCCGGCGACTCCTCCAGCCACCGTGCCGCCGCCGGCAGCGCGGTGGCGTCGACCGCGAAGACGTAGTGCCCGTAGGTGTGCGGGAACGCCTTCGCGCCGGGCGGCCCGGCGACCGAGACCTCGTCGCCCACCTCGACCGAGGCCGCCCAGGCGGACGCGACGCCGCCCTCGTGCAGCACGATGTCCAGGTCGAGCTCGCGGGCGGCGGCGTCGTAGCGCCGGACGGTGTACTTGCGGGTGGTGGGCCACGGCCTGGGCCAGTCGAGCGACTGCTCCTCGTCCGGCACCGGCAGGCGGCGGGTGCCGTCGGCGTCCGGAAAGACGATCTTCACGTGGTCGTCGGCCTGGTAGGTGTGGAAGCCCTCCAGCTCCGGGCCCTTGAGCGTGAGCCGCAGCATGCGCGGGGTGATCAGCTCGCGGGCGGCGACCGGGGCCGTGCGGATGCCGATCGGGTAGCCGACGCGGGTGATGCCGGTGCCGTTCCTGTGATGCTCGGCGACCCGGCCGCGCGGGTCGTGACGGTCGACCCTCATGACGTGGCCAGCGGCGCGAGCGCCTGGTCGATCGCGTCCAGGGTCTTCATCGCCGACGCGTAGGTGGCGGCCTCGGTGTAGCGGATCGGGAAGACCTTGCCCGCCTTGACCGCGGGCAGGCCCTTCCACAGCTCGGAGTCGAGCACGTACTTGACGGCCTCGTTCGGGGTGCCGTCGGCCTCGACCGAGTAGGTGATGGCGTCGGCCTCGCCGAGGCTCTTGGGCAGCTCCTCGATCGAGGGGTACTCCGAGACGTCGCCGGCGCCGCCGGTCTTCTCCTTGACCTCCCCGTAGTAGGTGAGGCCGGCGTCCACGGCGATGTTGGTGCCCCACGACCCGCCGAACTCGCGCTGGAACACTCCGTCGGCGATGTCGCCGTACGCGCCGACATGGCCGAACTTCAGGCCCGCCAGCGCGTCCTGGTACTTGGCCTTGAGCTCGGCCGCCTTCTTCTCGTACGCGGTCTTGGCGGCGTCGTAGTTCGCCGAGCGGCCGGCGGCGTCGGTCTGGCGCTGGGACAGCTCGCGCCAGGCCGACGGCGTGGTGGGGCCGATCACGGCCACCGGGGCGATCGACCTCAGGCGGTCCAGGTCGAGGTCGGCCTGGGCGGGCTTGGGGACGCCGATGATGATCAGGTCGGGCTTGACCTTGGCGATGGCCTCGTAGTTCGTCTCGGCGGCGGTCTCGCCCGCGACCTTCTCCAGGCTCTCGTAGGTCGCGAGGTCCTCCTCCGCCATCATGGACAGGCCGCGCTTCCAGGTGGAGATGCCGACCAGGGCGGCGTCGGCCTCGATCAGCACGGGCACCGCGTACCCGGTCGCGACGACCCGCTTGGGGTCGGCGGGGATGGTGACCTCGCCGTTGTCGGCGGCGAAGGTCCGGGTCGCGGCGGCCTCGGCGGGCTGCTCGCCGGACTCGGCCGAACCGCAGCCGGTCGCCAGGGCGAGCGTGAGGGCCACGACGCCGGCGGTACGCCAGGGCAGTGCAAAACGCATGAACATTCCTTGGTGGACAGGGTGAAACGCCAGGCCAGAAGCAGGCAAAGCATGGTTAGGCTACCCTTACCAATGGTCCATGTGATGTCGACGGGAGGTCAGCCGATGTCGTCCAGACGCCAATCCGTGTCTCTGGCGGAGCCGCTGGGCGGTGATCCGCTCCGGTGCGAGGAGTACGGGTACGGGCTCGGCCGGCCCACCGGCATCCTGGTGCTCAAGTACCGGTCGGCGAGCGTGCTGGAGTTCGGCGAGACCCGCGAGGACTTCCTGCACCAGCTCTACTGGTCACCCGACGGCACGCTGTCGGCGGGGGCGCGGGTCCTGGGCCCGCGCGAGGCGTTCTGGGCGCACCGCGCGGTGACGCACGAGGTGCGCGCCGCCGACCGGCAGACGGTGTACCGGGTCTGCCTGCGCGAGGTGCCGGCCGGGCTCGGCGGCCTGCGGGCCGGCCCGGTCCGCCTCGACCGTGAGGCCGCCCGCCTGATCGAGGCCATCTGCCGCCCCGGCCACGACGAGGCGGCCGCCCTGGAGGCCCGCGCC
>NZ_JAPNNL010000084.1 GCF_027620315.1 Nonomuraea corallina | reverse complement strand
GGAACGGCCGCCCTTCGATGGTCCGCCACACGTTCGCCGGGGTCAGCGGCATGTCCGCGTGCCGGATCCCGTACGGCGCGAGCGCGTCCACCACGGCGTTGACCACGGCGGCGGGGGAGCCGACGGTGGCCGACTCGCCGACGCCCTTGGCCCCGATGGGGTGGAACGGCGACGGGCTGACCGTCTCGCCCAGCTCCCACGACGGGCACTCCATCGAGGTGGGCAGCAGGTAGTCCATGAAGGACGCGCCCAGATGGTTGCCGTCCTCGTCGAAGGCCATCACCTGCATGAGCGCCATGCCGACCCCGTCGGCCAGGCCGCCGTGCACCTGCCCTTCGACGATCATCGGGTTGATGCGGACCCCGCAGTCGTCCACGGCCACGAACCTGCGCACCTTCACCTGCCCGGTGCCGGGGTCCACGTCGACCACGCAGATGTAGGCGCCGAACGGGTAGGTGAGGTTCGGCGGGTTGTAGACGGTCACCGCGTCCAGGTGACCTTCGACGCCCTCGGGCAGTTCCAGGTTGGAGTGCGCGGCCAGCGCGATCTCCGCCAAGGACTTGCCGGTCGACGGGTCGCCGACCACCGACCACCTGCCCTCCTGCCATTCCAGGTCGTCGGGGCTGGCCTCCAGCATGGCCGCGGCCACCAGCTTGGCCCGGTCGCGCACCTTCCTGGCCACGACCGCGGTCGCCGCGCCCGACACCGGCGTCGAGCGCGACCCGTACGTGCCGAGTCCGAACGGCGTCTGGTCGGTGTCGCCGTGCACCACCTCCACGTCGTCAGCGGGGATGCCCAGCTCCTGCCCGACGATCTGGGCGAACGTGGTCTCGTGCCCCTGGCCCTGCGACTGGCAGGACACCCGCAGCACCGCCTTGCCGGTCGGGTGCACGCGCAGCTCGGCGCCGTCGGCCATGCCGAGGCCGAGGATGTCCATGTGCTTGCGCGGCCCGGCGCCGACGGCCTCGGTGAAGAAGCTGATCCCGATGCCCATCAGCTCGCCCCTGGCCCGCTTGGCGGCCTGTTCGGCGCGGAGCTCGTCGTAGCCGGCCATGTCCAGCGCCAGCCGCAGCGCCCTGGGGTAGTCGCCCGAGTCGTACTCCCAGCCGGTGGGGGAGGTGTAGGGGAACTGGTCGGGTTCGAGCAGGTTGCGCATGCGCAGTTCGGCCGGGTCCACGCCCAGCTCGGCCGCCAGCACGTCCATCAGGCGTTCCACCAGGTAGACGGCCTCGGTGATGCGGAACGAGCAGGCGTAGGCGACGCCTCCGGGCGCCTTGTTCGTGTAGACGCCGGTGACCTCGCAGTGCGCGGCTTCGAGGTCGTACGAGCCGGTGAAGACGTGGAAGAACCCGGCGGGGAACTTGGTCGGCTGGGCGGTGCCGTTGAACGCGCCGTGGTCGGCCAGCACCTTCACCCGGATCGCCCTGATCCGGCCGTCCCGGTCGGCGGCGATCTCGCCGCGCATGTGGTAGTCGCGGGCGAAGGAGGTGCTCATCAGGTTCTCCGAGCGGTCCTCCATCCACTTGACGGAGCGGCCGGTGACGATCGAGCCGACGATCGCGCACACGTACCCGGGGTAGATGCCGACCTTGCCGCCGAACCCGCCGCCGATGTCCGGGGAGATCACCCTGATCTTGTGCTCGGGCAGGCCCGCCACCATCGCGTACAGCGTCCGGTGCGCGTGCGGCGCCTGTGTCCCGCACCACACGGTCAGCTTGCCGGTCACCTTGTCGAAGTCGGCGACCGCGCCGCACGTCTCCAGCGGCGCCGGGTGCACACGCGGGTAGATCATGTCCTGCGCGACCGTCACCTCGGCCCGCTCGAACAGCTCGTCCGTCCTGGCCTTGTCGCCCGCCTGCCAGTCGAAGATGTGGTTGTCGGCCTTGCCCTCCAGGTCGTCCCTGATCACCGGGGCGCCGTCGTCGAGCGCGGTCCTGGCGTCGATGACCGCGTCGAGCGGCTCGTACTCGACCTCGATCAGCTCCAGCGCGTCACGCGCCGCGTAGCGGTCCTCGGCCACCACGAACGCGACCTCCTGGCCCTGGAAGCGCACCTTGTCCGTGGCGAGCACCGCCTGCACGTCGTTGGACAGGGTGGGCATCCAGGCCAGGTTCAGCCCGCCGAGCGTGGCGCCGGTGATGACGGCCCTGACCTTCGGGTGCGCCTCGGCGGCCGAGGTGTCGATCGACACGATCCGCGCGTGCGCGTACGGGCTGCGCAGGACCGCGCCGTGCAGCATGCCGGGCAGCTTGACGTCGTCGACGTAGGTGCCGCGGCCCCGGATGAAGCGGGCGTCCTCCTTGCGGTGCATGCGTCCGAAACTCATGACGTCGCCTCCGCCTCTGCCGCCCAGCGGATGGACCGGACGATGTTCTCGTAACCCGTGCACCGGCAGAGCTGGCCGGAGATCGCCTCGCGGATCTCGCCCTCGTCCGGGTCGGGGTTGTGGTCCAGCAGCCACCGCGCCGTCAGCAGCATGCCGGGCGTGCAGAACCCGCACTGCAGCCCGTGGCACTCCACGAAGCCCTTCTGCACCGCGTCCAGCTCGCCGTCCTTCTCCAGCCCTTCGACGGTCGTCACCTCGTGCCCGTCGGCCATCACCGCCAGCACCGTGCACGACTTGACCGGCACCCCGTCGAGCTGGACCGTGCACACGCCGCAGTTGGAGGTGTCGCAGCCCCAGTGGGTGCCCGTCAGGCCCAGCTCGTCGCGCAGGAAGTGGGTCAGCAGCAGGCGCGGCTCCACCTCGCGCTCGTACGGCTGCCCGTTCACCGTCACCGTGATCCGCATGTCAGATCCTCTCCGCGGCCCTGGTCAGCGCCCGCCGGGTCAGCTCGGCGGCCAGGTGACGCTTGTAGTCGGCGGGTCCCCGCTGGTCGGAGTGCGGGTCGCAGTGCTCGGCGGCGATCCGGCCGGCCTCGGCGAACACCTCCGCCCCCGGCGGCTTCCCGATCAGGTGCGCCTCCGCCTCGGGGGCGCAGAAGTGCTCGGCGCCCACCGCGGTCAGCCCGATCCCGGCCTGCGCGATCACCCCGCCGTCCACCCGGAGCACCGCCCCGGCCGCCGCCACCGGCCAGTCGCCGACGCGCCGCTCCACCTTCTCGTACGCGCTCCCCGCGCCGTCCAGGACCGGCACCCGCAGCGCGATCAGCAGCTCGCCGTCACCGACCGCGGTCTCGTACGGGCCCTCGTGGAACTCCCTGACCGGGACCTTCCGGACACCCGCCCGGGCCTGGACGACGGCCGTGGCGCGGAGCGCCGCGAACACCGCCGCCAGGTCCTCCGACGGGTCGCCCTGGCAGAGCGAGCCGCCCACCGTGCCCCGGTTGCGGACGATCGGGTCGGCGATCACCCGCTCGGCGTCGGCGAAGATCGGGAACAGACCGGTGGCGGTGGCGCTGGCCAGCAGCTCGGCGTGCCGCACCATCGAGCCGATCACCAGCTCGCCGTCCTCCACCGCGAGCTGCGCCAGCTCGGTCAGGCCGTTGATGTCGATCAGAGCCTCGGGCTGCGCCAGGCGCAGTTTCATCATCGGGATCAGGCTGTGACCGCCGGCCACGACCCGGGCGTCGGGGCCGTACCTGTCCAGCAGCTCTAACGCGTGCGGGACGCTGCCCGCCTTCTCGTACGCGAACGTCGCGGGAACCTGCATGCCAGCACAGTGCTGTCAGCGATTGGTCCGGACAATCCAGAAATAAGGGATTCCTTAATGCGCGCCGGGAATCTATGAAGAAAGGGTGACCCTGAGCCAGCTCGGCGCCTTCGTCTTCGTGGCCCGCCTCGGTTCCGTCAAAGCCGCGGCCCGCGCCCTCGGCGTCAGCGAACCGGCCGTCTCCCAGTCGCTGGCCCAGCTCCGCCGCCACCTCGGCGACCCCCTCCTGACCCGCTCCGCCGGCGGCATGGTCCTCACCGAGGGCGGCCGGCGCCTGCTCGGCATCGCCTCCCAGATCGTCGCCCTCGGCGCCGAGGCCGTCGCCGCCGTCCAGCCCGGCGGCCCCGCCCGGCTGCACGTCGTCCTGGACGGCGTCCTGGCCGAGCACGTCGCCGGGCCGCTGGTGTGCCTGTTCAACCAGCGCAAGTCCATGGACGCCGGCACCGGCGTCGCCGCCACCGCCGAGATGCCGCTGCTGCTCACCAGCCGCCTCGCCGACGTCGCGCTCGGCCCGCGACTGCCCGGCCCCGGCCTGGTCAGCAGGCCGGTGCTGCGCTGCCGCCTCATCGCCGTCGCCGCCCCGCACGGCCACCGCGACCACTGGCTCGTCGGACCCTCCGGCACCGATCCGGCCGGCGACAGCGGCCGGCTGCTGCGGCTGCTGCGCGTGCCCGAGTCGCACGTACGCGTCTTCGCCAACCAGACGGCGGCCTGGAAGGCGGCGGCGGAAGGCGCCGGGATCGCGCCCGCGATCGCCCACCTGGTGACCTCCCAGCTCCGGCGGGGCGAGCTGGTGGCGGTGGAGACGGCGGTCACCCCCATGCCGGTCTCCTGGTACGCGACCGTCCTGGAACCCGGCACCCGATCGGTCTCGGCGGACGCCTTCCTGGACTTCCTCACGACCCCGGCGGCCACCCAGGTGATGCGCTCCCCTGACGAGGGCATCCCCCGAGCGCGCTTCCGCCCCCCGGTCCACGTGTCGATCTGGAGCTGACGTCACTCCGTCCCCAGGAGTGCCAACCTTCCACGGCGGTCACGGCGTCTGGAGGGTATCGACCTGAGGAGAGACGTTGGATCGCGATGCCGGTTTCCGGGCGTTCGTGGACGCACACCAACGCCCGTTGATGCGCCTGGCCTACCTGCTCACCGGAGACGTCCACCTCGCCGAGGACCTCTGGCAGAGTGTGCTGGTCCGCATGATCGGGCGGTGGCCGAAATTACGCCACATCGACAACCTCGACGCCTACGCGCGCAGGACCATGGTGAACCAGTACACCTCGTGGCGGCGGCGCCGCGGTTCCGGCGAGGTGCCGAGCGCCGAGCCGCCCGACCGCGCCTACTCCAGCGAGGACTCCGCCGTCCTGCGGGTCGTCCTGCACCAGGCGCTCATGCGGCTGACGCCCAAGCAGCGCGCGGTCCTCGTCCTGCGCTTCTACGAGGACCGTACGGAACGTGACGTCGCCGACCTGCTGGGATGCTCCGTCGGCACAGTGAAGAGCCAGGCGCACCACGCCCTGGCCCGGCTGCGCGCGCTGGCGCCCGAACTGGCGCCCAGACTGCCTGTGCTGGACGACCCGGCCCGAAGCGAGGGGGCACGCCGATGACCTGGCTCGGAGAACAGCTCGGCCGCATCGCGGACGACATGCCGGAGCGCGACCTGGCCGCCAGGGCGATCGCCGCCCATCAGCGCAGGCGGCGCAACGTCATGGCGCTCGCCGCCGCCGCGGTGGCCGTCGTCACCATGATCGCGGTCACCGTCGCGGTGCGGGCGCTGCCCGGTGAGCCGCGCGCCGCCGCCCGCCCGTCCGCGCCGCCGGAGCTGCCGGTCATCAAGGTCGGGACGCTGCCGACCGCGGAGTCGGCGCCCGTGTACGTGGCCCAGTCCCAGGGTTACTTCGAGGAGGAGGGCCTCACGGTGGAGCCGGTGCTCGTCACCGGCGCGGGGGCCGCGACGCCGCCGGTGGAAGCCGGCCGGCTGGATCTGGCGTACACCGACTACGTCACCCTCTTCCGGGCGAACGAGAGGGGCAAGGACTTCACGATCGTCGCTGGCCTGTACCGGTCCGCGCCGGGAGATCTCGCGATCGTCGTGAACGCCAGGTCGAAGATCAGGACAGTGCGCGACCTGAAGCGCAAGAAGATCGCGATCCCGAACCTCGGTGGCCTCGGGCAGCTGACGGTGACCGCCGCGCTGAAGCGGGCCGGGCTGAAGCCGCGGGACGTCATGATGGCCGAGAAGCCCTATCCCGAGATGCTCCACGCGCTGAGCGCCGGGCAGTTCGACGCCGCCCTGCTGGTGGAGCCGTTCGTCACCGTGGGCCGCGAGCGCTCGCGGATCGTGGCGGACGCGATCCCACCGGAGTTCGCGAGCCTGCCCACCGCGGGCCTGGCGGCCACCGCCGAGTGGGTCCGCGAGCACCCGCGCACGCTGGCGGCTTTCCAGCGCGCGCTGGCCAAGGCGCAGCGCCTGATCGCGAACGATCCCCGGCAGGTGCGGGAGGTGCTGCCGACTTACTCGAAAACCTCCCCCAAGGAGGCGGCCGCCATGACGCTCGGCTCCTATCCGGCCGAACTCGACCTGACGGAACTCAAGCGGGTCGCCGACCTGACCCACGCCCACGGGCTCGTCGAACGCCCGGTGGACCTCCGTGGCGCGGTCGGCGGGTGACGGCACCCTCCGCCGATCCGTCGAATCGGGGACCCGTTCAGGGCCGGGCCGCGTCGAACAGGAGCCTTCGCAGCCAGGCCATGAAGGGGCGGTCACCCAGATGCGGGTTCCAGACCAGGTCGATGCCGAGCCCCGGCAGCGGGAACGGAAACTCCTCGATCCGCAGGCCGGCGAACGCCCGCATCTCCGCAGCCACCCGGTAGCGCAGCAGGGCGACCCCGCCGGCGCGTCCGACCAGGTACGGGACGAGCAGGAAGTCGGAGACCCGCAGCCCGACCCGGTAGGGGACGCCCTGCTCGTCGAGCACCGGATACGGGAAGACCCGCCGCTCGGCGTCCACCACGACGTGCGGCTGCGTGGTCAGCAGGTCGAGCGCGCTCGCCTGCGGCGGCGTGTCCGCCGAGGCCACCACCACGATGCGGTCGTCGTACAGGCGTTCGCGCGGATACGGCGACGCGAACGCCTCGGAGATCAGCACGACGTGCACGCCGTGCTCGGTGAAGGTGGACTCGGCCGGCACGGTGATCGTGCGCAGGCGCAGCGTCGCGTGCGGCGCCCGCTCCGCCACCAGCCGCCCGAGCCGCGCGCCGAGGACGAAGGCCGTGCTGGTGGTCATCGCGACGGTGATGACCCGGCGGTCCGTCGCCGGGTCGAACACCGGCAGGCTCACCAGGTCCGCGGCCTGCTGGAGCGTCGCGCGCAGCGGGGCGATCAGCTGCACGGCGCGCGGCGTCAGCGCGACGGCGTTGCCCTGCCGGACGAGGAGGCCGTCGCCGAGCAGGCGTCGCAGGCGGCCCAGCGCGTGGCTCATCGCCGACTGGGACAGGCCGACCCGCTCGGCGGCCCTGGTCACCGAGCGCTCCTCCAGCATCGCCAGGAGGGGCACCAGCAGGTTGAGGTTGACCGACGCCAGCCGGTCCAGCCCAGAGCCCGCGGCGCCCCCGCCGGTGTCCTCCTCGCTCATCGCGACGAACTCTACGCGGCGGCCCGGCTCACCCGCCGCAACCGGGGGATCGGGACGCGATGGTTGAGCGCCACGGCCGTGCCCGAGCCGCCCTCGCGGGACCAGCGCATCAGGCCGGGCCCGCCGGGTTCCCCCTCCACGTACTCGGGCTCCCCGCGCACCGGCAGGTAGCCCGCGGCCTTGAGGCTCAGCCCGAACTGCTCGGTCCAGAAGTACGGCTGGAACCGGAGCGGCGGCGCCTCGTCCCCGCGCACGAGAGCGGCCGCGGCCACCTTCGCCTGCTCGATCGCGCTGTTCCACAGCGGGACGCGGCGCAGGCCGTACGGCGTCGGGAACGCCGCCAGGTCGCCCACCGCCGCGACGCCGGGACGGGCCAGCCCGCGCCCGTCGACCCGGACGACCCCGCCGGCGGCGAGGCCGGCGCCCGCGAGCCACTCCGTGTTGGGGACGTCGCCGGCGGCCGACACCAGCAGCTCGGCCTCGACGACCGCGCCGTCCTCCAGGACGACCCGGACGCCTCCCGCGCCCCGTTCGATCCGCCCGGCGCCGGTCTCCGCGATGGTGAGCCCGCGGTCCAGCGCGGCCTTGACGAAGACCTCGGCCAGGTACGGTCCCAGGTGCCCGGCCAGCGGCACCCCCTGGGAGACCAGCGTGACCGCGCATCCCGCCGCCAGGCACGCCGAGGCGATCTCCATGCCGAGCGGCCCGCCGCCGGCCACGACCACCGACGGACGCCCGGCCAGCCGCTCGCGCAGCGCCAGCGCGTCGTCCAGGCCCCGCAGGGTGTGCTCCTCGGGCAGCCCGGACAGCCGCCGCGCCCGGGCCCCGGTGGCGATCACGAGCCCGTCGTACGGCAGCACGACGCCGTCGTCGAGCGTGACGAGGCGACGCTCCGCGTCGAGCCCGCGGGCCCGGACCCCGAGCAGCTCGACGGCGCCGTGCGTGGCCGGCGCGAGCTCGTGCGCCGACCGGTCCACGCCGTCGAGCAGCAGTGCCTTCGACAGCGCCGGACGGCTGTAGGCCGGATACGGCTCGTCCCCGACGACGGTCAGCTCCCCGTCGAACCCGCACTCCCGCAGCTGGTGCGCGGCGGTGAGGCCGGCGATGCCGTTGCCGACGACGACCACCCGGCCGATCGGCGCGCTCACGCGAGACGCAGGGCCGCGACCGGGCACACCCGGACGGCCGCGCCGGCCGCCGCGAGGTCGGCGTCACCGAGCTCCTCGCGGTCGAGGACGAGCTCGCCCTCGTCGTCGAGGTGCATCAGCTCCGGAGCGGCCTCCTCGCAGAGGCCGTGCCCCTCACAGCGGGGACGGTCAAGAACGATCTTCATGCGGGGATCACCTCCAGGACGGGGAGCTCTTCGATGCTCCGGGTGGTGTTGCTCGGCACCCGGACCTCCGCGCCCACGACGAGCCGCTCGACGCGGCGCGCCAGGGCCTTGATGACCGCGTGCCCTTCCAGCCGGGCCAGACCCTGCCCGGCGCAGCCGTGCGGGCCGTAGCCGAACGACAGGTGGTCGACCGGGTTCCGCTCGACCAGGAACGCGTCCGGGTCGTCGTAGTGGCGCTCGTCCCGGTTGCCGGCGCCGAACAGGATCGCGACCTTGGCGCCTGCCGGGATGACCACGCCGTCCAGCTCGACGTCCCGGGTCGCGCGGCGGCCCCAGGCGTGCAGCGGGGCCCAGTAGCGCAGCACCTCGTTGAACGCCGCCGGCACCAGCGCCGGGTCCTCGCGCACCAGCGCGAGCTGGTCGGGATGCGCGGCGAAGAGGGCGACGAGGTTGCCGATCGAGGCTATCGTCGTGTCGACGCCGGCGCCCAGGTACTGGTGGATGATGTGGCCGGCCGTGTTCGGCGGGATGTCGCCGCGGGCCTCGGCCTCGAAGATCCCGCGTCCGACCGAGCCGGGCGCCAGGTCGCCGGCGGTGACCTCGGAGCACCAGGCGTACAGCTCGCCCGCGATCGGGAAGCTCTCCGCGGTGCGCCGGTTCATCGGCCCGATGACCTGCATGGCCGCCTGGCCCCAGCGCAGCATGTTGTCGCGGGCGTGGCCGGTGAAGCCGATGAGGTCCGCGACCACCTCCAGCGGGAGCGCGCGGCCCAGCGCGTCGATGGCCTCGAACGAGCCCTCGGCGACCAGCTTCCCGACCAGCGCGTCCGCCTTGGCGTCGATGGTGTCCTTGAGCCCGCGCAGCGCCCTCGGTGACAGGTTGGCGGTCAACGTCGCCCGCAGCCGGGTGTGCACCGGCGGGTCCGAGGACAGGGACGTGCCGGTGAGCGCCTCGTTGACCATCGGGTTGAAGCCGATGGCCCCGGCGGAGGAGAAGCTCTCCCAGTCGCCCAGGGCGTTGCGGATCACGTCGTACCTCGTGAGCGCGTACACGTCGTTCGCGGGGAGGCGCACGACGCCTCCGAGCGCGCGCAGCGCCGTGTAGGACGGGTACGGATCGACGAGCACCGCGTCGTCGAACAGGTCGATATCGGAGACGGGAGTCGAGTCGGTCATGGGTTCACCTCGGGTCGGGCCACTGGCACCCCAGTGAAGCGATCCCGCTCACATCAGGCAAACGCATGTTTTCCATGGGCGGCCATGAATCTGATGCATGACCACCGAAAGCCGCCAAGCCGGTGAGAGCCGGATACGGCAGGTAGTGGCGCTCGCCATCACCGGGGGGAGGGTTACGTCGGCTCGGCGCCCAGTGCGCCGGCACCGAGACCGGCGGCGGTTCGCACCTTTCTGGACCGGACCCGGAGGCTCGGCCAGGATGAGGCCATGGCGGAGAAGCGATCAGCGCGGCCGAAGGCGGGTGTGGACTGGACGGCGGTGAGCGCTGTGGCGACCGCGGCGGCGGCCGTGGTCGCGCTGGTCGCCTACGTGATGCCGCAGGACCCGCGGCCCGGTGCGGACCCCACCCCCTCGGTCACGCGGTCGTCACCGGCCCCGGAGCCCACCTGGCCCGCCCCGCCGCCCTCCAGCGGGCCGCCCGAGTCCGGCGCCCCCGACTCCCGGACCCCCGATTCCGACGCCCCCGAGTCACGCACCGCCGAGTCACGCACCGCCGAGTCACGTACCGCCGATTCCCGCGGCGAGCCGCCGGTCCCGAGTTCCACCCCGGTGGCCGAGGCTTCCCTCCCGACGCTGTCGCCGGTCCGCCCGGCCGGCTGCGACGAGACGGAGACGGCGCTGGCCACGTACAACCGGGACGCCGGGACCACCCGCGGCGGCCAGGCGGCCGCGGCACGCCAGGCCTACCAGGACCTGATGGGCGCGGGTCTCGGCGCCCAAGGAGCGGTGGCGGGGACCATCCGCCGGCTGGCAGCCGAGTTCCAGGAGCTGAACTTCCGCCTGACCGGGATGACGGGCGGCGATCCCCAGCAGGTGGTCGCGGACATCAACGCGGACCTCGCCCACCTCAGGAGCCTGTGCGGAACCTGACGGCACGGTTCGCCGCCTGACCCCTCACCGCCTGCCGCGCCGCTTGGCCAGGTACGGCAGCGCGAACAGGTACAGGCCGCTGGGCAGGAGCAGGGCGAGGGGGAGGAGCGGCAGGAAGTAGATCCACTCGGCCGGCCCCGCCTGCCCCGCGACGGCGACGGCGACGACGGTGATGACGACGGTCACCGTGAACGTCATGGACAGCCAGCGGTGGGCCTGCCGGACCCAGGTGTTCCCGTTCATGGGTCTCCTTCTGAGAACGAGTGGCTCCCGCTCCGGCGAGCGGGAACGTCCATGACGACCACGCTAGGCACGGCAGGGTCGCCGGCGCTTCTTGTTCCTGACCGTCCGCGGGCGTGTCAGCCGAAAGATGTACGCCGATTCCCCAGTTCGGAGGAGGAGGTCCCGGATGTCCCCCGGCTAGCGTTGCCGACGCAGGCGTGACGCGTACGGAAAGAGGTCTCCATGCACCCCGGCCACAAGACGATCATCACCGGCCTGGCCGTCCTGGCCGGTGGCACGGCGCTGTGGCTGTTCGGGGCGGACGTCGAGATCGTCGTCTTCACGCCGTCGAAGATCGGCGTGGTGCTCATGGCGCTCGGCGCGGTCGAGGCGCTGTACGGGGTGTACCGGGTCGTGACCGACGACGGGGCCCGATCGAGGAAGGCCCGCCGGGAGTGAGCGCACGGGCGTCTCAGGGGGCGTCTCAGGGGGCGTCTCAGGGGGTGAGGACGCGGCGCAGCCAGCGCATCCGGGCCTCCCCGGCGGCCTGGGAGACCGCGGCGTGCGGCACGATGCCCTCGAAGCCGTGAAAGCCGCCCGGCCAGACGTGCAGCTCCGCCTGCCCTCCGGCCTGCCAGATGCGGGTGGCGTAGAAGACGTCCTCGTCGCGGAAGGTCTCGGCCGAGCCGACGTCGATGAACGCCGGGGGCAGCCCGGACAGGTCGGTGGCGCGGGCCGGCGCGGCGTAGGGGGAGACGTCGGGGCCGCCGCGCCGGTCGCCCAGCAGGGCGGTCCAGCCGACCTCGTTGGCGGTGCGGTCCCAGATGCCTACACCGGCCATCTGCAGGGCCGAGGGGGTGTCGTTGCGGTCGTCCAGCATCGGGCACGTCAGCAGCTGCCCCGCCAGGGCCGGGCCGTTGCGGTCCCGGGCCATCAGGGCGACGGCCGCGGCGAGCCCGCCGCCCGCGCTGGCCCCGGCCACCACGATCCGGTCCGGGTCGATGCCCAGTTCGCCGGCGTGCCCGGCGGTCCACACCAGGCCCGCGTAGCAGTCCTCCACCGGGGCCGGGTGCGGGTGCTCGGGCGCGAGCCGGTACTCGACCGACACGAGCGCCAGCCCCAGCTCCTGTGCCGCGTCCAGCAGCGAGTCCAGTCCGACGAGCCGGTTCCCGGCGATCATGCCGCCGCCGTGGATGGTGTAGAGGGCCGCCGGCGGGGTGGCGGCGCCGGCGGGGCGGCAGATGAGCAGCGTGACGTCCGGCGCTCCGCCCGGACCGGGCGCCTGGCGCTCCTGCACGTCGAACGCCCCGTCCCGGCTGAGCTGTTCGAGAGTGGGCACCGGCAGCATGCTCGCGTTCGCCCGCAGCGCCGGGAGCTGGTTCAGCGACGTGAGCGGGGGCAGGTACTGCTGGATCACGGTCAGGGCCGCGCCGAGTTCGGGGTCGAACGGCACCGGCACGGCCTGCCGGGCAGGTGACTTGTCGATGCTCATGGGGCCTTCCGGTCGGGGGACGGCGCGGCTGATCGCCGCCCGGACCAAGGCATGCCCGGCCCGTCGCCCGCCATGCGGCGAACCGTCACCTCAGGGCGGCGGCCTCCCGCGCGAGCTTCTCGACGCGCGCCCAGTCACCGGCGGCCAGGGCGTCCTCCGGGGTGAGCCAGGTGCCGCCGACGCAGCCGACGTTCGGCAGCGCGAGATAGTCGGGGGCGGTCGTGAGGCGGATGCCGCCCGTCGGGCAGAAACGGACGTCCGGCAGCGGGCCCCGCAGGGACTTCAGGTACGCGACGCCGCCCGCGGCCTCGGCCGGGAAGAACTTCAGCTCCTTGACCCCCCGCTCGGCCAGCGCCATCGCCTCGGAGGCGGTGGCGGCGCCCGGCAGGTAGGGCAGGCCGCTGGCGTCCATCGCCTCCACCAGGGACAGCGTCGTGCCGGGGGACACCAGGAACGACGCGCCGGCGTCGAGGGCGGCCGCGATGTCCTCCGAGCGCCGCACCGTGCCCGCGCCCACCGTCGCCGCGGGGACCTCGGCGGCGATCCGGGCGATGGCGCGCAGGGCGGGAGCCGTGCGGAGCGTCACCTCGATCACCGGCAGGCCGCCGGCCACCAGCGCCCGCGCCATCGGCACGGCGGTCTCCACGTCGTCGATCACCACGACGGGGATCACGGGCGCGAGGTCGAGCAGGCTCATCGGAACTCCTCAGGTATGCGAAGCACAGGCCCCCGGCGCGGCTCCCCACGCCGGGCGGCCGGACGGACGGTCAGGCCCCCACCGGGTGCCCGGCCGGTGACCGTCGCGCGGCCGGGTGCCGGGCCGGTGGTGGCCGGGCGGCCGGGTGCCTGGCCGGCGGTGGCGGGGCGGGGCGGCGGTGAACCGGCCGGGGCGGTCATCGGGGTGTCCCCGGTGTCAGGTGCTGGGTCAGCCAGGCGGCGGCGCCGGTGAGGGCGGGCTGGGGCGCGACGATGAGCGCGGTGCCGATCCCCGCGAGATAGTCGGACATGTCGGGATTGGTAGCGAACCGGGCACGGAAGTTGCTGGCGCACACGCGCTCCACGATACGGGGCAGCACCCCTCCGCCCAGGTAGACACCGCCCCGCGCGCCGAGAGTCAGCGCGACGTTCCCGGCGAAGCTCCCCAGCATCCCGCAGAACACCTCCACCGTCTCCGCGCAGAGCGGGTCGTCCAGCCGGGCCACGATCTCCGACGTCGCCAGGGGCGCCGCCGCGACGCCGTTCACCCGGGCCAGCGCCCGGTACAGGCGGGCCAGCCCGGGACCGGACAGCACGTGCTCGGCCACCACCGGCCCCAGGCCCTCCGCCCGGAGCGCGCGGACGACCTCCAGCTCCCTGTCGTCCGCCGTGGGCACGATGACGTGCCCGCCCTCGCCGGGAAGCGGCACCCAGCCATGATCGGTCGGCACCAGCCCGCCGACGCCGAGCCCGGTGCCGGGGCCGAGCACCGCCTTCACCCCGTACGAGGGCTCAGGCCCGCCCAGCGGCACCAGTTCGCTCGCGCGCAGGTGCGGCAGCGACAGGGCCAGCGCCTCGAAGTCGTTGAGCAGCTTCGCGTACGGGACGTCCAGATCACGGATCGACCCGGCCCACGGCGCGTTCGTCAGCCGGTAGCGGTCCCCGTCGATGGGCCCGGCCACGGCCAGGCACGCCGCGCCGGGCCGCGCTCCGCCCGCGTGCTCGGCGAGGTAGGCGCTGACGGCGTCCCCGAGCGTGGCGTACCCGGCCCCCGGCAGCACCGCCACGTGCGACGGCGCGGCTCCTGAGGCGGTGACGAGTCCGAAGCGGGCGTTCGTGCCGCCGATGTCGGCGACCAGCCACGGCCGCTCCGGGCGCGGCCCGGCGGCGGGGGCGAAGCCGCCGCCCGCCGCCCCTGGAACAGCGGGCGGAGCCTGCCCGAGGGCGTCGGCGGGGCGGATCCCGCCGGTGAACGTGCCCTCCGAGAGCGCAAGGGCGGGCGTGCCCTCGGAGGGAGTGCGGGTGGTCAACGCGGGGCCCCGCTGGGTGCCGGCAGCGGGCGGCCCGTCTCCAGGTGGGAGGAGCCAGACTCGGCGGGGAAGGCCAGGCCGGGGCCGTGGTGCGGCGACTCGGCGCCGCTGACGCCGAAGATCCCGGCGCCCTGCTCGGCGTGCCCCGCCATCCGGCGGAAGACGGCGAACAGCTCGCGGCCGGTGCCGACCCACTCCGCGTCGCTGAGCGGCCGCCCCTCGGGGGAGCGGCGGGCCAGCTCCTCGGCCGGCACCAGCAGCTCAAGAGTGCCCGCGGCCGAGTCCAGGCGGATCACGTCGCCCTCGCGGACCAGCGCGATCGGGCCGCCGTCCGCCGCCTCGGGCGACAGGTGGATGGCGGCGGGGACCTTGCCGGACGCGCCGGACATGCGGCCGTCGGTGACGAGCGCCACCCGCTGCCCCCGGTCCAGCAGCACCGCCAGCGGCGGCGTGAGCTTGTGCAGCTCCGGCATGCCGTTGGCGCTCGGCCCCTGGTAGCGGATGACCGCGACGAAGTCCTGGCCGTCCAGCTCGCCCGCCTCGAAGGCGCGCAGCAGGCCGAGCTGGTCGTCGAACACCTTCGCCGGCGCCTCGATCACCAGGTGCTCCGGCTTGACCGCCGACACCTTGCTCACGGCCGTGCCCAGGTTGCCGCAGAGCACGTGGATGCCGCCGTCGGCCGCGAACGGGTCCGACACCGGGCGCAGCACGTCCAGGTCGGAGCTGCCGATGACCGGCTCCCACACCAGCTCGCCGTCGCGCAGCTCCGGCGCCGACCGGTAGCGGTCCAGGCCGGGCCCGGCCACGGTCATCACGTCGGCGTGCAGCAGGCCCGCGTCCAGCAGCTCGCCGATCAGCACCTGCATGCCGCCCGCCTCGCGGAAGTGGTTCACGTCCGCCTGGCCGTTCGGGTAGATCCTGGTGAGCGACGGCACCACCTTGGACAGGCACGACAGGTCATCCCAGGTCAGCACGATCCCGGCGGCGGCCGCCATGGCCACCAGGTGCAGCGTGTGGTTCGTGGAGCCGCCCGTGGCCAGCAGCGCCACGCACGCGTTCACGATCGCCTTCTCGTCGACCAGCTCGCCGATCGGCGTGTACGCGGGGCCGTGCGCGGTGATCTCGACCGCCCGGCGGCCCGCCGCCGCGGTCAGCGCGTGCCGCAGCTCGGTGTGCGGGTTGACGAACGTCGAGCCCGGCAGGTGCAGGCCCATGACCTCCATGAGCGCCTGGTTGGAGTTGGCGGTGCCGTAGAAGGTGCAGGTGCCGGGGGAGTGGTAGGACTTCGCCTCGGCGTCCAGCAGCTCGTGCCTGCCGACCTTGCCCTCGGCGAAGAGCTGGCGGGTGCGGGCCTTGACCTTGTTCGGCAGCCCCGACGTCATCGGCCCGGCCGGCACGAAGATCGCGGGCAGGTGGCCGAAGTGCAGCGCGCCGATCAGCAGCCCTGGCACGATCTTGTCGCAGACGCCCAGCAGCAGGCTCGCGTCGAACATGTCGTGCGACAGCGCGACGGCCGTCGCCATCGCGATCACGTCGCGGCTGTAGAGGGACAGCTCCATGCCCGCCCGGCCCTGCGTGATGCCGTCGCACATGGCCGGCACGCCGCCCGCCACCTGCGCCACGCCGCCCGCCGCGCGCACCGCCGCCTTCAGCTCCGGCGGGTACGTCTCGTACGGCTGATGGGCGGAGAGCATGTCGTTGTAGCTGGTGACGATGGCCACGCCCGGCTTCGCCGTGCCGCGCAGGGCGGGTTTGTCGGAGTCCGGCGCGGCGGCGAAGCCGTGCGCCAGGTTCGCGCACCCCAGGTGGGCGCGGGCGGGGCCCTGCGCGCGGGCGTCGGCGCCGTCCCGGCGGATCCTGGTCAGGTACGCGGCGCGGCTCGCCGCGCTCCGCCCGGCGACGCGGTCGGTGACCTGCTGGATGACGGGGTTCATGGTCACGCTTCCTCCTCGTGCCAGGCGCGGCCGCTGCGGGCCAGGAGCTCGTGCGCGCCTGCGGGGCCGGTCGTCCCGGCGGGGTACGGTTCGGGCAGGGCGGGAGAGGAGCGCCAGGCGTCCAGGATCGGGTCGATCCACCGCC
Source organism: Nonomuraea corallina (assembly GCF_027620315.1). GTDB lineage: Bacteria > Actinomycetota > Actinomycetes > Streptosporangiales > Streptosporangiaceae > Nonomuraea > Nonomuraea corallina. Next base: position 13,055 of record NZ_JAPNNL010000084.1, on the reverse strand, counting down.
AGGCGGCCTCCACCTCGTCACGCCGCATGAAGAGCGTCGGGTTGCCGGCCAGCACGTCGCTGAGCAGCCGCTCGTACGCCTCGGGAACGCGGGCGGGGAACGTCTTGCCGAAGTTCAGGCTGAGCGGGACCGGCTTGAGCGACACCTCGCCGGCGCCCGGCTCCTTGGCCATGATGTGCAGCTCGATGCCCTCCTCCGGCTGCAGCCGCAGCACCAGGCGGTTCGGCGAGCCGCCGGGGAAGATGGAGTGCGGCACGTCCTTGAACTGCACCACGATCTCCGAGCGCCGGTTCGGCAGCCGCTTGCCGGTGCGCAGGTAGAACGGCACCCCGGCCCAGCGCCAGTTGCGGATCTCGGCCCGGATGGCGGTGAACGTCTCCACCCGCTCCGACGACTCGGTCGGCGGCGTCGAGCCCGGCTCGTCCAGGTATCCGGCCATGCCGTCGGCGGCGGTGTACTGGCCGCGCACGGTGAAGCGGGTGACCTCGCCGCCGGTGATCGGCCGCAGCGCCTGCAGCACCTTCACCTTCTCGTCGCGGATCGCCTCGCGGTCGTTGCGCGCGGGCGGCTCCATGGCGGTCAGCGTGAGCAACTGCAGCAGGTGGTTCTGCACCATGTCGCGCAGCGCGCCGGCGTGGTCGTAGTAGTCGCGCCGGCCGGGCGTGCCGACGGTCTCGGCGGCGGTGATCTGCACGTGGTCGATCCAGAGCGAGTTCCAGATCGGCTCCAGGAACGCGTTGGCGAAGCGGAGCACGAGCAGGTTCTGCACCGTCTCCTTGCCCAGGTAGTGGTCGATGCGGAAGATCTGGTGCTCGGCGAAGATGGCGCCGACCTCGTCGTTGATCCGCTGCGCGCTCGGCAGGTCGTGGCCGAGCGGCTTCTCCAGCACCACCCGCGCCCTCGGGGTCACCAGGCCCGCCCGGTCCACCTCGCGGCAGAACGGGCCGAACGTCCTGGGCGGGCTGGCCAGGTAGAAGACGCGGTCGCGGTCCTCGGCCAGCATCGCGCGCAGCCGGTCCCAGCCGGAGCGGTCCTCGCCGCCCACGTCGACGGTCAGGTGGTGCAGCCGGCCCAGGAAGCGCTGCCACCTGGCGTGGTCGTCGACCGGCACCCGGTCGCGTACCTGCGCGTCCACCTTGCCGCGGAAGTCGGCGTCCGTCAGCCCGCTCCTGGACAGGGCGATGATGCGCGTCCGGGGAGAGAGCCGGCCGTCCCGGTCGCTGTGGTACAGCGCGGGCAGCAGCTTGCGCATGGACAGGTCGCCGGTGCCGCCGAAGACCACCAGATCGGCGGTGTGGGGGGCGGGGGCGGACGAGAGGGGGGACACGAACGAGACTCCGATGATCTACCACACTGAGGACAGAACGGACACTAGCCACAGTTAAGGTCGTACACAAGCGGAGTTTTGCTATTTGAGATGAAAAAGTCGTGACTTTTCATGACACAAGTGGGTGTGGTTCACTTAGCCGATGTCCCGTCGTACCGCAGCGACCCTCGCCACCAGTGGTGACGTCCTCCAGCTCATCCGCACCGGTGAGGCCGTGACGCGCGCCGACATCGGCCGGGTCACCGGCCTGTCCCGGCCCGCGGTGCAGCTCCGGGTCGACGAGCTGCTGGAGCGCGGCCTGGTCGTGGAGCGCGCGGACGCGCCGTCGACCGGCGGGCGCCCGCCGGTGCGGCTGGAGTTCGACGCGGCAGGCGGCGTCGTGCTGGTGGCCGCGCTGGGCGCGAGCCGCACCCGGGTGTCCATCTGCGACCTGGCCGCCCGCGAGCTGGCCGGGCAGGACTTCGCGATCGACGTCGAACAGGGCCCCGACGTGGTGCTCCCCCTGGTCATGGACACCTGGGACGAACTGCTCGGCGACCGGCCGCGCTCGACGGTCCGGGGCGTCGGGATGGGCATGCCGGCCACGGTCGAGTTCGCCGAGGGCCGCACCGAGAGCGCCCGGGTGATGGCCTCCTGGACGGGCGTGGTGATCCCGCCCCTGGTCCGAGCCCGTTTCCCGGTGCCCGTGCTGGTCGACAACGACGTCAACGTGCTGGCCATCGGTGAGCACCGGGGCGCCTACCCCGACCTGGACGACCTGCTGTTCATCAAGGTCTCCACCCGCATCGGCGCCGGGATCATCGCCGGTGGCGGGATCCTGCGCGGCGCGCTCGGCGCGTCCGGCGAGATCGGCCACATCCCGGTACGCGACGGCGGGGGAGTGCTGTGCCGGTGCGGCAACGTCGACTGCGTCGACTCCGTCGCCAGCGGCACCGCGCTCCTGCGTGACCTGCGCGCGGCCGGCAAGGACGTCAAGAACATCTCCGACGTGACGCGCCTGGTACGGGCCGGCGACGCCGAGACGATGGCCACCGTCCGCGAGGCCGGACGCAGGATCGGCGAGGTGGTGGCCGGGGCGGTCAACATCCTCAACCCGTCGGTCGTGGTACTCGGCGGCGACATGGCCGAGGCGTTCGGGCCGCTGGTGTCGAGCATCCGCGAGGTCGTCTACCGGCGCTCCACCGCGCTGGCCACCCGGCGGCTGCGCATCGAGCCGAGCCGCCTGGGTCCGGGCGCCGGCATCAGCGGCTGCGCGGTCATGGTCCTCGACCACGTCCTGTCGCCGGAGGCCGTGGACGAGTCCCTCGCGGCCCGCCCCGGCCGCTGACGGTTCTCGGCAGAGGGCCGGACGAGTCTCCCCCGCGGCCGGTCCCGCCCGCTGACCCTTGTCCAGGAGGGGGCCGGATGAGGCATTGGCGGCCCGCCCGCTGACGTCTTCGGGCGGGCGTGCGGATCAGGGATGGCCGGGGACGGCGCGCGGGCGGGGGCTGCGCTGCGCCCCCGGGGTCCTGGCGGTCGTGGCGGACGCCCCGTCGTCCGGTTCGGCGCCGGTCCCGGCGAGGGCCGGTCCGGTGGGGGCGAGCGCGCTCGCCTCGCCCGCCTCGCCCGCCTCGCTCGCCTCGCCCGCCTCGCTCGTACCGGCGGAGCTCGCGGGGCTCCTGCCGGAGAAGGGCGGTACGGAGGACGGCGGCCAGGAGGGAGGCGACCCGGAGGGAGGCGCGCCGGACGGCACGGTCGAGGGCACGGTCGAGGGCACGGTCGAGGGCACGGTCGCGGGCAAGGTCGATGGCACGGTCGACGGGGCTGTCGACGGGGCTGCCGACGCGGGGGCGGAAGGCTCGATGGACGGTGCCGCCGATCGGGTGGAGGACGGTGAGTCCGCGACGGGCCGGCTCGGCGCGCTCGTGTGACCGGTGCGCGCGTCCTGTCGCGGGATCCGTACCCGAGGCTCGGCGGCGCGCAGGCGGGCGGGCGCCGACTCGACCGCCCCCCGGCTCTCGGCGAGGTCCCGCGCGCCCGGCTGGGGCATGCTCGCGTGGGACAGCGACGCGCCGGGCAGCCCGGCCCCGGCGAGGACGCCCGCGAGGACGAGCATGAGGGTGCCGGTCAGCGCGCCGGCGATCTGCAGGATCCGCTCGCGCCGTTCGGTCTCTCTCACAGAGGCAGATGATAGTCAGCCCCGGCGGGGCCCGAGCGGTGAAGCGGAGAATCGTGATCAAGAAGGTTGCGCTCAGACGGCCGGGTGGTGGCCGCAGGTGCACAGCAGGCCGTTCAGCGCGGCCTCCAGGTCGCCGCCGTCGTTCGTCGGGGCGGGCCACAGGAAGCGGACGAGCGAGCCGTCCGCCCGCACCGTGACCCCCTGGCTGTCCAGCTCCCACAGCCACACCTCGCGGGCGGGCCGGCCCAGATGGCGGGAGACGCCCTTGGCGAGCTGCTCGCGGTGCGCGGCGTTGACGTGCGCCAGCACCCGCTCGGCCGGCCCGGTGAGCGGGTCGGGCTCGGCCTCCAGATAGTCCTCGGCGTCCAGCACCCCGGACTCCTGCCCGGTCAGGTACACCACCTGGGCCACGTCCACCCGCAGCAGCCGGGGCGCGTCCGGTCGCCCGTAGCGCTCCAGCGCGTCGAACAGCGCCTCGTCCGGGTCGTTCGCCGCCACCGTGACCGCCGCCGCCCGCGCCTCGCCCGCCGGCACCGGCTGCGCCCAGCCCTGCACCTCCATCAGCCCGCGAGGGTGCTCGTCGTCGCCGAGCCTGCGCATGGCCGCCAGGTTGACCGCCACCACGGCGTCCTCGTGCAGCCGGTGCAGCCCGTGCAGCGGTTCGCCGGGCAGCACCAGCAGCACCGGCCTGCCGCGCTCGTCGACGCCGCCGCGGGCGCGGGACGGCATGCCGTCGACGGTCAGCCGCGCGACCGAGGCCGTCGCGGCGAGAGTGCGGATCCGCTGCGGGATCGGCAGCATGGCCCCTCCTGATGGGTGTAGGTTAGGCTTACCTAAGTAAGCATTACCTAAGCACAATGAGGTGAACGTGCGCTACACCGGTCCCAAGGTGCGCCTGTCGCGCCGCGCGGGAGTGCCGCTGACCAGGAAAGCCGTCCGCTACTTCGAGCAGCGCCCGTACCCGCCGGGCGAGCACGGGCGCAAGACCAACCGCCGCACCACCGGCGACTACGGGCTGCGCCTGATGGAGAAGCAGAAGCTGCGCTGGTACTACGACGTGTCCGAACGGCAGTTGCGCCGCTACTGGGACCTGGCCGTGCGCAGACCGGGGGCGTCCGGCGCCGAGCTGGTCTCCATCCTGGAGTCGCGGCTGGCCTCGCTGGTGATGCGCGCCGGCCTCGCCCCGTCGATCTACGCGGCCCGCCAGTACGTGACCCACGGGCACATCGCCGTGGACGGCCGCAAGGTCGACATCCCCAGCTACCTGGTCAGGCCCGGCCAGGTGGTCTCGGTGCGGGAACGGTCGCGCCGGATGCAGCCGTTCGTGGCCGCCGCCGAGGGGATCCACGCGGACGAGCGCGTCGCCCCCTACCTGAGCGTGGACCTGCCCGGCCTCACCTTCACCCTGCTGGCGGCCCCGCTGCGTGAGCAGGTCCCGGTGCCGGTCGACGAGCTGCTCGTGGTCGAGTTCTACTCCCGCTGACCGCGGGACCGCGGGACCGCGTGGCTGCATGGCTGCGGGGCTGCGGGGCGTGGGGCTGCGGGGCTGTGGGACCGCGGGGCCGGGCGCCGCCCCCGCCGCCCGCGCGTCAGGCGTTGGCGCGTTTCTTCGTCCGCCGGTCGGGGGTGGCGCGGCGCAGCGCCGTCACCTCCTTGCGCAGCTCCGCCAGCTCCTCCAGGATGCGCTGCGTCGAGGCCGCCGACAGGTCCTCCAGCTCGGCCCGCTCCTTGGCCGCCTCCTCGTCCATGGCGCTCACCACCACCGCCATGAACAGGTTGAGCACCACGAACGTGCACAGCAGGATGAAGATCGTGAAGAAGATCCAGGCCGACGGGTGGACCTCCATCACCTCACGCGCGATGTTGCCCCAGTCGTCGCCCGTCATGGTCTGGAACAGGGTGAACAGCGACGTCGGCAGGCTGCCGAAACGCTCCGGCGCCGTCTGGCCGTACAGCTTGGTGGCCAGCACCGCGGCCACGTAGAGCACCAGCGACAGCAGCACCACGATGGAGCTCATCCCCGGCATCGCGCGCAGCAGGGCCGAGACGACCTTGCGCAGGCTCGGCACCACCGACAGCAGCCGCAGCACGCGCAGGATGCGCAGCGAGCGCAGCACCGACAGGCTGCTGGCGGTGGCGGGCGCCAGGGCGACCAGGACGATCACGGCGTCGAAGACGTTCCACGGGTCGCGCGGGAACCGGCTGCGCTCCACGTACACCTTCGCCGTCAGCTCCACCACGAAGATGGCCAGCGCCAGCCGGTCCAGCGCGGACAGCAGGGCGCCGTGGCGCGCGGCGACCGCGGGGAACGTCTCCAGTCCGAGGACGGCGGCGTTGACCAGGATGACGCCGACGATGAACCGCTGGAAGTTCCGGTGTGCCAGGACGGCACGGGTGCGTTCACGCACGGGGGAGGGCTCCTCCACGGAAGGGATGGATGACCCGACCATCTTCGCGTAAAACGATCACTGCTCCGGCGTCAACCTGAAGACCCGCAGTTCGCGCCCGGACCGGGCGGTGTAGCGCTCGTACATCGGTGAGCCCGCCACCAGCGCGGGCCAGACCGCGGCGCGTTCGTCGCCGGTCAGCAGCCGCGCGCGCACCGGGAACTCGCGTCCGGCGTGGGCGACGGCCGCGTCCGGGCGCGCCAGCAGGTTGGCCGTCCACGCGGGGTGGCGCTCGGCGCCGAAGTTGCTCCCCACGACCAGCAGCGACCCGCCGGGCTCGCGGACGCACGCCAGGCGCGTGCGGCGCGGCTGCCCGGTGCGGGCCCCGGTGGTCATCAGGACGAGGGAGCGCTCACCGCCGACCGGTCTGCCCCGCGACAGCCGGTCGGCCAGCCGCTCCAGCTTCGGCATGATCCGCGGGCCCGCCCGCATGAACCACTCGGTGCCCGCCAGCCACTGGAACCCGGCCTTGATCATGCAAGCATCGTACAAGCGACCGGCAATCGCGTTGCTGTGGTATAAAACCCACCTGTTCGACCGTCAACCCGGGGGGTCACGTCACCCATGTCCTATCCGAACTACGGCCCCGGCTACTACGGTCCGCCACCGCTGACGCATCCCAACGGGACGACCATCCTGGTGCTGGGCATCCTCAGCCTGGTCATCTGCCAGATCCTCGGGCCCTTCGCCTGGAACATGGGAACCAAGGCGCTGCGGGAGATCGACGCCAGCGGCTACGTGTACGAGAACCGCGGCATGGTGCAGGCCGGCCGGATCTGCGGCATCGTCAGCACCTGCATCATGGGCGCGGTCATCGTCATCTACGGCGTCATCATCCTGTTCGCCGTCGTCATGGGCGTGAGCTCCGCCTAGACCCGCACGCGGCGGTCCGGCCCGGGGTCCGGCCGAGGGGGTCAGGGGCCGGTCCTTCAGGCCGCGCTCTGGGCGCGCCGGCGCAGCGCGCCCAGGATCCCGGCCGGGTCGATGACGCCGTACCCGTAGTCGTAGTCGAACCCCACCGTGCTGCGGTCCTCGGCGGTGCGGCGCAGCAGGGCGCGCAGCTGCGCCGGCGACAGCCGCGAGGCGGGCCACAGGGTCCGCACGGCCGCCACCAGCCCGGCCGCGACCGGCGCCGCCGCCGAGGTGCCGGAGTCGGGCTCGTCCCCGTACGCGCCCGAGCCGGCGAAGTGCGTGTACGCGCACACGTCCGGTTTGCGCTCGGCCAGCCGGCCCGGCCCCTGCGAGGAGTAGCCGACCCGCTCGCCGCGTACGTTCACGCCGCCGATCGACAGCACCCGGGGATGGGAGTTGGCGCCGGTGATCGGCCGCTCGGGGAAGGCGCAGCGGCCGTCGGGGCAGTCGCGCCCGCAGTTGCCCGCGGCGAACAGGATGTCGGCGCCCGCCTGGTCCAGGCTCGCCACCATCAGGTTGAACGGGTGGGCGCCGTTGTCGGAGTAGTTGCCCGGGTGCCCCACGGGGAAGTCCCACTCGGGGGAGAACGACCCCCAGGAGTTGTTGACCACCAGCGCCCGCGAGGACTCGGGCTGGGCGGCGAGCACGTCGCGCAAGTGGGCGAACGCGGCCACCGCGTCGGACAGCAGCCCGTCCATCACCGAGCCGCCGGGCCGGGTGGAGCGCAGCAGCGGCAGGTCGAGCAGGGTCGCCTCCGGGGCGCCGAGCAGCGCGTCGAACGCGCACATCGTGCCGTGGTCGACCGGGAACGCGCCCGGCCTGCCCGGCATGGTGGCGGGCAGCCAGCTGCGCCCGGCGTCGAAGCGCACGTCGTGCCGCAGCCTGACGGCCAGGTGGTCGAGGTTGACGCCGGTGTCGACCACGGCCAGGGCCACGCCGGAGCCGTCGAGGCCCTCGGCGCGCAGCCGCGGCACGTCGAGCAGCCGCTCCACGTCCCGCCAGCCGCCGACCGGCGGGTCGCCGCCGCACGTCGGCGAGGTCTCGATCACCGGGTCGGAGAACACGCCCACCACGTCGGGGCGCAGCCCCGGCAGCATGGAGACCCTGGTGGCGAGGTCGTCGTCCGAGATCGTGCCGCGGACCAGCACCGAGGCATCCTCGGCGGCCAGCGAGAACCGCAGCGGCTGGTTGAGCGAGAGCGGGTCGCCGCCCGTGGCGGGCACCGGGCGGGGCAGCGCCACGGGCGTGAAGCCGGCGTCGAGCTCGACGCCGGGCAGGCCGTCGGCGACGTCGGCCGTCGTCACGGCGCGGCCGGGGTCGGCCACGGCCGAGACGAGGTCAGGGGACGGGCGGAGCTGAATGAGGACCCGCATGGTTTCACCGCCGAGCGTGTGGGAGTGGAGCGACCTCCTTACCGTGCGTCATCGTGACGCCGCCGTCCAGCGCTTTACCAACCCTGTGACCTGGCATAACGCCGTAAATGGCGCCGAACGGGACGACATCCTGGCTTCGCCTGGAGGCTTCCATGATCTCGGCCGGTTCACTAGGTTGGGGCACCATGACGCTCGAGGCGCAGAAGCCGGTCGAAAGCGGTGGCACCAGCGGACACTGGCTGGCGGTGCGGCCCCGGCTGATCCTCGCCAGCGCGTTCATGCTCTTCCTGGAGCTGGCGCTGATCCGGTGGACCGGCTCCAACATCGTGCACCTGAGCTACTTCACCAACTTCGTGCTGCTCGGCTCGTTCCTGGGCATCGGGCTCGGGTTCCTGCGGGTCGGCCGGACCACCGCCCAGCCGTACTACTCGCCGGTCGTGCTGTTCGGCCTGGTCATGGTGGTGCTGGTGTTCCCGGTGACGGTCGACCGCGACACCGAGGGCGTCCTGTACTGGACGAGCCTGTCCACCGTCGGGCCGCCCGCCTGGATCAGCCTGCCCGTCGTCTTCTGCGCCGCGGCGCTCGTCCTCATGGGCCCGGCCGAGCTGGTCGGGCGCTGCTTCCCCGAGCTGCCCCGGCTGGAGGCCTACCGCTACGACCTGATCGGCAGCCTCACCGGCATCGCGGTGTTCACCGCGCTGTCGTTCCTCAGCGCGCCGCCGGTCGTCTGGGGCGTCCTGGCCGCGGCCGCCTACGGCGTGCTGCTCGTGCCCCGGCCCCGCGCCGCCTACCTGGGGCTGGTCACCGTCCCCTCGCTGGCCGTGGTGGGCCTGCTGCTCGCCGAGACGCTGACGGCCGGGGCGCTGTGGTCGCCGTACTACAAGGTCACCCACCGCCAGTTCGAGCAGCTCGGCGTGCCGGTGACCGACATCGCCGTCAACGGCGTCCCGCACCAGCAGGCCGTGCCCGCCGCCGCCCGGCTGCAGTGGGAGGCCCAGTACGGGCTGCCCTACCAGCGGGCCGCCGCCCGGCCCGACGACGTCCTCATCGTCGGCGCGGGCAGCGGCACCGACGTCGCCATCGCGCTGTCCAAGGGCGCCCGCCGCGTCGACGCCGTCGAGATCGACCCCAAGCTGCGCGAGCTGGGCGGCTCCGCCCACCCCGACAAGCCGTACGCCGACCCCCGGGTGACCACCCACGTCACCGACGGCCGCGCCTTCCTGGAACAGACCGATCGCACGTACGACCTGATCCTGTTCGCGCTGCCCGACTCGCTCACGCTCGTGTCGGGGGCCAGCTCGCTGCGGCTGGAGAGCTACCTGTTCACCGAGGAGGCGATGCGGGCCGCCCGTGAGCGGCTCAAGCCCGGCGGCGCGTTCTCCATGTACAACTACTACCGCGAGAGCTGGCTGGTGGACCGGCTCGCGGCCACCGCCCAGCGCGCCTTCGGCCACGCGCCCTGCGTGGACGTGGTGAGCACCACCGGCCACCAGGCCGTCATCACCGCCGCGACCACCCCCGACGCGCAGCGCTGCGCCGCCCCCTGGGCGGGGGCGGCGGCCGGCACCCCGCCGCCCGCCGACGACGACCGGCCGTTCCTCTACCTCAAGGACCGGACCATCCCGTCGCTCTACCTCATCACGCTCGGCCTGATCCTCGCGGTCAGCCTGCTGGCCGTCCGCGTCGTGGCCGGCCCGTACCGCAGGATGCGCCCGTACGCCGACCTGTTCCTGCTCGGGGTGGCGTTCCTGCTGCTGGAGACCAAGAGCGTGACCGGGTTCGCGCTGCTGTTCGGCACCACCTGGGTGGTCAACGCGATCGTGTTCGCCGGGGTGCTCGTCGCCGTGCTCGCCGCCGTGGAGGTGACCCGCCGCTTCCGCACCCCGCCGCTGACCGTCATGTACGGGGTGCTCTTCGCCGGGCTGCTGCTGGCCTGGCTGGTGCCGGACGCGTGGCTGCTGTCGCTGCCGGTGCCGGTGCGCGCGGTGGCGGCCGTGGTCGTCGCCTTCCTGCCGATCTTCGCCGCGAACGTGGTGTTCGCCAAGCGGTTCGCCGACACCGCCGACGCCACCACCTCCTTCGGCGCCAACCTGCTGGGCGCCATGGTAGGCGGGTGCCTGGAGTACCTGGCGCTGGTCATCGGCTATCAGGCGCTGCTGCTCGTGGCGGGCGTCCTTTACCTCGGCGCGCTGGTGCTTGCGCCCCGCAAGGCGCTGGCATAGGCCCGGATTTACCCGGCCATATGAGGCTTTACCTGCGGTTTTGGAATGTCCGGGAAAGTCGTGCCGTTGTACTGAACAGGTGAGCGCCCAGGTGTCGAGGCGGCTCCCTTTCCCGCGCACCCCGCTCCGCAGCGTGTCCTTCGGCGGTGCCGCGACGTAGCTCTACGCGTACGAATGATCTCTGAGAGTACGCGGAATCTGGAGGAACATCCATGACCAAGTCCCGCAACCTGCGCAAGTTCGGCGCGGCCGCGGCGCTGGCCGTGGCCACCACGGTGGCGGCCCCCGCGTTCGCCGCGCCCGCCCAGGCCGCCGAGCTCCCGTACGGCCAGGACGTCTCCAACTACCAGCCCACGCACGACTGGGCCGCCAGCGGCGCCGACTTCGGCATCGTCAAGGCCACCGAGGGCCTGGACTTCAAGGACAAGACCTTCGCGCGCCACTGGAAGGAACTCGACAAGCACGACGTCGTGCGCGGCGCCTACCACTTCGGGCACCCCGCCAACGACCCGGTCGCCGAGGCCGACTTCTTCCTGTCGGTGGTCGGTGGACAGCCCGCCAAGAAGGGCGACCTGCTCGCCCTCGACCTGGAGACCAGCGACGGCAAGCCGGTCGCGCACGTGAACCGGTGGGCCAAGACGTTCATGGAACGGGTCAAGGACCGGACCGGCGTCACCCCGCTCTTCTACAGCGGCTACGCCTTCGCCGACCAGTACGGCAAGGGCCTGAGCGAGTACCCGCTCTGGGTCGCCCACTACGGCAAGGCCAAGGGCACGGTCGGCACCCCGGCCGACTGGAAGACCTGGACCATCCACCAGTACTCCGACTCGCCGGTGGACCAGAACGTCTCCTCGCTGAGCGTCGACCAGCTGCGCGCCCTCGGCCGTCCCTGACGGCCGGCCGGGCCCGGCGGCCCGGCGGCCCGGCGGCACGCCTTCCGCGACGCCTTCCGTCAGGCCCGGGTCAGCCGCACAGCTCCTCGAGCGACTCCGCGCCGTCGGCCGCCTGCGAGTTGCGCGTCGGCGTCTCGGTCGGCTTGGCCGCCCGCACCCGGGTCGGTGACGCGGACGCCGTCGAGTCGCCGGACGGGGTCGGCGCGGCCTGGGTGGCGGCCTTGGCCCGGCGCGGCTTGAGCGAGTCCTGGATCGCCTTGGCCGACGCCCGCTGGATCTTCGCCCAGTCGGGGTTGCCCGGCCAGAACCTCGGCGGCACGAACTGCACGCTGCTCATCCTGGCGTCCTTGACCTTGAGCGCCAGCTCCACCAGCGGCTCCAGCAGCTCCTGCGGGATGTTCGTGTAGGCCAGCCGCTTGGTCGCCGAGGTGATGCTGGTGAAGTTGGCCAGGATCTTCTGCGGCGTCGCCTGCTGCGCGAACGCCCCGATGACGCAGCGCTGGCGGCCCATCCGGGAGAAGTCGTCGCTGCCCACCCGGGACCGGCCGTACCAGAGGGCCTCCTCACCGGACAGCTTCCTGGTGCCCGCCCTGATCGTGCCGGCGGTCCCGTACAGGCCGCCCCACTTGACGTCCTGCTGCACGTGGATGGTCAGCCCGCCGATGGCGTCCACCAGGTCGGCGAAGCCGTACATGTTCATCAGCACGTAGTAGTCGATGTCGAGATTGAGCGTGTAGCCGATCGCGTCCATCAGCGCGCGCGGGCCCTTGTTCCTGCCGCCCGCCTGCTCCGGATGGTCGTTGGCGTACTGCCAGACCTCGTTCAGCAGGCCGCCGTTGGGCAGCTCCGCCATGAAGCCGTTCGGGAAGTGCCTGCGCAGCGGCGACGACGGCGGGAAGCGCACATGCTGGAGGTTGCGCGGCAGGCTGAACAGCACCGTGGTGCCCGTCGGGATGTGCACGCTGGCCACGTTCATGCTGTCGGTGCGCACCCCGGTGCGGTTGCCCGCGGCGTCACCGCCGATCAGCAGGAAGTTGACCCGGTCCTTGCCGCTCCACGGGTCCTCCTCCTTGATCGGCGCGACGTCCGGGTCGTTCTCCGCGCTCTTGAAGACGTGCTTCTTCGTGTCCCACGCCGCGTAGACCGACGTGGCCGACAGCGCGAACGGGGCCATCACCACCACGCACAACAGCCCCACCAGGATGCCCGAGATGACCTGACCCCGCTGGTCGAGCCGTTTGGGGCCGAGCGTGACGTACGAGGAGACCGCGAGCGCGAACCAGCTCAGCGCGCCCAGCGAGGCCAGGACGACCGTGGTGATCATCACGCTGTCGCGCGTGACGATCCCCAGGTTGTCCCGGTTGGCCAGGCCGAACGCCAGCAGGGCGAGCAGCGTCGTGGCGAAGAGGCCGATCAGGATCAGCCCGGTGCGGCGGCGCCCGGCCCGCAGGTGGGCCGCCCCCGGCACGAAGACCGACAGCGCGGTCCAGCCGAGGAGGGACGCGAGCGTGAGAGGCCGGGCGAACTGGGGGGCGGAGTTCCCGCCGCCGAGCCCGGCGAGCCGCGCGGCGAGTCCACCGCGCTGCCCGGACCGCTGCCCGGTCTTCTGCCCGGTCTTCTGCCCGGGGCCTTGCGCGGGGCGCTGTCCGGTGGGCTGCCCGCCGCGCCCGGACGGGAGGGTGTTCGTCCGGTCACCGCCGGGCGAGGTCTGGCCGCCCGCCCT
>NZ_JAPNNL010000083.1 GCF_027620315.1 Nonomuraea corallina | reverse complement strand
CGCCCGCGCGGGTTCCCACCGCCCGCCGGTTCTCACCCGCCCGCGGGTTCTCACCCACCCGTCCGCGCGGGTGAGAGCCCGCGCCGTCCGGGTACGAGGCGCGGCATGGGCAAGATCCTGGTCGGGACCGCGTCATGGACGGACAAGTCGCTGCTCGCCTCCGGCTGGTACCCGCCGGGGGTCTCCACGCCGGAGGCCAGGCTCGCCCACTACGCGAGCCGGTTCCCCCTGGTGGAGGTGGACGCCACCTACTACCATCCGCCCGCGCGGCGCACCGCCGAGCTGTGGCGTGACCGCACGCCGGACGGCTTCACCCTGAACGTCAAGGCGTTCTCCCTCCTCACCGGCCATCCGACCCGCCCGTCCGCGCTCTACAAGGACTTACGCGAGGCGCTCGGCGAGCCCCGGCGCACCCTCTACCGGCGTGACCTGCCGCCCGAGGTCGTCGAGGAGGTGTGGGACCGGTTCCTGAGCGCGCTGCGGCCGCTGCAGGACGCGGACAGGCTGGGGGCGCTGCTGTTCCAGTTCCCGCCCTGGTTCCCGCCGGGCGAGCCGAGCCGCCGCTACCTGCTGCGCTGCCGCGACCGGTGCCGTCCCCTGCGGATCTGCGTCGAGTTCCGCAACGCGGCCTGGATGGACGACGCCCACCGGGAGGACACGCTCGCCTTCCTCGCCGCGCACGACCTGCCGTACGTGGGCGTGGACATGCCGCAGGGGCACCCGTCGTCCGTCCCGCCGGTGCTGGCCGCCACCGCGGACCTGGCCGTGGTCCGCCTGCACGGGCACTCGGCGCGATGGACGAGCCGGGTGATCGAGGAGAAGTACGGCTACCTGTACGCCGAGGACGAGCTGCGCACGTGGGCGGCCAGGATCCACCGGCTGTCGGAGGAGGCGGAGGTCACCCACGTGCTCACCAACAACTGCTGCGGCGACAACTCCCAGCGCAACGCCGCCCGGCTCGCCGAGCTGCTGGCCGAGCGGGGCGCCGGCGTCGTCAGCCCCACACCAGCGCGGCCGTCCGCGCCACCAGCTCCAGCTTCCGCCGCTGCTCGTCGACCGTGAGGAGGTTGCCCCTTTCCGTGGAGGCGAACCCGCACTGCGGGCTGATCGCCAGGTTCTCCATCGGCACGTACGCCGCCGCCTCGTCGATGCGCCGGCGCAGCTCGTCCACCGGCTCCAGGCTCGCCACCTTGGAGGAGACCAGCCCGAGCACGACCGTGGTGCCCTCGGGGACGAACCGCAGCGGCTCGAAGCCGCCGGCCCGCTCGGTGTCGTACTCCAGCAGGAACCGGTCGACCGGGACCTCGCCGAACAGCCGCTCGGCGACCGGCTCGTAACCGCCGCTGGACATCCAGGCGCTGCGGTTGTTGCCGCGGCAGATGTGCATGCCGACCGTGACGTCCGGGTCGATCGCCTTGGTGGCGCGGACCAGTTCGGCGTCCACCGAGACGATGAGGTCCAGCAGCACGTCCGGGGGAGGGGCGGCGTCGCCGAACATCCGGGTCCGGAACTCCGGGTCGATCACGAAGTTGTAGCCCAGCGAGTCGAGCTGGATCCAGCGCACGCCGAGCCTGATCAGCTGCCTGATCTCCTCGACGCGCAGCGCCACGAGGTCGCGCATCATCGCGCCCGGGTCGGGGTAGGCGGCCGAGCTGACCTCCGGATGCCACAGCAAGTTGCCCATGGACGTGCTCATCATCGTGATCTTGCAAGGGCCGGGGGCGTGCCGGAGGAGGAAGGCCGCCTCGACGGCGGTGAGCTGCTTCTTCTGGGTGAGCCGCGCGTTCGCGGCCACCATGTCGAAGGAGGTCTCCTCGGGCGGCACCGGCTGCCCGTCCCCCCGGTACCAGGACGAGTTCGTCACGTCGACGGGGACCACCCCGCCGAGCGACTCCAGCAGGCCGGCCATCCAGGTCGCCCGACGCATCTCGCCGTCGGTGAAGACCTCGATCCCGGCCTCGCGCTGCAGGGCGATCGCGCCCAGCGCCGCCTCGTCCGCCAGCTTCGCGAGCGTCTCGTCGCTCAGCTCGCCGCGCCGGTGCGCCTCGCGGGCCTGGAGCAGCTCGGGCGGCCGCAGGAGGCTGCCGACGTGCTCGGCGTGGTGGGTGGTGGGCATGCTTCCTCCCGGGTCGTCAGGTGGAGCGTCCGCCCCCCACTCTGCGCCCGGGGGCCGGGATCGTCCACCCCCGGTCGCGTCAGCCGATGCGCACCGGCAGGGTGCGGGGACCGCGCACCTGGCCGGTGGCCCACCGGACCGCCTCCGGGTCGGCCAGCGAGAAGGACGGCACCCGCTCCAGCCACACCTCCAGGGCCACCCGCAGCTCCATCCGCGCCAGGTGGGAGCCCACGCAGCGGTGGATGCCCAGCCCGAACGCGGCGTGCCGGTTCACCTCGCGGTCGATGACCACCTCGTCCGCCCGGTCGAACTGCTCGGGGTCGCGGTTCGCCGACGGGAACGACAGCAGGATCCAGTCGTCCGCCTTCATGTCCACCCCGTGCCAGGTCATGTCCTCCTTGACCAGCCGCGCCATCGTGACCGGCGCGTACGCCCGCAGGAACTCCTCCATCGCGGTCGGCAGCAGCTCCGGCTCGGCCACCAGCCGCTCCCGGTCGGCCGGCGTCTTCGCCAGGTGCCACAGCGACGCGCCGATCGCGCTCCACGTCGTGTCGATGCCGGCGATGAGCAGCAGCGCCATCGTGCCGGACACGTGCTCGGGCTGCAGCTTCTGCCCGTACAGCTCGGCGTCGATCAGGTACGTCGTCAGGTCGTCGCGCGGGTTGGCCAGATGATCGTGGATCTGCACGTACAGGTAGTCGAAGAGTTCCTGGAAGTTGGCCATGCGCTCTTCCGGCGGCAGGTTGACGCCTTCGAGCACGTTCTCGATGAACACCCGGAACCGCGGCCCGTCCTCCGGCGGGAAGCCCAGCATGTCGGAGATGACCCTCATGGGGATGTGCTGGGCGTACTCGCCGGCGGCGTCGACCACGTCCCGGCCCTCGAACGCGTCGATGAGCGAATGACAGTACGCCCGCGCCGCCGCCTCCCGCCTCGACACCGCGGTCTTGGTGAACGCCGGCAGCAGCAGCTTGCGCGCGTCGTGGTGGAACGGCGGGTCGGAGGAGATCGGCGGGGTGCCGCCCACCGGCGCGAGTTCGCGCGGCGGCCGGAAGTTGCTCATGACGATCGACCGTGACGAGAACCGCTCGGTGTCGTACGCGATCGCCGCCACGTCCTCGTAACGGGTCGGCAGCCACCCGCCGCCGAACCGGTCCGTGTGCGCGATCGGGCAGCGCTGCCGCAGGCCGTCCAGGATCGGGTACGGATCCGCGGCCCACTCCGGCTCCAGGTGCGAGAAGTCCGTCGCCCAGTCACCGACGGGACCGGTGATGATCTCGCTGCGGGTGCCGACTTGCTCCTCGGGGTCCGGCTCGCGAACGCTCCGGGTGAAGCGGTCGTCCACGCTCATGTCAGGCCTCCTCGGCGAGGGTGATCGCGCTTTCCGGGCAGTTGGAGACCGCCAGCCGGGCCGTGCGCCGCTCGTCCGGCGGCACCGCGCCGTCGCCGAGGACCGTCCCGTAGCCCTCGGCGTCCTCCCCGAACAGGCCGGGCGCGATGTCGTAGCAGCGGCCGTGACCCTGGCAGCGCTCCGGGTTGATCTGAACTCTCACGGTGTCCATTTCCTTGGTGCGGTGTTCTGTGGGGGAGCGGTCTCCGGAGGAGAGCTCTCCGCGGGCGCGAGGCCGGTGACGACGCGGCCGAGCAGAGCGGCCCACTCGGCCTCGGCCACGGTGTGCATGTCCGGGGGGACGAGCGCGCTGCCGAGGGCGAGCAGGAGACAGAAGTGGGCGACCGCCTCCGGCGACAGCGCCGGGTCCAGCTCGCCGTCGCCCTGCGCGATCCGGGCCAGCCCGGCGATCCAGTCGGCGCGCTCGCCGACGTAGTCGCGCGTCGGCCCCGCCACGTCGGCGTCGCGCCGCGCGGTGACCAGCGCCTCCACCAGCAGGTAGCCGCGGGCGTCGCGGCGCTGGGGCAGCTGACGCCCGATGGCCAGCAGCAGCCCGGTCGCGGACCGGTCCGGATCGTCGGCGAACAGGTCAGCCAGCAGCCGCCGCGCGTGCGCCCGCAACGCGGCCACCAGCAGCTCCGCCTTGGAACCGAAATGGGCGTAGAGCGCGCCGTTGCTCACCCCGGCGGCGGCGGCGATGTCGGCCACCCGCGTCCCGTCGTACCCGCGCTCGGCGAACACGTCCGCGGCGGCCCGGAGCAGCCGATCCCGGGTCTCGGCGGCGGTGACACCGGCTATGCGCCCCATGCACGAATTAAAAGACCGTTCATTTGATTCGTCAACGGCACCGCGTTGTCACATCGGTGTCTGGCGGCCTTGCAGATGTCAGTACGGCACGAGGCCGTGGACCTGGCAGGCGTCCGCGTGGGTGACAAAGGAGTCAGTTCGCCGGGTAGAGACCGTGAGTGGGCGCAGGGTGGGTCGAGGAGTTCGGCGATTCCCGCCCGTTCCTACTCGTGATCGCTCGGTGTGGGACTCGCGTCGCCGGCGAGTAGCGTCTCGGCGACGGCCGTACGGGCATAGAGCACATATCTCCCCGTGCGGTGCGCGCTGGCCAATCCGGCCCTGTGGAGAGCGGTGAGGTGCTGGTTCGCGCCTGGTTCCGACAGGTCGAGGCGGGCGGCCAGTTCCTTGGTCGAGGCGGGCTGGTCGAGTTCGGCCAGCAGCCGGGTGCGGGTCCGGCCGAGCACGGCGGCCAGCGCCTGTGGCGGGTCGCTCTCGCGGTGCTCCCAAAGCGTCGCGACGCCGCGCGGAGGGTAGCGGATCGTGGGCTGCCAGGGCGGGGTCGTGATGGAGAAGACACGCGGCCAGGTGAACACCGATGGCACGAGCAGCAGTCCCAGGCCACCTAGCGGACGCACACCTTCGCAGACCGTCTTGGGCAGGCGCAATGTCTCTCCCTCCCACGTCACGGCGGGGTCGAGGTCGCTGAGCATGCGCCGCAGGCCGCCCTCGGCCAGCAATCTGGCGCGGTAGAGCACATCGCCTTCGAGCAGGGCTCGTACGCGCGGCCAGTAGGGCGCGATGGCCGCGTCCCAGTAGCCGCGGATCTCCTCGGTCAGCCGTTCGAGGCCGCCCACGGGGTCGGCGTAGAGCTCTTGGAGCGCTCGGGTGCGCGGACCGTCCCAGACGTCGAAACTCTCCTGAACCAGGGGTGCCATCGCCGCCATCCCGGCCAGTTCGACCTCCAGGTCGGGCACGGAGGTCGAGGGCGGCGGGCAGACGAAGCCGACGATCGAGATCGTCGGCACCGGCACCAGGTCGGACAGCAACCGCCAGTCGACATCGGCGAGCCGCCGCCGCACCCGTTCGGCCCAGGGCTTGAGTACGGCATGCGCGGCCGGATTCTTCACCACCCGCACGCTGGCGACGACCTCCCATAGAGGAGAAACCGCGAAACGGACATTGGTCGCATCCTGTGCGGTGAACGTCAGCTCAAGGCCCATCCGATTCGTCCTCTGCTTAATCAATAGCGCCCGGGCCGGCCATTCCATCATCTAGGTGGCATGACAACCGCTGCCGAGCCTCCGCTCCTGCATGATCCCTCCTTCAGAAACCTCTACCTGGCGTCAGCGGTCAGCCAGTTCGGCACCCAGGTCGGTTACGTGGCGATGCCCCTGCTCGCGGTGATCGCGCTCGACGCCGGACCCGGCGAAGTGGGACTGCTCAGCGCCCTCACCACCATCACCGTGCTCGTGCTCGGCCTGCCCGCCGGAGCATGGGTGGACCGGGTCAGGCGCCGCCCGGTGATGATCGCGACGGACCTGGTTCGCGCCGCGTTTCTGGTGTCGGTCACGGTCACATGGTGGCTGGACGCCCTCACGATGACCCACCTGTACGGCGTCGCCGTCGTGACGGGAGTCGGCACGCTCTTCTTCGACGTCGCCTCGCAGAGCACGGTCCCGCACCTGGTCGGCCGGGACCGGCTCACCGCCGCGAACTCGGTGCTCGTCGGCACGAACGCGGCGATGGACGTGGGCGGCAGAAGCTCCGCCGGAGTGCTGGTGGCTCTCGCGGGCGCGCCGGTGGCGATCGTGCTCGACGCGCTCACCTACCTGTGGTCGGCCGTGTGGCTGGCCCGGATCAGTAAGCCCGAACCCGCGCCCGCCCCCGTACCCGACGAGCGACTCGGACGGCAGATCGGCGAGGGGGTGCGATTCCTCTTCGGCAACCGGGTCCTCGTCGCCATCGCGGCACAAGGCGGCATGACGAACCTCGCCTTCCCGCTCTGCTCGACGCTGCTGCCCGTGCTACTCGTCGACGAGCTCGGGCATCCCGCCTGGGTGCTCGGGGCCTACCTTGCCATCGGCGGGCTCGGTGTGCTGGCCGGTTCCTCGACGGCTCACGTGATCGGCCGCCGGTTCGGCCGCGGGCGTGCCGTGTGGATCGTCGGCATGACCACTGCGCCGTTCGCGCTTCTGGTGCCGTTCGTCGGCTGGAGCGTCTGGATCTCGGCGGCCGCATGGAGCATCTTGTGCTTCCGGACAGGGGTGAACAACGTGCTGCTCGTCAGCTTCAGGCAGAAGGTCACACCCGACCCGATGCTCGGCCGGATGAACGCCACCATGCGCCTGATCCTTATGGGTGCGGTCGGCGTCGGTGGTCTGCTGGCGGGCCTCCTTGGCGAGGTCCGGGGCATCGGGACGGCAATGTGGACAGGCGCAGCGATCATGGCGCTTAGCTGGATACCGATCTGGCTCAGCCCACTCCGCCACGAGGTCTGACGCAGGCCGTCATCTAAACCGTTGTGACGTCGGTGATCATCTTCTGATAATGGCCGGCGTGGAGGAGATTGAGGTCGTCGTCGCCCATGGCGAGCGAGCGACCCTGCGCGTCGGCGACGTGTTCCTCAAGATCGACGTCGATCAGACGCGCACCGAGGTCGAGGTCGAGGCGATGGCCATGGCGCCGATCCCCACTCCGGAGGTGCTCTGGCGCAGGCCGCCCGTGCTCGCGCTCGCCGCCCTGCCCGGCACGGCACTCGGCCGGCTCGGTGAGCCGTCGACCGCGTCGTCGGCGGCATGGGCCGCGGCCGGTGCCGCCGCGCGGCTGCTGCACGACGCGCCGCTCCCGCCCTGGCCCGGCCGGAGCCCGGACGAGATGGCGTCGCGCCTCGACCGCGAATGCGCGTGGCTCCTGGCGAACGACGTCCTCCCCGCCGACCTGGTCACGCGCAACCGCCGGGTCGCCGAGGCCGCGCTCCGGCCGTGGACACCGGTGTTCATCCACGGCGACCTGCAGGTCAGCCACGTGTTCGTCGACGGTGACGAGGTCACCGGCGTGATCGACTGGTCCGAGGCGGCCCAGGGCGACGCCCTGTTCGACCTCGCCGTCTTGACGCTCGGACACGAGGAGCACCTCGGCGACGTCGTCGCGGGCCACGGCACCGACGTGGACCTCGACGTGATCCGGGCGTGGTGGTCGTTGCGGAGCCTGGTGGCGATCCGCTGGTTGATCGAGAACGGCTTCGACCCGTCCTCGCCGGGCTGCGAGTTCGACGTGCTGCGAGCCCGGATGTGAGGGTTCGGACGGCCTCAGGCGACGTCGCGGCGGAGCGTGACGAGCCGGGCGAAGATCACGATGACCGCGACGTACCCGGCGAACAGCAGCGCCCCGCCCCAGGCGGGCAGGAGGGCCGCGGTGTCGAGGCGCAGGCCGCTCATCGCCCTGGCCGCCCCCGTGGGAAGCCAGGGATAGACGCCGGGCGCCAGCCAGCTCAGGAAGTAGTCTCCGTACATGAAGATCAGGCAGGCCAGGAAGACGGCCGCCACCTGGTTCCTGATCAGCACGGCCAGGGCGACCCCCAGCACCCCGTACCCGGCCGTGCTGAGCACGCCTCCCCCGAGGGCGCCCAGCACGGCCGGGTCCATGACCGGCGCTCCCTTGACGGCCAGCAGCGACGCCCCCGCCGCGAACGTGGCCAGCGCCGACATGACCGCCACCGCCAGGCCGATGAGGCCGTAGGCCACCAGTTTCGCCGTCACCACGGCCCCTCTGCGCGGTGTGACGAGGAAGGACCAGACGATGGTCCGGTGGCGGAACTCGGCGGACATGCCCAGGATGCCGAGGATCAGGGTGAAGAGGTACGCCTGCTGGCCCATGGTGTAGACGCTCGACGGCGGCAGGGCCGCGGACGCCGGCGACAGGGCGACGATGAGCACCGCCCACGCCACGCAGAAGGTGGGTGCGGCCGCGGCGAGGACCCAGGTGACCCGGTGAGCGCCGGCCTTGAACAGCTCGGCGCGGACGAGGCGGGTCATCCCGCCACCTCCAGGTAGAGCTCCTCCAGGCCGGGCTCGGTCGTGTGGGCGCCGCCGGAGCCGGGCGGCGGTTACGGCCTCGTCGGCATGCGCGAACGGGCCGCGCTCATCGGCGGCACGCTCAGGACCCGCGCCGCTGCGGACGGGTTCACCGTGGTGTTACGGGTGCCGGCATGAGCGTGCGGGTGCTGGTCGTCGACGACCAGACGGTGGTGCGCGAGGGGCTGGTGCTGCTGCTCGAACTCGTCCCCGGCGTCCAGGTCGTCGGCACGGCCGGCGACGGCCTGCAGGCGGTGCGCAAGGCGGCCGAGCTGCTGCCCGACGTGGTGCTGATGGACCTGCGGATGCCCCATCTCGATGGGGTCGAGGCGACCAGGCGCATCCGCGCCGCGCAGCCCGGCACCGAGGTGGTGATGCTGTCGACCTACTCCGACGACGAACTGGTCTTCGCCGCCCTGCGCGCGGGCGCCCGGGGCTACCTCACCAAGGACGCCGACGCCGAGTCCCTCGCCCAGGCGGTGTCCGGGGTGGCGCTCGGGCAGGAGCCGTTCCCGACGCGGGGCTCCCCCCGGGTGCGGCGCAGGCCGTCCGCGCCGGACGCCGCGGCGGACGGCCCTCACCCTGGGCCGGCGCGTGCCCTTCCCGACGGGCTGACCCAGCGTGAGGGCGAGGTGCTGGAGCTGATCGCCGAGGGCTGCTCCAACGCCGAGGTCGCGGCCCGCCTGTTCATCTCCGAGGCCACGGTGAAGAGCCACATCAACAACCTGTTCGCCAAGATCGGGGTACGCGACCGGGCCCAGGCGGTCACCTACGCCTTCAGGAACGGCCTGGCGCCACGCGGTTGAGTCGCGGCCCCGCACCCGGTCCAAGAGGTGGTCGCGCTGGTCCTCGCTCAGCGCGGCGCCACCGGCTCGGTGACGGATTCGTCCGGCTCGACTCGTACGCGCCGCTGGGCGAGGAGGAACAGCAGCCAGGCCACGACGCTGAGCGCGGCGCAGACGAGCAGGGCCGCGCGGTAGCCGAGGGCGTGGGAGAGGCCGCCGGCGGCGATGCCCGACACGAGCGAGCCGGCCGTCGCCGAGTTGGCGAACAACGTGGTGGCCCGTCCGGGAGCGGTCGGCAGCAGGTCCTGCATGTAGCCGATGCCGAGCGCGCCCACGACCGCGATGGCGACGCCCCGGGCGACGTGGACGAGCACCAGAGCCACGATCCCGGTGAACGCCGCCACGAGCGCCAAGTAGACGACCATGAGTCCCATGCCGACCAGGATCACGCGCGGCCTCCAGCGGTCCGGCACCAGCAGCAGGGCGAGCGCCGCGGGGATCTCGGCCACGGCGCAGACGCTGAACATCCAGCCCACGCTTCCCGGCGAGCCGTCCAGCACCTCGGTCACGTACAGCGGCAGCGCCACCGCGCCCGAGAACATCGCGACGTGGAACAGGGTGAAGCCGGCGAGCGGCAGCGCGACGGCTCGCGAGCTGAGGGGGAGGCCCCGGCTCGTCTCGGCGGGCCGGGTCGTCGCCGGCCGTCGCGCATCCAGCCGGAGCACGGCCACGACCACCAGGCAGAACCCGCAGGCGGTCGCCGCGAGGACTCCGGAGTAGCCGGGACCGGCCAGCAGCGCGCCGCCCGCCAGCGGGCCGATCGCCCAGGCGAGCGACCACGCCGAGCGCAGGACGGGCGTGTCCCTGCCCGCCCCCGCCTTCGTTCCGTCCGCGTGGCTCCTGGCGAGGGCGAAGAGCTGCGGGAACACGGCGCTGCCGGCGCCGAGGAACACCACGCCGATGACGAGCAGCAGCGGGTACGACGGCCTCACCAGGAGCAGCAGGTACCCCGTCCCCGCCAGCGACGCGGCCAGCACGGCCGGCCATCGGCCGGGGCGGCGATCGTAGCGGCGGGCGAGCCAGACGCTGGCGGCCATGCCGCTGACCGCTGTCAGAGAGACGAAGACGCCGATCTCCAGTGCGGACAACCGCAGCCGTTCGGCGCCGAACAGGACGAGGTAAGGCCCGATCATGGACTCGGTGATGCCGAGCAGCAGAACGGTGATCAGAAGAGTGCTGAGCCGGCGTCCCGGCCTCGATGTCGTAGGTAAGCCCATTCGCGGCCCGCTACCCGGCCTGCCCCGTTGATATGTGTGAATCCGGATCTTCGCCGGTAGGGCTCCCCGCGCGAGATGTCCGGCAAAGGCCCGGCTGCTGTCCTGGCGGCGCGATCCGGGGCGATGGAGGGTGAGAGGTGCGGCGGCTCGCCGCCCACCGGCCCCGGGCCCGGTCCGCCGACGCGGACGGAGGCCCTCACGCGGGCCGTCCGCCGCCCCTTCGACGGGGGCGTCCCCCACCAACAGGAGACTGACATGCGTACTGGCCGGAAATCGCCGACGATCGCCACGGTCCGCAGGCACAGCCGTTCCATCGCCGCGCTCGCCCTGGTGGCCTGCGGCGTCGCCGCCGCCCCGGCGGCGGCGGCCACGAACCCCGCCCCCGCCCGCTCCTGCTCCGTGCTGCTGGAGCCGATCCAACCGGGGGAGAAGTTCTCCCGGGTGGTCAAGGAGGTGTGCGCGGACACCATCGAGAAGGCGGACCTGGCCGCGCTCGGCGGGACGCGGACCGCCGCGGAGGCGACGCTGCTCCTGGAGGCCGCCGACCACATCAACCAGGGCCTTCCGAGGTACCGCTGGTGGGGCTACGCCGGCCCCTGCGACACCGCCGGGTACGGCATCCGCGACCTCGGTGTCTCGTGGAACGACAGGATCTCCTCCTGGCGGCAGGGCCACTCCCGCTGCAACTACCTCAACGTGTGGGAGAACAACTCGTACCAGGGCGCGAAGACGTACTGGCACAACTGGACCAAGGTGGACTACGTCGGCGCCGCCTGGAACGACCGCATCTCCTCGATGCACATCCACTACGAGCCGTAGGGCGGGCGGACCGCCGGGGACCGCCCGTCATCCTCTCGGCCCGATAGCCGTCATGAGGACGTGTACGGCGACGAGGACGACGATCCAGACCACGGCGCGCCTGCTCGGCGGGGGACCGTCGCGCAGCAGCGAGACGCCCAGGGGGATGAACGCCAGACACAGGCCGCCCACGGCGACGAACGACTGCGGCTCGGTGCCCTTGAGCGTGCCGAGCGCGAGCGCCGACATCAGGCCGAGGGCGATCGAGCGGCCCAGCCCCAGGGCGCCGGAACGGTAGGCGCCGACGGCCAGCACGACCCAGCCGAAGAAGGCCGGGCCCGACATGGCCCTGAACGGATGCCAGACCGTGTCCCGCCAGGCCAGGTAGTAGCCGTCGACGCCGTCGAGCATGACGCGCAGGCCGAGGACGTCGGTCAGGTGGAAGGCCAGATGATCCGTGCCGTACTGGAACGTACGGGTGAACAGTCCGACGATCACCAGGCAGCCGCCCCACATCCCCCACAGCGGGTGGGTGACTGCGATCCTGTGCGCCAGCGTCATGACGGCCGGCCACAGCAGCACGAACCCGAGGGCGAAACAGGCGTAGGCGGCGGTGATGAGGGTGGGGTGCCGGGTGTAGGCGACGAGTTGGTATGGGACGAAGAAATAGAACGGAGAACGCAGCAGAGTCCCGATCATGATCAGGACCGGGCCGCCGATGAGCGAGGCGGCGCTCACCCATCGCCCGGGGAACGGCGGCCGGCGGCCCAGGTTGGCCCGGGCGTTGGCGGCCCGCCGGTCCGCGTCGGCCCGCCGCCGCCGGTTGACGCGCCCGCGAAGATCGAGGTCCATGTGTCCCCGCCCGTCCTCTCTGTGTCGGCGCGCCCCGGCCCGGGTGCCGGGGGCGCACCAGCATGGTGAAGGGCGCGGCGATGGCGGCGCGTCGGGCTGGGGTCGGATCTTGTACGGCACGGAGGAGCCGGTCCTACGACCCAGGGCGGACGGCGAATGTCTGACCGTGGGCTGATGCCGCGCGGATCCGGCAGCGGATACGTTCTCCGCATGGAGTGGGCCCGGAGGATCGGCAGGAAGGGCGTCGCCGACGCGACGGTGGCGGTCGCCCTGGCGCTGGTCATTGCTTACGCCATCGTCGACCCGCCCGGTCCGTCCTCGCCGTGGCCCGCCTGGTCGGCGTGGCCGGTGGCGGCGGCCGTGAGCCTCCCCGCCGCCGTCCGGCGGCTCCGCCCCAGGGCCGTCCTCGTCCTCGCGTGCGCCACGGCGGTCCTGGCGACGGTCACCGGCGCCGTCGCGGCGGGCATGATCTGGCTGACCTTCGTCCCGGCCGTGCTGGTGCTCTACCAGGTGGCCGCCACCGTCACGGTCGCCTGGTCGGTGACGGGCCTGGTGACCTGCGCGTTCGCTGCGGCGGCCGCCGTCCTGATCTTCTACGACCAGGTGCTCCCCGGCCTTCCGTCACCTGTGTCGCCCAGCGAGCTGCCGCCCTACTGGCCGGTGGAGATCGGCGCGGTCTGCGTATTCCTGGCGGCCGGTTGGGCCGTGGGCACGGTCGTCCGCTGGAAGCGCGACACGACCGCCCGTCTCGTCCGTCATCTGTCCGAGGCCGCGGTGGCGGACGAGCGCAGACGCATCGCCCGCGAGCTGCACGACGTGATCGGCCACAGCATGAGCCTGATCGCCGTCAAGGCCACCGTGGCCAACCACGTCGCCGACGCACGTCCGCAGGAGGCGCGCGCCGCTCTGTCCGTCATCGAGCGGACCAGCCGGGACACGCTCGCCGAGATCCACCGCGTGCTCGGTCTCCTGCGGTCCGACGGCGACCTCGCGGAGGGCCCCGTGCCCGTTCCCGGCATAGCGGATCTGCCCGAGCTGGCCGCCCACGCCCGCGCCGCCGGGGTCGAGGTCGACCTGACCGTCCGGGAGGAGGCCCGGCTCCCACCCGCGCTCGCCGTGTCGGTCTACCGGATCGTGCAACAGGCGCTGACCAACGTCATCACCCACGCCGGCCCCACGCGCTGCTCGGTGACCGTGGACATCGACGAGCGGGCAGCCGCCATCGAGATCGTCGACGACGGCCCCCTCCACGGTCCCGCCCACGGTCCCGCCCACGGTCCCGCCCACGGTCCCGCCCACGGCCGTCCGCCACGCGCCGAGGGTGGCGGGCACGGCCTGATCGGCATGCGCGAACGGGTCAAGCTGTACGGAGGCTCGTTCAGCGCCGGATTCCGACCCGACCGCGGCTTTCGCGTCACGGCTCGCCTGCCCTGCGAGAACGGCACGATGACGTGAGCGACGACGCCGCCGCCCCGCCGATCCGCGTCCTGCTCGCCGAGGACCAGCTCCTCGTAAGCGACAGCCTCAAGGTCCTCATCGACGTCACACCGGGGCTTATCACCGTGGGCGAGGCCGGCACCGGCGCCGAAGCCGTGCGCCTGGCCCGGCTGCGGCGACCGGACGTCGTCCTCATGGACGTCAGGATGCCGGACCTG
The DNA here is from genome assembly GCF_027620315.1 of Nonomuraea corallina. Taxonomy (GTDB): domain Bacteria; phylum Actinomycetota; class Actinomycetes; order Streptosporangiales; family Streptosporangiaceae; genus Nonomuraea; species Nonomuraea corallina. Next base: position 16,675 of record NZ_JAPNNL010000083.1, on the reverse strand, counting down.
GACGGCATCGAGGCGACGAGGCGCATCTGCGCCGACCCGGCCGGCGCGGGGATCCGCGTGCTGATCCTCACCACGTTCGACCAGGACGAGTACGTGTACGCGTCGCTCAGAGCCGGCGCCAGCGGGTTCCTCCTCAAGAGCGCCTCGGCGACCGACCTCCTGGCCGCCATCAGGGTCGTCGCCTCCGGCGAGGCGTTGCTCGCGCCCACCGTGACCCGCCGGCTCATCGCCGCGTTCGTGCGCGACTCCCACCCCGCCCCGGTCACGAGAGACCTCGGCGACCTCACCCGGCGCGAGCGCGAGGTGCTCACCCTCGTCGGCAGGGGGATGTCCAACTCCGACATCGCCGGGCACCTTCACCTCACGGTCGGCACGGTCAAGACCCACATCGGCCGCCTCCTGGCCAAACTGCAGGCCCGCGACCGCGCCCAGCTCGTCGTCGCCGCCTACGAGAGCGGGCTCATCCCCCGCCAATGACCAGCCGCCGACGGCTCGGTGTCCGTGGCGGATGACGGGCGAGGTACGGACACCCGTCTCGACGAGCACGGCCGGGCGGTGCGGAAGCCCGTCATGGCGTCGAAGGACCTGCGGTTCTTCGACCATCCCGAGGCGCAGCCCCTGCCCGACGGTCACCCGCGCCGCGGCATGTCCGTCGTGACGGCGCTCAGCGAGTGGCTCGTCCACACCAACCGCCGCCGGGAATGTCGAGGTTGGCGAGGAGCGCGGCTGAGGTCCGTCGAGGTCGGCGAAGGACGTGGTGAGGTTGGTCAGGCCGGGGACGGGCGTGGCCGCACCCGTGGGGGACTCACTTCTCCCGGCCTTCGGGAGGTGTCTCGTCAAGCGCAGGCCGATCGTCGGACTCCTCGACCGGGAGCACGGCACCCTGCCGGAGCGCCTCCACGATGTCGAGCGCGGGATCGAAAGGAAGGCCCGTGGCTTTGCGGATCTCTCTGATGGCTTCGATGCGCTTGCCCGCGATCGCCAGCTCCCGAGCTCGCTCCTGCGCTTCCGCCGGAACGACGAAGGCGCCGGCTCGGCGGGGGTCGGGGCGCCGGAGAACGCCTTTCACGTAGCTCATGCGACCGGAGAGGATCAGCCAGCCGGTGAAGGCGGCCACCACGTAGCGCATCACCGTGTCGACCAGGTCCAGCAGGTGCAGCAGGTCCAGCGCCAGCGCCATGTGGTCGCCCCCTCTGTCGCCGGTGCGAGGCCGGCGTCAACCTATGGTCGTTCAGGGCCGTCCGCGTCCGCAAGACGTTCACGCCTGAGCGGTGTTGACCTCAACAGCTGGTGGCGGCCTTCGCGGAGATCCAGGAGCGGTGGGCGCGCTTCTGTCCCGGCTACCGCTCGGCCCGCTTCCACGTGAGCACCGACGGCACCTGACCCCATCAACCGATCGGTGGATGCCGGTGGCGGCGCCCGGCGGCGAGGCTCGAAGCATGACAGCGATCATCGAGATCAACGACCTGACCAAGAGCTACAGGACGGGCAAGGCGGTCGACGGCGTCACCCTGACCGTGCGGCGTGGCGAGATCTTCGGCATCGCCGGCCCCAACGGCGCGGGCAAGACCACGCTCGTGGAGTGCGCCTCCGGGCTGCGCCGGCCGGACGGGGGCACGCTGCGCGTGCTCGGCCTGGACCCGTACGAGGACCGGCACGCGCTCCTGCAGCGCATCGGCGCCCAGTTGCAGGAGGCGGCCCTGCCCGACGCCATCAAGGTGGGCGAGGCGTTGAGGATGTACGCCTCCTTCTACGACAGGCCGGCCGACTGGCGGGCGGTCATGGACGCATGGGGGCTCTCGGACCGGAGGCGGGTCCGCTTCGCGAACCTGTCCGGCGGCTGGAAGCAGCGCCTGTTCATCGCGCTGGCCCTGGTCGGCAACCCCGAGGTCGTCTTCCTCGACGAGCTCACCACCGGCCTGGACCCGGCCGCCCGCCGTACCACGTGGGGCCTCATCCGTGAGATGCGCGAGCGGGGTGTCACCGTCGTGCTGGTCACCCACTTCATGGACGAGGCGGAGGCGCTGTGCGACCGCCTCGCCATCGTCGACCGCGGCCGGGTCGTCGCCGAGGGAAGCCCGGCGGAGCTGATCGCGAAGGCGGGAGCCGGCTCTCTGGAGAATGCGTACTTCGCTCTGACCGAAAGGGAACCGGCATGAAGGGCCTCATGAACGTCGTCGCCGTCGAGCTCAAGCTGATCGTCCGTGACCCGATGTCGGCCTTCTTCGCGCTCGTCTTCCCAGCGATCATGCTCTGGGTCAAGCTGCGCGACGGCGACAAGCCCCTGCGGGACGGCACGTCGCTGATCGACGCCACGGTGCCGATGCTGACCGTGTTCGTCATCGGCCTGGCCGCGCTGGTCGTGCTCCCCGCCACGCTGGCCCACTACCGGGAGCGCCGGGTCCTGAAGCGGCTGCGCGTGACCCCTGCCTCCCGCGCCATGCTGTTCGGGGCGCAGTGGGCGGCGCACATGCTGCTGGCGGTGCTCGGCTCGGCGCTGCTGATCGTCATCGGCCTGGTCGCGTTCGGGCTGACCACGCCGGCGAACGTCGGGGGCCTCCTGGTGGCCTGGCTGCTGGGCGCGCTCAGCCTGGGCTCCATCGGACTCCTCCTTGGCGCGCTCGTCCCCACCGGCCGCGCCGCGACCGTGATCGGGCTGGCCGTGTTCTTCCCGATGGTGTTCCTGTCCGGCGCCATGATCCCCCGGGAGAGCATGTCCGGCTCCATGCGGGCGATCGGCGACCTCCTTCCCATGGCGCCCGCGGTCCAGGCGGTCCGCGACGGCTGGGCGGGCGCCGCCACCTCACCGCTTACGCTGGGCGTCATGGTCGCGATCTCGATCGTCGCGGGCGGCCTCGCCCTCAGGACGTTCCGATGGTGACGACCGACCCGGGCCTGACGCGCTGGGACCGGGTCCAGGCCGCGCTGCCGTACCTGCTGGTCCTGCTTCCCGCGCTCTTCGCCCTGCTGCGGGAGTGGCGGCCGGAGGTGCTGGTCCTGGCGCTGTTCGCGGTGGCCTGGCACTGGCTGGTGGTGACCTCCCACCCGGGCTGGATCGCCCGCCCGGTGGCGCTGATCGCCTACTTCGCCGTCCTGCTCGCCGTCATCGGGGTGCTGGTCAGGATCGACAGCGTGTTCACGGTGACGGGGCTGGGGGCGTTCGTCCAGTGTTTCGCGCTGCTGCCCGGGTTGTGGGCGTACGGGGGGGTGGCCGTGACGGTCGGCGTGCTGATCGCCGCCCGCCCGCAGCTCGGGCGCACCCCGGTCGAGCTGCTCGGCTCCTTCGTCGTCGGGGTGCTGGCCGCCTCCGCCGTCGGCCTGATCATCAAGACCATCTCCGACCAGAACGACCAGCGCAAGGTGATGATCGCTGAGTTGCGGGAGACGAGCGCCAAGCTGGTCGCGCTCGCCGACGACAACGCGAACCTCCAGGCCCAGCTGCTGACCCAGGCCCGCGAAGCCGGCGTGCTGGAGGAGCGGCAGCGCATGGCCAGGGAGATCCACGACACCATCGCGCAGGGCCTGACCGCCATCCTCACCCAGCTGGAGGCCGTCGGGGACGTGCCGCCTCCGGCCCGGGCCCGCCTGGACACGGTCGCGGCCATGGCCAGGGAGAGCCTGACCGAGGCCCGCCGCTCGGTGCAGGCGCTGCGCCCGGCGTCGCTGCAGCACGAGGCCGGGCTGGCGGCCGTTCTGGAGGACCTCGCGGCGACCTGGTCGCGGAACACCGGGGTGCCCGCCACCGTGTCGATCACCGGCGATCCCCGGCCGCTGCACGCGGAGGTGGAGACGTGCCTGCTGCGGGTGGCGCAGGAGGCGCTGGCCAACGTGGCCAAGCACGCCTCGGCCGGGCGGGTCGGACTTACGCTCTCGTACATGGACGACGTGGTGGCGCTGGACGTACGTGACGACGGCGCCGGCTTCGCCCCGGCCGGCGCGTCCCACGGCGAGGGCTTCGGCCTGGTCGCGATGCGTCAGCGCGTCACCCGCCTGGCCGGAAGCTTCGCGATCGAGTCCGCCCCCGGACAGGGCGCCGGGGTCTCCGCCACCGTCCCGGCCATCCCGGCCATCCCCGCCGACACCGGCCAGGGACGGTGAGCCGATGCCGCCGATCCGATTGATCATCGTGGACGACCACCCGATCGTCCGGGACGGCCTGCGCGGCATCTTCGCCGGCGACCCCGGCTTCGAGGTCGTCGGCGAGGCGGCCGACGGGCACGAGGCCCTCGCCGTGGCCTGCGCACCGGCCCCGACGTCGTGCTCCTGGACCTGCGCATGCCGAGGACGGGCGGCGTGGAGGTCATCCGCCGGCTCCGCGAGCAGACGCCCGGCGTCCACGTGCTGGTCCTGACCACGTTCGACGACGACGCCGACGTGCTGCCGGCGATCGAGCAGGGCGCCACCGGTTACCTCCTCAAGGACACGCCCCGTGCCGACCTGCGCCGTGCCGTGCAGGCGGCCTCCCGCGGCGAGACCGTGCTGTCCCCGACGGTGGCCGGCGTGCTGACGGCGAAGGCCCGCGCACCGGAGGCGCCGCGCACGCTGAGCCGCCGCGAACTCGAGGTGCTCAAGATGATCGCCCGGGGCGCGACCAACCGTGACATCGCCGGGAAGCTCTTCATCACCGAGGCGACGGTCAAGACGCATCTGCTCCACGTCTTCGCCAAGCTCCACGTGAAGGACCGGGCGGCGGCGGTGGCGGCGGCGTACGAGATCGGCCTGCTCAGACCGGCCGCCGACGGCTGACCCTCATCCCGCCGCGTTCCCCGTCACCCGTTGCGGGGTGATGCGGATCGTCACGCGCACCAGTTCCGGGGGCAGCCGGAGGTACTCCTCGCCGGCTCCCTCACCCGCGTACTCCTCCGCCAGCCTCACCGCCAGCCGCCTTCCCTCGTCCTCGGTGATCGTCGCGATCCCTCGGACCTCGACGTACCTGTCGGGCTCCGAAAGGTCGAACACACTGAGGCTGGCCCGTGGGTCCCGCTCCAGGTTCCGGACCTTGCGCCTTCCCGCCTGGGAGGAGATGACCACGTCGTCGCCGTCGGTGCCGACCCAGACGACCGAGGTCTGCGGACCGCCGCCGGGGTTGAGAGTGGCGAGAACGCCGAGGTTGGGAGCCTTGAGGAGGCTCCGGGCGCTGTCGCTGAGAGGGATGCTCATGATCGGCAGCATAGGGCCCAGGGATCACGCCGCGCCCGTGACGCCCTGACCTGGGACGTCGTCAGCCGGTGGTGACGGTGAGGCCGCGGATCTCGTAGCCGCCGATCTCGTCCTTGAAGCCGACCGTGGGCGCCGCCGCCATCCGGATCCCCGGCAGCGCGAAGAGCCGGGTGAGGAAGACGTCCGTCTCCAGGATGGCGATGCCCGCGCCGGGACACCGGTGCGGGCCGTCGCCGAAGGAGAGCACCGCCGGCCCGGCGCCCTCGTCGAGGTCCCGGCCGGGGCACGCGGACAGCGCCCCGGAACCCACCGCCCGGGGGTCGGCGTTCACCTCGTCGACGAGCAGTTCGATCACCTCGCCCGCGGGAACCGTGACCTGCCCGGGGAGTTCGAGGTCCGCGGTGGTGCGCCGCCGCAGCCGCGCCACCGCGGGGTCGAGCCGCAGGAGTTCGTGCAGCACGGCCAGCCGTTCCGGCTCCTCGGCCTTCCGGTACCGGTCGAGCAGCGCCTCGTCGGTGAACAGCTGCCACGCGGCGACGCAGATGAACTCCCGCGTCGTCACCATCCCCGCCGCGGCGAACGTCAGGCACTCGCCGAGGATCTCGGCGTCGGTGCATCCTTCGGCGATCAGATGGGAGATGAGGTCGTCACGCGGCTCCCGGCGGCGCGGCCGGACCGCGGGGCGGACGTCGGCCAGGTAGATGCTGCCCCAGCTGTGGATCTGCCGTCCCATCCAGTAGATCCCGCTCAGGCTGGTGAAACCGGGTCTGCCGAACTTCTCCGGGAAAAAGCGCTCCAGCCTGCGGCGGATGCCCGGCCTGCTCTCGGTGAGTCCGATGACCGCACTGGCCACCCCGATCGCCATGCCGAAGCTCAGATCGGACAGCTGCGCCGAGCCGTCCGCGCGCAGCCTGGCGAGCTGGCGGTCGGCGATGTCCGCCATCAGTCCGCGGTAGTGCTCGTCCACGCGGCGCGGCGTGAAGTAGCGCGCGGTCTGCCGCCGGTGCTCGCGGTGCTCGGGGCCGTCGCGGTAGAGGACAGGCCGGCGGATCCCGGCGGGCGCCTTGTCCACCGTCTCGACGCCCAGTCCGGCCTGCACGGTGGCCTCGGCGCGCAGCACGGCCCGCGCCTCGGCGAATCCGCGCACCTGCCAGGTGCCGTCGGCGGCCCGGCTGACCGGGCAGGTCCCGGGGGCGGCGGTCCGCCTGATCTTGCGGGCGTCGTCCATCACCTGATGCGACTCCTGTCTCGGCGTCTGAGCACACCGATATCACCGCATCGGATCGTGAACAAGGGCCGGTCGCCGCCCAGGCGGCGAAGGTTGACCTCAACCGAGGTTGAGATCGCAGGATGGCGGCCGTGCTCCACGATCACCGGATGGGACGTATATGAAGATCGAGATGTACGCCGATGTGCTGTGCCCCTGGTGCTACATCGGGAAGAGACGCCTGACGGCCGCCTTGGACCGGCGCCACGAGGGCGTCGAGGTCGTCTGGCGGGCCTACGAACTCGCGCCGGAGGCGAGCCGGACCCCCGGCCCGACCGCCGCGGAGGCCATGGCCGAATGGCGGGGCGATCAGGCGCCCGCCCGCATCGCCCTGATCCGGTCGGTGGGCGAGGCCGAGGGCCTGGACCTGAACCTGCACCTGGCCCGCCCGGTGAACACCTTCGACGCGCATCGGCTGACCAAGCTGGCCGCCGACCGCGGCCGGGCCGACCAGTTGATGGAACTGCTGCTGCGCGCGTACCACACCGAAGGGCGCAACGTGGCCGACGCGGAGGTCCTCCAAGGGCTGGGCGAGCTGGCCGGGCTGGACGGCGACGAGGCCCGCGCCGTCCTGGAAGGCGACGCCTACGCCGGCGACGTGCGCGCCGACCGGCGCCGCGCGGCCGAGCGCGGCGTGACCGGCGTGCCCAGCCTGGTGATCGACGACCGCCCACCGGTTCCCGGCGTGCGGCCGGTCGCGGACCTGCGACGGCTGCTGGACGACGGGTCGCTCAGTTCGGGACGATGACGGCGCGGCCGGTGAGCTCGCCGTTCTCCAGCCGGTGGTAGGCCTCCACGGCCTGGTCCAGCGGGAACGTGGTGACCTCCGCCCGGATCAGCCCGCGTGCCGCGAGGTCGAGCACCTCGCTCAGCTCCGGCCTGGTGCCCCAGTACGTCGACTGCACCGACACCTCGTACGGCGGCGAGCCGAACGTCACCGGCAGCGCGCCCCCGGCGATGCCGACGATGGTGAGGTCGCCGAGCATCCGCGCGACGGCGCCCGCCAGGGCCAGCGTCTCCTGCGCGCCCACGCAGTCGATGATCACGTCGGCGCCCCGGCCGCCGGTGGCCTCGCGGATCTCGCCGGCGGCCCGCTCGCCCGGCGCGACCGCGTGGTCGGCGCCGTGCCGCAGGGCGCTCTCCCGGGCCTGCTCGCGGGTGTCGACGACGATCACCCGGGCGGCCGTGGTCGCCTTGAGGATCTGCACCGCCAGGTGCCCGAGGCCGCCCGCGCCGATCACCACGGCGGTGCTGCCCGGCGGCAGCTTGGCCCAGGACCGGCGTACCGCGTGGTAGGGCGTGAGCGCGGCGTCGGTCAGCGGGGCCGCCGCCACCGGGTCGAGCCCGTCGGGCAGCGGCACCAGGAACCGGGCGTCGGGCACGAGCATGAACTCGGCCATGCCGCCGTCGAGGCCCAGCCCTCCGCCGCCCGCGGGCACCGGCGCGCCCGCCGGGTTCTCGCAGTAGGTCTCGACGCCGAGCCGGCACCGCTCGCAGACGCCGCACCCCCACGGCCCGTAGACGGCCACGGCCGTGCCGGGCTCCAGGCCGGTGACGCCGTCGCCGACGGCGTGCACCCAGCCGGCGTTCTCGTGGCCGAGCGTGAAGGGCGGCGCCCAGGGCAGCCCGCCCGTGAAGTCACGCATCAGGTGCAGGTCGGAATGGCAGGCGCCGGCCCCACCCACCTTGATCACCACCTGCCCCGGACCCGGCTCAGGGTCGGGCACCTCGACCAGTTCGGGCTCCGACTTCCAGGCCGGCAACCGCAACGCGCGCATCAACGCCACCTCCTGTCACTCTTCCTACCCTTGATCACGCCGGGTGTAGCGCGGCGTGATCAAGGAGGGTCAGCCCGCGGACCAGCCGCCGTCCACCGGCACGATCGCGCCGTTGACGAACGAGGCCGCGTCCGAGGCGAGGAACAGCGCGGCGTCGGCCATCTGCTCGGGCTGGGCCAGTTGGTCGCCGAGCGCCAGCACCGGGCTCAGCCGGGCGGCGCCGGCCTGGTCGAACGTCGCCCCGTCGGCGATGTTGGTCAGGGTGGCGCCGGGCAGGATGGCGTTGCAGCGGATGCCGTCCTTGGCGTGCGCCCAGGCCACGCTCTTGGTCAGGCCGACGACGCCGTGCTTGGACGCGGTGTAGGCGGCGCCCGCCGCGCCGCCGCGGATGCCGGCCTCCGAGGCGATGTTGACGATGGAGCCGCGCCCTTGGCGGAGCAGGTGCGGCAGCACCGCGCGGGTGACCAGGAACGTGCCGGTCAGGTTGACCCGCAGGACGCGCTCCCACAGCTCCGGCGGGATCTCGGCGGGCAGGGCCATCGTGTCGATGATCCCGGCGTTGTTGAAGAGCACGTCGATCCGGCCGTACGTGTCGATCGCGGTCCGTACGAGCGCGGCGACCGCGGCCTCGTCGGCGATGTCGGCGGTCACCGCGACGGCGGCGGGGCCGTCCGGCGCCGAGCCGTTGATCTCCTTGGCCGTCTGTGCGGCGCGTTCGGGGTCGAGGTCGCCGACGACGACGCGGCCTCCGGCGGCGGCGAAGGCGATGGCGATCGCCCGGCCGATCCCGGAGCCCGCGCCCGTGACGAGGGCGACGCGGTCGTCGAAAGTGGTCACAGGGTCCGTCCTCTCGCCAGGCACCAACCGGACAACATTGTCCGGTTGCTACGATAGCCGCCATGTCAGCCGAGCGTCGACCCAATCGCGGACCCAGCGCCGCGGCGGCGAACCGGGCGGCGCTCATCGCGGCGGCGCGCGAGGTCTTCGCCGGAGCGGGTTACGACGCGCCGCTCACCATGGTCGCCCGCGCGGCCGGCGTCGGGCAGGGCAGCCTCTACCGGCACTTCCCCGACCGGGTCAGCCTCGCGCTCGCCGTGTTCGAAGACAGCCTGGCCGACCTGGAGGCGCTCGCCGCCCGGCCCGACGCCACCCTCGACGACGTGCTCGCCCTGATCACCGAGCAGTCCATCGCCTCCACCGCGTTCGTCAGGATGGTGACCGTGCCGACGCAGCCCGACGAGCGCATCCTCGACGTGCGCGAGCGCGTCACCAGGCTGCTGGCCGGCCGGCTGCCCGAGGCGCGCCGCGCCGGCCGGATCCGCGAGGACGTGACGGCCGGCGACCTCATCATGGCCGTCGGAATGGTCGCCCTCCTGCTCGCCGAGGTCCCGGCGCGGGAGCGCCCCGCGACCGCCGAGCGGATGTGGGCCCTGCTGCGCCGGGGCATCGAGCCCTGAGCCGCCCGGCGGCCCCGCCGTCAGCGGGTCGCGGCGTGGCGCGCGGCCAGGTAGCCGAAGACGACGGCCGGCGCGATGGTCGAGCCGGGGCCCGGATACGTGCGGCCCATCACCGACGCCGTCGTGTTCCCCGCCGCGTACAGCCCGGCGATGACCGAGCCGTCCTCGCGCAGCACCCGCCCGTGCTCGTCGGTGAGCAGGCCGCCCTTGGTGCCCAGGTCGCCGGGATACACCCGGATGGCACGGAACGGCCCCTTCTCCAGCGGGCCCAGGTTCGGGTTGGGCTTGACCCGGGGGTCGCCGTAGTAGTTGTCGTAGGCCGTGCGGCCCCGGCCGAAGTCCTCGTCGACGCCGGTGCGGGTGAAGCCGTTGAACCGTTCGACGGTGGCGCGCAGCCGCTCCGGCTCCATGTCGATCCGCTTCGCCAGCTCCTCCAGCGACGGGGCCTCCACGAGCAGGCCGGCCCGCGCCCACTCCTTCTTGCGGCCGAGCAGGGTGGTGTTCAGGTAGCGCCGCGCGTGGCGGGCCTCGGTGATCAGCCACATGGGGCCCGGCACGTCGTGCTGGAGCATGTGGTGCCCCAGGTCGACGTACGACTCCGACTCGTTGGCGAAGCGGTCGCCGTTCGCGTCCACCATGATGCCGAAGGGCATGGACCGCTCGGCGAGCATGAAGTGGGCGCCGCCTTCCGGGCCGAGCGCGCTTCCGCCCCACCAGGCGTCGTCCATCAGCGCCAGCGCGCCGCCCGCGCGGGCGCCGGCCTCGATGGCGGTGCCCAGGTCGCCCTGCGGCGCCGAGGAGTAGCCGGGGATGCCGTGGTGCTTCTCCCGCCACTCCCGGTTGTGGGCGAAGCCGCCCGCGCCGAGCACCACGCCGCGCCGGGCGCGGACCCTGCGCCGCCTGCCGTCCTTGTCCACCACGGCGCCCACCACCGCGCCGTCCTCCAGGATCAGCTCGACGACCGGGGACGAGAGCCAGACCGGCGTCTGCTGCGTACGGACGATGTGCATGAGTGAGCTGACCAGCGCGCCGCCGAGGCCGACGGGCCGCTTGCCGCTCGCGTACGCGCCGATCGAGCGGAAGACGAACTGCGCGCCCCGTACGAAACCGGAGGGCGTGGACCAGGCGCGGGCCAGCAGCCACACGTCGTTCGTCATGAGGGGGAGCGGGATGCCGTCCTTGGCCCGCGAGGAGGCGTACCAGTCGCCGAGCAGCTTGGTGTCGAAGCCGGCGACCTCCAGCGAGCGGCCGATCTTGCCGCCGGGCCGGTCCGGGTAGTAGTCGGGGTAGTCGGGGGACCTGCGCCAGCGGACGCCCTTGCGGCCGAGGAACCGCACGACCTCCGGGCCGGTGCGGACGAACGCCTGCCTGCGCTCCGGCGACGAGGCCGGCCCGGCGTCGCCGATGACGTCGTCCATGTACGTCAGGGCCTCCTCCGCGGAGTCGCGGACGCCGTCCCGGACCATCAGGGGGTTCGCCGGCACCCACAGGCCGCCGCCGGAGATGGCCGTGGTGCCGCCCCACTTCGGGGTGCTCTCGACCATCAGCACGTCCAGGCCCTGGTCCGCGGCGGTGATCGCGGCGGTCAGCCCTGCCGCGCCCGTGCCCGCGACCAGGACGTCCACGAGGTAGTCCCACTGGTCGGTCATCCGGTCCTCCTGCGCTCGCCCGTACCGGACACTACTGTCCGGTACGGGCCAGTCTGCGCGATCGCCGAGCGAGGAGTCAAACAGGGGCGGGGCAGCCGTCAGCCCAGCCGCGCCACCTCCTCCGCGCTCAGCTCCAGGGACGCGGCGGCGGCCGAGTCGCGGATCGACTCCGGCCGGCTGGACCCGGGGATCGGGATGACCACCGGACTGCGGGCCAGCTCCCAGGCGAGGCAGACCTGCTGCGGCGAGACGCCGCGAGCCTCGGCTACCTCGGCGAAGGCGGCGCGCAGCTCGCCGGTGCGGCCGATGCCGCCCAGCGGCGACCAGGGCAGGAACGCCAGGCCCAGCTCGGCGCACACGTCGATCTCCGGTTCGCTGGACCGGAAGCGCGGCGAGTACTGGTTCTGCACGCTCACCAGCCGCTCGCCCAGGATGGCGTGGGCGAGCCTGATCTGCTCCGGGTTCGCGTTGGAGATCCCGGCCATCTGGATCTTGCCCGCGTCGTGCAGGTCCTTCAGCGCGCCGATGGACTCCTCGTACGGGACCTTCGGGTCCGGCCGGTGGTGCTGGTAGAGCCCGATGCTGTCGACGCCCAGGGCCTTGAGCGAGCGCTCGCAGGCCCGCTTGAGGTGGTCGGGGCTGCCGTCGACGTCCCAGCCGCCGCCGGGCGTGCGCACGTGCCCGCCCTTGGTCGCGACGAGCACCTCTCCCGGGTCGCCCGGCCACAGCGACAGCGCGCGGGCGACCAGCCGCTCGTTGTGCCCGGGGTCGTCGTGGTCGGGCGTGTAGGCGTCGGCGGTGTCGATCAGTGTCAGGCCGGCGTCCAGAGCTGCGAGGACGGTGCGGACGGACTGGTCCGCGTCGGGCATGTGGCCGGCCACCGACATGGGCATCGCCCCGAGCCCGATGGCGCTCACGGTGCGGCTTCCGATGGTACGAGTCTGCATACGACCAGCTTGTCGGCTGGAGCGGGCTCCACGTCAAGCGACGCCCCGGCCGGTCATCCTGGTCAGGGCGCTGCGTACCGTAGCGAACATGTCGAAGCTGAGCACGTGTCACCTTCAGCACCCGCCGCAGCCGGGAGCGCCGGCATGACCGCGCTGGACGGGCTGCTGGTCGCCGACTTCAGCAGGGTGCTGGCGGGACCGTACGCCACGATGCTCCTGGCCGACCTCGGGGCCGACGTGGTCAAGGTCGAACGACCCGGCGCCGGCGACGACACCCGCCACTGGGGCCCGCCGCACGCCCCCGGCGGCGAGGCCACGTACTATCTCGCCGTCAACCGCAACAAGCGGTCCATCGCCCTCGACCTGCGCGACGAGGGCGACCTGGAGGTCGCGCGAGCCCTGGCGGCCCGCGCCGACGTGCTGGTGGAGAACTTCAAGCCGGGCACCATGGACCGGCTCGGCCTCGGCCACGAGACGCTGCGCGCGCTCAACCCCGGCCTCGTCTACTGCTCCGTCACCGGTTTCGGCTCGGGGGCGGGCGCCGGACTGCCCGGCTACGACTTGATCGCGCAGGCCGTCGGCGGGCTGATGAGCGTCACCGGCGAGCCCGGCGGCGAGGGCACCAAGGCGGGCGTCGCCGTGGTGGACGTGATCACCGGCCTGCACGCCGCGCTCGGCGTCCTCGCGGCGCTGCGCCACCGCGACCGGACCGGCGAGGGCCAGCGGGTCGAGATCTCGCTGCTGTCGTCCCTGCTGTCGGCGCTGGCCAACCACTCCTCCGCGTACGCCGCCGCCGGGGTCGTGCCGAAGGCCATGGGCAACCGGCATCCGAGCGTCGTCCCGTACGAGGTGTTCCAGGCCGCGGACCGGGCGATCGTCATCGCGGCGGGCAACGACCGGCAGTTCCGGGCACTCTGCGCGGTGCTGGAGCGGCCCGACCTGGCCGGCGACGAGAGGTACGCCACCAACGCCGGCCGGGTCGCCGCCCGCGACCGGCTCGTCGGCGAGCTGAACAAGGCGCTCGCCGCGCGCACCGCCGACGAGTGGTTCGGCCTGCTCACCGCCGCCGGCGTGCCGTGCGGGCCGATCAACGACCTGGCCGCCGCCTTCGCCCTGGCCGAGGACCTCGGCCTGGAACCCGCGGTGGAGCTCGACGGCGTCGGCCAGGTCGCCAACCCGATCCGTCTCGGCGCCACCCCGCCCACCTACCGCCTCCGGCCGCCGTCGCTCGGGCAGGACGAGGAGTGGGTCCGCCGGCTGTTGCGGGGGTGAGCGGCTCGCGGACGCGCTCCGGTCGTTCTTGGCTTACTGTGCATCCCAAGGGATCCCGGTACGAGCAGGGCCCCGACCGATGCGCACGACACGGAGGATGACGTCCGCGAATGAGCACGCAGACGCAGGAGCAGCTCGGCCCCTACCGGCTGATCAGGAAGATCGGCGAAGGCGGCATGGGGACGGTGCACCTCGGTCTCGACGGTGCGGGCCGGGAAGTGGCGGTGAAGGAACTGCACCAGCACGTACGGGCCGACCTCAAGGCCGGCGACCGGCTGTCGCGTGAGGTGGACGCGATGCGGCGGGTCCGCAGCCGGCACGTCGCCCAGTTGATCGACGCCGAGCTCGCGGGGCAGCGCCCGTACGTGGTGACCCAGTTCGCCCCCGGCCGCACGCTGGAGGACACCGTGCTGACCCGGGGGCCGCTGGAGGCGCGCGAGGTCGCCCGCCTGGCCGTCGGGCTGTGCCGGGCGCTGGTCGACATCCACGCGGCCGGAGTGATCCACCGCGATCTCAAGCCGTCCAACGTCATCATGGTCGACGGTCAGCCGCTGGTCATCGACTTCGGCATCGCGCACCTGGTGGACGCGGTCAGGCTGACCCGGACGGGCATGTTCGTCGGCACGCCCGGCTACCTCGCCCCGGAGATCATCCGGGGCACGCGCATCACCCAGGCGGCCGACGTGCACGCGCTGGCCTCGACGGTGTTCTTCGCCGCCACCGGTCAGCCGCCGTTCGGGACGGGACCGTTCGAGGCGGTCTGCTACAACACCATGGAAGGACGGGCCCGGCTCGACCTGGCTCCCGCCTGGCTGCGCGGCTGGCTGGCGCGGGCGATGGAGATCGACCCGGCGGCCCGGCCCGGCGCCCGCGAACTCCTGCGTACGGCGGAGGCCCTCAACCCGGCCGCCGCGCCCCGGCCGGACCGCACCCTGACGCTGAACACCGTCTCCGACCTGCTCCCACCCGTCCAGTACGCGCCCGCGCCTGCGCACCCGCCGACCCGCCACCTCGACCAGCCGCGAGACCAGCCGCGTGACCGGTCGCGGGGCGACAACCCTTCGCCGTCGCAGCCCTTCGACCTCCGGCGGTTCCTGGCAGGCAGCGACTTCGTCGGCGTGCTCGCCCTCGTGACGCTGATGTCGGTGACCATCATCAACCCGGTCACCGCGGGCCTGGCGGTGGCGGCGCTCGCGCTGGGACTGCGCGCCGCCGACCACTTCCTCGGCCCGGACCGGCGGACGCCGGCCAGGGCCGCGCTCGTGGCGCTGGGCCACACCCTCCTGGCCCTGGCGTTGGGCATGACCGCCGCGATACTCCTGCACCGGGTGGGCCCGCTGAGCGCGAGCGACGTCGACTCCCTGGCCGCGGGCGCCTTCACCCTGGGCCTGTTCGTCCTGCCGGGCGCCGGCCCGGTACGGCGATCCGCCTCACGCGCCCTCGCCCGCCTGCTGCCCGGCCACCGCGCGATCGTGGTGTCGTCGGCCGTGATGGGACCGATCGCGCTGATCTCCCTCATCGCGGTCTGGCTCCCGCGGTGAAGCGGGCACCGTGAGTCCTCTTGCTTTCTTGATCCTTCATAGCTGCTAAGAACACCCGACTGTGGATGCACAGGCGCGAACGCGCCGATCCGAACCAGGAGATCGTGTGGACAGCACCGTATGGGTCGCGCTTTTGACCGGCGGGACGGCGATCTTAGCGGGATGGGTAGCCAGTATCGGGAACGCACGCGCAGCGCGAATCCAGGCCGAAGCATCTGTTAAGGCCCAACATCATGTCCAGATCCGTGAGGCACGACGAACGGCCTACCTGGAGTTCCTGGAGTGGGCCCACATCACAGGCGAGCTCTACTACCGGCTCGATGACATCTGCATCCAACAGACCCGGCCGGACGAGCAATCGAAGAAGCTCGATGAACTACGCACCGCCCTGCGCTGTCCGTGGCCGTGCAAAAGGGCTCTGACTCACTCTCGATGATCAGCTACTCAGGGTGAGCTCGGCGAGAGGATCCTGGCGCTTCTTCTCGTTATCGCGATCTTGTAACGGACCCCACACAGAGATGGCCGCTCGTCAACGATCTGGTTTGTCGAGAACCTGATCACTAACGAGCGGCCGTGGGGTTCATTGTGCTGCATGCGCCGGCGGGCGAGAACGCCTGCTGCCTTCGTTTGTTCTGCCCCGCTCTGCGGGAGATGGATGTCTTCGATGTTGAGGACCTCGGTGGCACCATGCTGATCGCGGCGCGCACCGTGGCGAGTGAGGCCCCGTGCCCGGAGTGTGGGTTGCTCTCGACCCGAGTGCACAGCCGGTATCGCCGGACCGTGTGGGATCTGGCGACGGGCGGGCGGCCGGTCAAGATCGAGTTGGAGGTGCGCCGTTTCTTCTGCGGCGACCCCTCCTGTGGCCGGGAGATCTTCGCAGAACAGATCGACGGGCTGACCCAGCGGCACGCCCGGCGTAGCAACGCGTTACGCGCTCTTCTTACCTCGATCGCGATAGCACTGGCCGGGCGAGCCGGTGCCCGCATGGCCTGCCTGGTCGGCGTGCCGGTCAGCCGATCCACGCTGCTACGGATACTGCGGGCGCTGCCCGATCCCGAGATAGGGCAGGTCACGGTGTTGGGTGTCGACGACTTCGCCAAGAAGCGCGGAAACTCATACGGCACCGTCCTGGTGGACATGGACACCCACCGTCCTATCGATCTGCTGGACGGCCGGACCGCCACCGACTTGGCCACGTGGCTGAAGGACCATCCCGGGGTGCAGGTGATCTGCCGAGATAGGGCTGGCTCCTACGCCGACGGCGCCCGTGAGGGCGCCCCCGAGGGCGCCCCCGAGGCCACGCAAGTCGCCGATCGCTTCCATTTGTGGCAGAACCTCGCGACGGCGCTGGAGAAGACGATCCGCGCGCACCGATCCTGCCTGCAGGAAGTCCCCGAACACGACACCACGATCAGAGACGACATCGGCAGCGAGTCCGAACCCGTCGAGCGGCCCAAGACCCTGGACTCCTACGGCAACGAACGGCCGATGGTGGCACGGACACACGAACGCTATGCTCAGGTCCAGGCGCTGCGGGCCAAGAGCCTGTCGCTGAACGCCATCAGCCGCGAACTCGGCCTAGCCTTCCGCACCGTCCGCAAGTA
>NZ_JAPNNL010000082.1 GCF_027620315.1 Nonomuraea corallina | reverse complement strand
GATCGGCGCCGCCGCGGGCGAACGCGATCACGTGCTCCGCCGCCTCGCCCTCGGCGCGCAGCGGCGTGTACGGTGCGCCGGTGCCGAGGCGGCGGCGCAGCCGCAGGGCCTGCGTGGTGACCCGGAGCTTGGCGGCGTCCCAGGCGGAGGCGGGCACGCGCGGGTACGTGACGGGCCGCCGGTTGTCGGGGTCGACCAGGGAGAAGTCGGTGGTCTCGTTGCCCTGGTAGACGTCGGGGACGCCGGGCATCATGAGCTGGACGAGCTTGGCCCCGAGCGAGTTCGCCATCGCGTAGCGGTCGATCCGCTCGGTGAAGTCGCCGATCGGCAGCCGCACCGCGGCCTCGGCGAACGCGCGCAGCCCCCGCTCGTAGTCCGCGTCGGGACGTACCCACGAGATCGCGGTCTTGGCCTCGCGGGCCGCCTTCAGCAGGTAGTCGGTGAACCGGTCGGCGGAGATCGGCCAGGCGGCCATGAGGTTCTGCCAGGCCAGGTAGTCGAGCCGGGCGTCGAAGGCGACCTGGGCCGACCACTCGGACACCGCCTTCTCCCACTCCTCCGGCAGCTCCGACAGCACCGAGAGCCGGGCCCGCACGTCCTCCGAGCGTTTGGTGTCGTGGGTGGACAGCGTGGTCATGGTGTACGGGAGCATGGCCGCGCAGTAGGCGTGGAACTCCTCGACCGCCACGCCGAAGTGGTCCGGCTCCCACCCGACCTCGTTCAGGCTCGACAGCGGGAACCAGCGGTAGAGCGCGGTGTCCTCCACGCCCTTGGCCATGACGGGGCCGCAGGTCTGCTGGAAGCGGGTGATCACCTCGGGCGGCCCGTGCAGGACCTGCTCGACGAGCGGGTGGACGGCCGGGGAGCAGGTCGCGGCCGCCGCCTCGATGATCTCGACCGACACGGCGGGCGGCGGCTCGCCCGGCACCACGTAGGCGCGGTAGACGGGCATGGCGGCGAGCAGTTCGGCGACGGCCTCGGGGTCGCAGGAGGCGGCGCGGGCCAGCCGGTTCACCTCCGCGCCGAAGAACAGCTCGATGACCTCCTGTTTGGCCCGGGTCATGACCTGGCGGTAGTCGGCGGGTTCGCCGGTCAGCCGGGTGAACAGCTCGACCAGCGGCCGCTTGCCCTCGGGGTCGACGAACAGGCCGGTGACGCGGTTGAGCGTCTCGTAGCCGGTGGTGCCGTCACACGCCCAGGCGCCGGGGAGCCGCTCCTCGCCGATGAGGATCTTCTCCACGACGGTCCAGATCCCACTGGTCCTGGTGCGCAGCCGTTCCAGGTAGCCGCGCGGGTCGGCGAGGCCGTCGGGGTGGTCGACGCGCAGCCCGTCGGCCAGCCCCTCGTCCAGCAGCCAGAAGATCACCTCGTGGGTGGCGAAGAACACCTCGGGGTCCTCGACCCGCAGCCCGATCAGGCTGGACACGTCGAAGAAGCGCCGGTAGCCGGGGCCCTGCCGCCAGTCGACCAGCCGGTAGTGGCCCGGGTACGGGAACTCGTGCTCGTGGTAGCGCAGCACGTCGCCGTCGACGACCGGCTCGGTGTCGTCGCCGAGCACGGGCAGCGCGACCTTGCCGTCCTCCCAGTCGAGGTCGAACCAGCCCGCGTACGGCGAATCCGGCCCGTCCTTCAGCACCGACCAGAACGCGGCGTTGCGCGTGTTCATGTGGTTGGGCACGAGGTCGAGCACGATGCCGAGATCGTGCGCGGCGAGCTGCCCGGCCATCTCCCTGAAGCCCTTAGCGCCGCCGAACTCCTCGCGGATCTTGGAGTGGTCGGTCACGTCGTAGCCGTGCAGAGACTCCGGCGTCGCCTGCAGGATCGGCGACAGGTAGACGTGGCTGACGCCGAGGTCGCGCAGGTAGCCGGCGATCTCCGCCACCTGGGCGAAGCCGAAGTCGGGGGTCAGCTGCAGCCGGTAGGTCGAGACGGGCCTAGACACGGCGCAGCACCTGCACGCTCCTCCCGGGCACGGCCACCTCTTCCCCCGCCCGGCAGACCCGCACGTCCAGTTTGATGGGCATCGCAGTGTCAATCTCGGTATGCCACATGTCGCCGTAATCCTTGGGGATCGTGAAGCGGATCGTGTCGTGGTGCGCGTTGAACAGCAGCAGGAACGAGTCATCCCTGATCGGCCGGCCACGCCGGTCGGGCTCGGTGATGGCGTCGCCGTTGAGGAAGACGGCCAGCGACTTGGCGTAGCCGACGTTCCAGTCGCTGTCGGTCATCTCCTCGCCCGACGGGGTGAGCCAGGCGATGTCGCTGAGCCCCCGTACCGGCTTGCCGTAGAAGAACCGCCTGCGCCGGAACACCGGGTGCTTCTTGCGCAGCGCCGCCAGGCTCTGGGTGAACTCCAGGAGCAGCCAGTTCTCCCGCACATCCGACCAGTCGACCCAGGTCAGCTCGTTGTCCTGGCAGTAGCCGTTGTTGTTGCCCTTCTGGGTCCGGCCCAGCTCGTCGCCGTGGGACAGCATCGGCACGCCCTGCGACAGGAACAGCGTGGTGAGGAAGTTGCGCTTCTGCTGCTCGCGCAGGGACTCGATGGCCCAGCCGGCCGGTCCCTCCTCGCCGCAGTTCCAGGACCGGTTGTCGTCGGTGCCGTCGCGGTTGCCCTCCTTGTTGGCCTCGTTGTGCTTGTGGTTGTACGAGACGAGGTCCTGGAGGGTGAAGCCGTCGTGGCAGGTGACGAAGTTGATCGAGGCGGCCGGGCGGCGGGTGTCGGCCTGGTAGAGGTCGCTCGACCCGGTGAAGCGGGAGGCGAACTCCGGCATCGTGGCCGGCTGGCCGCGCCACAGGTCGCGGATGGTGTCGCGGTAACGGCCGTTCCACTCGGTCCACCGCGACGGGAAGTTGCCCACCTGGTAGCCGCCCGGCCCGACGTCCCACGGCTCGGCGATGAGCTTGACCTGCGACAGCACCGGGTCCTGCTGCACCAGGTCGAAGAACGCGCTCAGCCGGTCGACCTCGTGCAGCTCCCTGGCCAGCGTCGAGGCCAGGTCGAAGCGGAACCCGTCGACGTGCATCTCGATGACCCAGTAGCGGAGCGAATCCATGATCATCTGAAGCACGTGCGGCGACCGCATGAGCAGGCTGTTGCCGGTGCCGGTGGTGTCCATGTAGTAGCGCGGGTCATCGTCGACCAGCCGGTAGTAGTTGGGGTTGTCGATGCCCCGGAACCCCAGCGTCGGCCCCAGATGGTTGCCCTCGGCCGTGTGGTTGTAGACCACGTCCAGGATGACCTCGATGCCGGCCTCGTGCAGCGCCTTCACCATGGCCTTGAACTCCAGCACCTGCTGCCCCCGCTGCCCGGTGCTCGAATACCGGTTGTGCGGGGCGAAGAAGCCGACCGTGTTGTAACCCCAGTAGTTGGTCAGCCCCCGCTCCTCCAGGACGTGATCGGTGACGAACTGGTGGACCGGCATCAGCTCCAGCGCCGTCACCCCCAGCTTCGTCAGATGATCGGTGATCACCGGATGGCCGAGCGCGGCATAGGTGCCGCGGATCCGCTCAGGGATCTTCGGATGGCTGATGGTCAGCCCCCGCACGTGCGCCTCGTAGATCACGGTGTCGTGGTACGGGGTCGCCGGCGGCCGGTCATGACCCCAGCCGAAGAACGGGTTGATCACGATCGAACGCGGCACGTACGGGGCCGAGTCCAGGTCGTTGCGGCTGTCGGGCTGCCCGAACCGGTAACCGTACGCCGCCTCGTGCCACGTCACCTCACCCTCGATCGCCATCGCGTACGGATCGAGCAGCAGCTTGTTCGGGTTGCAGCGCAGTCCCCGCGCCGGGTCGTACGGGCCGTGCACGCGGTAGCCGTAGCGCTGGCCGGGGCCGATCCCCGGAAGATAGCCGTGCCAGATGAAGCCGTCGACCTCGGTGAGCTTCACCCGCTTCTCACGGTTGTCCTCGTCGAACAGGCACAGCTCCACGGCGTCGGCGACCTCCGTGTAGAGCGAGAAGTTCGTGCCGGCGCCGTCGTAGGTCGCCCCGAGCGGGTAGGGATCTCCAGGCCAAATTTCGATCATCGAGGCGTCCTCCCGGTCCCTCCCATATTCTGTTTCCCCCGCCCTACCGGACAAGTCCGGTCTCGTAGCCCGCCGACGCGAACCAGTACCTTCCCCGCGTTTCGCTTCGATCACCTCCCCGCGCGAAGCGGTGGACCGCCTCCGACGACGCGGCATCGGAGACGGCCCACGACCTACCGGCGCACCCGGATCACGGCGCGCCCCGCACGGAGAACCGGCCGGCCTGGCAACCGACCTGATCATGACCGACTCTGATCACCTCCAGCAGCACCCAATGCGGCTTGCGCGGGTGCGGCCACACCAGCACGTCCACGGCCCAGCACGCTCCCGCGATCCTGCGCCGACTCCGCTCCAGGTCGTCGGCCGTGATCCCGGCCCGGCACCACACCCAGACACGCTCCCCGAAGGGCGCCGGCGCGCACCAGAGCACGGCGGGCGTCTTACCGCGCCGGTTCACCAGGTACGCCTCGACGAACCCGACCCGGATCCGGTGCGCGGTCACCACGCACCGGATCCGCCCCCACACCTCCGACCGCGCGGGCGGCCAGAGGGCGACCACCGCGAGCACCGCCGCGATGGCGATCAACACCGGCCCGGTGACCACCACCGCCGCGTACGCCAGGAATCCCGCGAGGCCGATCTCATACCTCCATCGCCAGAGCACAACCAGAGGGTGCGGGCGGAGGACGGGAGCGGTCAGTCGATGCAGTGTGTCAAAAATGCTCAAGGCCTCTCTCCTGACCCGAAGCAGTCCAGACACGCACCGCGCGGGGTGACCCCGGTGCCGCCACAGGTGCCGCACGTGATCAGCGCGTGCCCTACGGTTCTGCTGTAGACCCTGATCAGCGGGGCCGGACTCCGCACTCGCCAGCCCGCCGCTCTTGCGCGCCCATCGAAGCGGCGGCAGATCCATCGATCAAGGAAGCGGAGAAGTAGAAAGCCGAATCCAATTCGGACTTCTTTGTCGTTGATCGTGCTGGTCCGATCCATGGTGTGAGTCCTTGGGGCACGAGTGATTTGTGCCATTGCTACATGCATATGGCAAATGCCACTAGGCTTTGCCAGTGACTGTTACCTTACTCATTTGCCCCCTGGCCACTTCTGTGGGTACAACGGGCGTAAGCGTCACCCACCCGAGGGCCGTCATGAGCTGCGCACCCCCCAGCCCTGCAAACCACACCCGATCGCCCAAGACAGCGGAGAGCACCGCGGTCCCCAGGCAAGCGGACGGAGACACATGACCAGTCCGACACTCCGTCAACGCCAACTCGCCCGACGCCTGCGAGATCTACGCCAAGAGGCAGGCCTGAGCATCGCCCAAGTGGCCGAGCACCTCCTCTGTTCTCCGGCCAAGATCAGCCGGATCGAGACCGCTCAGCGGCGGGCCAGTCTCCGCGACGTCCGCGACCTCGGCCAGCTCTACGGCATCCAGAATGCGAACGAACTGATGGAGCTTGCCCGCGACGCCAGACAACAGGGCTGGTGGCACCAGGGTGAGGGCATCGACATCGGACCACTGATCGACCTTGAGAACGAAGCGAAAGCCATCACCGAGTACGAGACGACAACGATCCCCGGACTCATGCAGACCGAGGACTACGCCAGGGCCGTCATTCGGGGGTTCTTCCCCGACAAGGACGCGACGCTCGTGGAGCGGCAGGTAGAGGTGCGCATGCGGCGCCAGGAACTACTCCGGCGGCCGCAACCTCCACGCTACTGGGTGCTGCTGGACGAGTCCTCCCTCCACCGGCACATCGGCGGAGCCAAGGTCATGAAGAGACAGCTGGAGCAACTGGCCCAGTTCGCCGAGCTGCCGCAGGTGACCATCCAGGTCGTGCCCTTCGAAGTGGGAGCGCACATGGGGTTCGACAGCGCCTTCATGCTCCTGGAGTTTGACCGGAATGTCGATATCGCGGACATGGTGTTCATGGAAACGAGGGCGGGTCACATCTTCGAGGAGAAACCCAACCAAGTCAGCCGCTTCAGGGAGGTAATAGATCACCTTCGCGCAGACGCGCTCAGCCCTGTGGCCTCCCGCAAGATGATCCTCATGCAGCGCGACCACTTCGCCGGCAAGGAAATTTGAGAATCCCTGTCTGGCAATTGCCTCAGGCACGTACCATGTAAGGCAAGCGGCTACAAACGTCATGCTTGAGGTTCAAAGCCACCTGCAGCATGCCTTGATTTCCAGCTGCCAGCTCCACTCAGCGTCGCAGCCGGGCAGGGAGTCTTCAGCCGTGCAAAAAACAAGGACGCCTTGACATTGCACAATCGCGCCGTTTCAGCCACAGCAGGCGCCGCGCAGAAGTGGGAGTCCTTTCCGGGCTGCGACATCGCGATCCGAAACATCAATCCGCCCAACCACACGATCTTCTTTTTACATCAGGAAGATGCGGCTTTCGTGGAGAAGCAGCCAGGAAAGGTGATCAAGACAATAGAACGAGCGGCTTCCCGCTTTGACCAGGAGAGGCACGACTATGACTTCGCTTCCCCCGCCGGAGATCACCTGGAAGGTGTCCTCCCGCTGCAACAACGGCAGCTGCGTCGCCGTGGCGCCGTTGCCCGACGGCCGCATCGCCGTCCGCGACACCAAGCAAGCAGACGGGCCCATGCTGAGCTTCTCCGGGGACGAGTGGCACGCCTTCATCGGGCAAATCAAGCACAGCTGAACCAGCCGTCACAGAAGGGCAGGCCACGCAATGGCGGCCCGCCCTTCTGTCTTACGTGAACACATTTCGGGGTATGGCTGTGGGCGACGTCTGTAGACAACTTCTGAGAGGTGCCGCATGGGCTCCCTCCAAGGTCTCCCCGAAATGACCTGGCACTCGTGCAACAACGGGCATTGCATCCAAGTGGCACAATTCGGCGACACAGTCCTCATCCGCGACAGCAAGGATGCTGAAGGCGCGAAACTCTCGTTCGACCGCACGGAGTGGGAAAGCTTCCGCGACGCGATCAAGGCGGGTCGGTTCGACGCCGTCTGAGGCGCAGGTTTGACCTTGGCTTGACCGGCTACATACCGTCGCTATGGGTGGGTTCAAGAGTTTCCTGCTGCGCGGCAACATCGTCGAGCTGGCCGTGGCCGTCATCGTCGGCGCCACCTTCAGCGGGCTGGTGCAGGCCCTCGTCCGAGACCTCATCACGCCGCTGATCGGCGCCGTCACCGGAGGGCGGCAACCGGACTTCGCCGAGTACTCGTTCACCGTCAACGGCAGCGAGTTCAAGTACGGCGACTTCCTCAACCATCTGATCACGTTCCTGATCATCGCGGCGGTGGTCTACTGGCTGGTCGTCATGCCGATGACAAGGCTGATCAAGATGCTCGACCGTGACAAGGCCGCCACCACGAAGGAGTGCCCGGAGTGCATCGGGGAGATCCCGATCGAGGCGCGCCGGTGCATGCACTGCACGGTCGAGCTGGTGCCCGAGACGGAGAAGCCCGCCACCACCGGGTAGGGACGCCACGCGGGCGAGCGGCGGTCAGGGCGCGGTTTCGGCGTTGTTCCAGCTCGTACCCGCTCATGTGCGGCCTTGGTCCGACAAGATGGACGGGTGAGCGTTGAGTTGATGGTGTGGGACGAGCCCGTGCCCGTCTCCAGGGACCAGGCGCGGGCCACCTACCTGGAGGTCCGGAAGGGCGAGCCCGACCAGGGGGACCTGCCGGAGGTCGCCAAGGAGCTGCCGGGCACGGTCACCGCCTTCGGTGACCGCGTCCTGGTGACGATGGAC
Organism: Nonomuraea corallina; assembly: GCF_027620315.1. Lineage (GTDB taxonomy): Bacteria > Actinomycetota > Actinomycetes > Streptosporangiales > Streptosporangiaceae > Nonomuraea > Nonomuraea corallina. The sequence continues at coordinate 22,897 of NZ_JAPNNL010000082.1, read as the reverse complement.
CTGGAGACCATGGACGAGATGTCGGCCCAGGTGTTCGAGGTGGCGCGGACGCACGGGCTGGTGTGTTACGACCCGCAGCGCGATCTGGTGCACAACGTGGCGCCCCTCGGGGTCTATCAGGGCATGCAGCTCCACACCGGCGACGGGCTCGTCGTGCGCGATCCCGATCTGGGGCTGGTGCACGACGTGCTGGGCACCATGTCGCCGCAGAACCCGTTCGTGACGCTGGTGACCTTCGGCCACCACTTCATCCAGGTCTCCCCCGGCTACGAGCTGGAGTACAAGGAGGGCGCGATGGTCCGCGCCGAGGTGGCGGAGCTGGAAGAGGTGCGGCGCGCCTTCCACGAGTACGCGACGGGCGAGCGGGGCTTCCTCGGCCGTCATACCTGGTCGGCCGCCTGACGCTCACCCCGCGGCCGTCAGGCGTCCGCGGACCAGCCGCACGACCGGGGTGACGGCGCCGACCAGCAGCAGCGTCAGCAGCGGCGCCAGCGTGATGCCCAGCACGAACCCGCCGAGGACGTCATGCGGGTAGTGCACGCCGACGAACACCCGGGAGAACGCCATCACGGCGGCGAGCGGCACCACCACCCAGCCCAGTGCGCGCCAGGCTAGCATGAGCGTGCCGGCCGCGCCGGCGGCGATCACGGCGTGGTTGCTGGGGAACGACCAGTCGTCCAGCGGCGGGCAGGCGGCGATCGTCGGGACGCCGCCCCGGCACGGCCGGTCCTCCCTGATGATCAGCTTCAGCACCTCACTGGTCACGTACGCGCCGACGATCCCGGCCGGCCCGGCGATGGCGATGGCCAGGTCGCGCGGGGGCGCGTGGCGCGCCCGCCACCAGCACACGACGAACAGCGCCGCGAAGATGAACAGCCCTGCGTCGGTGCCCACCTCGGCGAGGGTGTGCAGCCAGGCGGGCGTGGTGAGTGCGAAGTCGACGATGTCGCGGTACACGCGTGTCCCATCCGTTCAGACAGCTGATGGACACGACTTTACGAGCATGGCGACCGCGAGCGCGTCAGCCGAAAGAACGAAGGTTCAGGCGGCGCCGAGGAAGCGCCTGGCCAGCGCGAGCCGGGTCTGCTCCAGCTCGCCTTCCGTGATCAGTCCGCGATCGAAGGACTCGGCCGCGGCGTCGCGCTCGGCGAGGTAGCAGGCGGCCATGATCTCGCTGCGGAGCGGGGTGAAACCGCGCTCGACGCATTCGGCGAACATCCGGGCCTTGGGCTCGATCTTGTCGCGGGCGACCGTGCAGGCCAGATCCTGGGCCTTGAGCTGCGCGACGGCGTCACGGAGGGTGACCATGCCGGACGAGCCGACGAACTTGGTGTCAAGAGTGATCTTCAATTCCTTTCGCCTCCGTTTTGGTACAACGTTCGGCAACGAGGGCGTATTCCCAGCTCACAGCGGGTAAAGAGGCAGTCGTGATCGGAGAGCACGTGATCGTCGGCTATACCCACGACGCGGGCGGGCGGGAGGCGCTGGCCCTCGGCGCGGCCATCACCAGGGTCACCGGCGGCGAGCTCACGGTGGCCTCGATCTATCCGCCCGGCAGTCCTGGCGAGTCGGTCCAGGCCCAGGCGTACCTGGCGGAGGCGGGCGTGGCGCTGGAGAACGTCCCGTCGGAGTTCATGGCGTTCGAGAGCCGGGGCGCCGGGCGCGGGCTCGGGGTGCTGGCCGGCCGGATCAGGGCCGACCTGATCGTCGTCGGGTCAGCGGGCGGCGGTCAGCACGGGCGCATCGCGCTCGGCAGCACCGCCGCCCACCTGCTCCATCTGTCGCCGGAGGCGGTGATGGTCGCGCCGTCCGGCTACGCTCCGGTCGGCCGGTCGTCCAGGCTCACGCTCGCGTACGTGCACCGGCCGCAGTGTGACGAGGCGGTGGGGCGGGTGGCCCAGGCGGCGCTGCGCCTGGGCGTGCCGCTCCGGCTGATCACTTTCGACCTGCGCACCGACGACCCGGAGCGCATCCGCGACGATCTGGCGCTGGCGGTGCGGCTGGCCTGGGAGACCACGGGAATCGAGGCGGAGGCGGAGGTGGCCGAGGGGCACGACGTGGCGGCCGCGATGGAGACCGCCACGTGGCTGCCGGGCGAGCTGCTGGTCTGCGCCGCCAGCGAGGACGCCCAGCCGCACCGCGTCTTCATCGGCGAGCTGGCGATGAAGATGCTGCGCGCCTCCTCGGTCCCGGTCACCGTGCTGCCACGGGGCTTCTCCTGATCGCTCGCTCGTACAGCTCCAGATACTGCTCGGCCATGACGGCGGGTGAGAAGCGGCGGGCGGCCTCGCGGCGGCACTCGTCCGGGTCGATCTCGTCCACGCGGAGGATCCACTCGGCGAGTTCCTCCTCGGTGTCGGCGAGGAAGCCGGTGCGGCCGTGGTCGATGATCTCCGGCAGGCAGCCGCGGCGCAGGCCGATGGGCGGCACGCCCAGGGCGAGGGCCTCGACGACGGCGGTGCCGCCCGGTTCGTCCCACTGGATGGGGAACAGCGCCGCGCGGGCCGAGGCGTAGAGCCGGTCGCGCTCCTCGCCGCCGACGGAGCCGATCCAGGTCGCGCGTTCGCCGTCGAGGTACGGGGAGACCTGGTCGACGTGGTAGCGCACGTCCGGGTGGCCGAAGAGGGGGTGGGACGGGTCCTCGGCGACGCACTCCAGCTCGGCGGGGGTGGACAGGCCGCTGACCGGGCCGGCCAGGGTCAGCGGCAGGTCGAGCTTCTGGCAGACGCGGGCGGCGACGTGCTGGCCCTTGAGTCCGCAGACGCGGCCCAGGACGATGAGGTGTTCACCGCGCTCGACCCGCAGGCCGGTGCCCGCCAAGGGGGTGGCCAGGTGGACGGCGCCGAGCGACGACCGGCGCAGCGCCTCGGGGGCGCGGGCGAGCTGGGAGTGGGAGACGCCGTTGACAGCGATCTTGCTCGGGAAGGAGTCGTAGAAGGCCGCGTGCTTGCGCAGGTCCCAGTGCAGGGTGTGCAGGACGGGCGGGCCGTCCAGGGCGGCCAGCACGCCGGGGCCGACCACTTCCAGGTGGTCGTGGACGAGGTCGATGTCGCCGCGGCGGCGCAGTTCCTCGGCCACGCGCGCCTGGTGGGCGTGGGCGATGCCCATGACCTGGTTGTACGGCTTCTGCAGGTGCGGGAACTGGCCGTCGTCGTAGACGCTGATCAGCTCGTCCACCTCGATCGTGCTCGTCCCCACCGAGGCGAGCACCACGCGCACGCCGCGCGAGCGCAGTTCGGGGATCAGGGTGGCCACCACGTTCTCGATGCCGCCGTAGCCCGGGGGCGGCACCGGGAGCCAGGGGCCGGAGTTGAGCAGGATGTTCATGCCACGTCCTCCTCTAGGACCAGAGAGGCCAAGGGGGGTCGCTCTGCCACGGCCACGTCCACCAGGTCCGCCTGGCCGTCGAGACCGAACTGCAGCAAGGTGTGGGCGGGCGACTCGGAGGAGACCAGGCGTCCCTGGTTCTCCAGACGGGACCAGGCGGTGAGCATGATCTGCCCGGCCATCCGGCCGAGCGCCGGCACCGACTGGTGCGTGTGGGTGCGCACGCCCAGGTCGACCTGGGCCATCGCGTCGAGGCCGACGAGCTGCAGGAGGTCCACCAGCAGCCCGAACTCAACCCCGTACTCGGTGACGAAGGGGACCTGTTCCAGCACCTCGCGGCGGGCCGCGTACTCGCCGCCGAGGGGCTGGGCGAAGCCGGACAGCTCCGGCCAGAACATGTTGAGCAGGGGCCGGGCCACGAGTTCGGTCACGCGCCCGCCGCCGCCGCGGCGGGCCACCCCGTCGGGGCCGGTGTAGGGGCGTTCGTAGGCGCCCTTGACGAACTGGATGTCACGGTCGACCAGCAGCGGGCCGATCAGTCCCGAGACGAAGTGGGAGCCGAAGTCGTGCAGGTCGGCGTCGATGAACACGACGACGTCCCCGGTGGTGGCGGCCAGTCCCTTCCACAGGGCCTCGCCCTTCCCGGTCATGGGCGGCAGGTGAGGGAGCACCTCTTGCTGCGCGACCACGCGGGCGCCGGCGGCGGCCGCCCTGGCGGCGGTGGCGTCGGTGGACAGGGAGTCGACCACGACGATCTCGTCCACGAGGGGTGTCCGCTCCATCAGGTCGCGGCGGATCTCGGTGACGATGTCGCCCACTGTCGACTCCTCGTTCCGAGCCGGCAGCACCACGCTCACCGTGGTGGTTCCCTTGGCGAGGAGGAGAGCGTCGACCGGCCATTCGGCGGCCGTGCTGAAGTGGGGTCCATACCATTCCCGGACCCTGGCCAAGGTCCCCAAGTCTTTTTCCATGCAGTCAACCCCGATCTTTGAAGGTCAGGTCGGCGACATCTGCCCCCTTGATGACTCTTCGAACATGTTTGTTTGTTTTGCGAGTCTCGTGGGATAGGCCCGGTATGTCTCCCACTATCCGTGTGGGCATCGTAGGGGCAGGCAATGTCGCCGCCCGTCATGCCGACGTCCTATCAGGTTTCCCCGATGTAACGATCGCCGGGATCGCCGACACCGATCCCCATAGAGCCGAGGCGCTGGCCTCGAAGCACCGCTCCCCCGCCTATGGCAACCATGCCGATCTGCTGAGCGCCGGCGATCTGGATGCTGTGTACGTGTGCGTGCCTCCCTTCGCGCACGGTAACCCGGAACATGACATCTTGTCGTGCAATCTGCCGATTTTTGTGGAGAAGCCGCTCTCGCTGGACCTGGCCACCGCGGAGTCGATCGCCGACGAGATCGACCGGCGCGGGCTGCCGTCGGCGGTCGGTCACCACTGGCGCTACCTCGACATCCTCGACCGCGCCCGGGACCTGCTGGCCGACCGGCCGGTGCGGCTGGCCCTGGGCCACTGGCTGGACAAGGTGCCGCCGGTCGCCTGGTGGCTGAAGCCCGACATGTCGGGCGGACAGACCGTCGAGCAGGCCGTCCACGTGCTGGACCTGGCGCGGCTGCTCGTGGGCGAGGTGACGATGGTGCACGCGGTGCCCGCGGTCAACACGGTCGAGGGCGAGGTGGACCGGGCCACCGCCGCCGTCATGAGCTTCGCCGACGGCGCCGCCGGCCTGCTGGCCACCTGCAGCCTGCTGGACCGCAAGCACCGGGCCGGGCTGGAGGTGCACGCGGAGGGCATCGCGCTGGAGCTGAGCGAGACCGAGCTGGTCGTCGACGGCGGGGAGCGGGTGCGGGAAGGGGAACGGGCCAAGGTGGCGGTGGATCGCGCGTTCATCGACGCCGTCCAGGGTAAACAGGCCGACGTACGAGCCCCGTACCGGGAGGCGCTCAAGACCCACCGGCTGGCGCTCGCGCTGGCCCGGTCCGCACGCGAACGGAAGCCGGTGATGGTCGATGCGTGAGGTCGCGACGGTGCTGAGCATCGAGGCGCCCGGCGAGGTGACCCTGGTCGAGGAGAAGCTCGGCGAGGTGCCCGAGGGCGGCTTCCTGGTGGAGACCGTGCACAGCGGCGTGTCGGCCGGCACCGAGCTCACCTACGTCAAGGGAGACAACCCCTACCTGTCCTCGACCTGGGACCGCGCTCTCGGCCTGTTCCTGGAGGGCGCCCCGTCGATCGCCTACCCGGTGCGCGGCATCGGCTACATGCAGGTCGGCCGGGTGGCCGAGACCCGCACCCGGGCGGTGGCCGAGGGCACGCTGGTGGCCATGACCTACGGGCACCGCAGCGCCTACGTCGCCGACCCGATGCGCGACCGGTTCGTGCCGCTGCCGGCCGACCTCGACCCGTTGCTCGGCATCTACGTCGCCCACATGGGCCCCATCTGCGCCAACGGGCTGCTGCACGCCGCCGCCGACCTGTACGGCCCGGACGTGCACGACCTGGGCGACGGCGTGCGCGGGCGGCGGGTCGCGGTGGTGGGCGCGGGCGTGGTGGGCCTGCTGACCGCGTCGTTCGCGCTGTCGTACGGGGCAGCGGAGGTGGTGGTCGTGGACGAGACGCCGTCCAGGCTGGCGGTCGCCGAGGCGCTGGGGGCCGACACGATGGCCGTGGACGCCGACCCGGCGGTCGAGCTGAAGCGGCGCTGGCGGCACGGCCCCGACGACCGCGGCGCCGACGTGGTCTTCCAGTGCCGTGGCCAGGCCAGGGCGCTGGCCCTGGCGCTGAAGCTGCTCCGGCCCCAGGGTGTGGCGGTCGACCTGGCCTTCTACACCGGCGGCGCCCAGGAGGTGCGGCTGGGCGAGGAGTTCCACCACAACGGGCTCTCGCTGCGCTGCGCGCAGATCGGGCGGGTGCCGCGCGGCCTGGCGCACGCCTGGGACAGGGAGCGGCTCTCGCACGAGAGCATCGCCCTGCTCGCCGGGCGCGGGGAGCGGCTACGCCGGCACCTGATCACCGACGTGGTCGGGTTCGCGGAGGGGCCCCGCCTGCTGGCCCAGCTCGCGAGCCGTGAGCGGCACGCCCTTCAGGCCGTGCTCAGCCAGGACGTCCACGATCAGAGCGGCTGACCAGCTGAAGTCACCGCACCCGTGTCCCGCCAGGGTGAAGGGGTCGAAGTACTCGCGGAAGCCGGATCGGCCGACGGCGTTGACCATGCCGTTGGCGAGCCCGTCGGCCAGGTCGGCCCGCCGGTCCTTCAGCCCCTGCCACACCAGCCAGGCCACGTTGATCCAGCTCGGCCCGCGCCAGTAACACGCCGGGTCGAACTCGGCGGCCGCCGGGGAGTAGCTCGGCAGCACGCCGTTCTTCAGCCCGAACAGGTCCAGCCCGGTGCCGATCAGCGCGTTGGCCACGTCGCGGGGCAGGCCGGGCAGGATGAGCGGGGTCAGGCCGGCCGCGCTGGAGGAGCGGACCAGGCAGCCGGTGAGGGCGTCGCGGGGGTGGAACAGCCCGTCCTGGTAGAGGTGCTCGACCATGGCGGCGGTGATCCGCTCGGCCTCCGCGCGGTGCGGCGCGGGGTCGCGGCCGAGCACCGCCGCGATCTCAGCCAGGGCCCACTCGGCGCTCCCGTACGCGGCGTTGAAGAGCGGGTCCTCGACCTGGAAGGCGCACGCCCGGCGGTAGCCGGTGTCGCGGTAGGCGCGGGCGAGGGCGATGTAGCGCTGGTAGTCGCGGTCGGTGGGCCGCTCGGAGGGGTCGATGTGGCGCAGATCGCGGCGGCACACGCCGTCGGGCGTCGGCTCCACGGCGTTCAGCGGCAGGTCCCAGCTGGGGCTGTTGTCCATGCCGGATTCCCAGGGGTGCACGATCGAGACGAGCCCGTCGGGCCCGCGCCGCTGCGCGCGCAGGAACTCCTGCTGCGCCACCAGGCGGGGGTAGATCCGGGCCAGGAAGCCGGGGTCGGGCTCGGCCAGGTGGACCCGCCAGGCGGCCAGCGCGTGCACCGGCGGCTGCACGATGCCGGAGGTGGTCCAGCCGGACGGCGCGCGCACCGCCCAGAACTCGGGGCCGGGGAAGTAGGCGCCCTCCGGCACCGAGGGGTTGAACACGATGTGCGGCACCCTGCCGTCGCGCCACTGGGCGCCGAACAGGCTGAGCAGCTCCGTCCGGGCCCGCCGGGGCGACCAGCGGGCGTGGCCGATGGCGATGAAGGCGGAGTCCCAGCTCCACTGGTGGGGGTAGAGCGTGCGGGAGGGAACCGTGTAGCTGCCGTCCCAGTTGTCGATCAGGACGCGCAGCGCGTCGCGAAGGATCATAGGAACTTCCTGATGAAGGCTGCTGTCTGGGGGAGGACGATCTCGGGCTCGCCGCGCAGGCGGCATTCGAGCGCCAGGTAGCCGTCGTAGCCGACGGCGTCGAGGGCGGCCAGCTGGGCCGCCCAGTCGAGGTGACCGGTGCCGGGCTGGTTGCGGTTGGACTCGCTGATCTGCATGTGCGCGAGGTAGGGGGCGGCCTCCACCAGGGAACGGCAGGGGTCGTCCTCCTCGATGTTCATGTGGTACGTGTCGCCGACGACCCTGATCGCGTCCATCGCGCAGTACGAGACCGCCTCGCGCAGCGTGTTGACCATGTGGTTCTCGTACCGGTTGAGGGGCTCCAGCATGATCAGGACACCGTTGCGCTGGGCGTGCTCGCCGAGGATGCCCAGCGCCTCGGCCAGCACCTCGCGGTCCTCGTCGGCGCCGCGCGGCGGCGTGAACGGGGGCAGCCGGAGCGAGAACTGGCCCCATGACGCGGGGGTCATGACGCCGATGCCGCCCAGCTCCCCGATGACCGTCAGCTGGGAGCGCAGCTGCTGGATGGCGTCCTTGCGCTTGGCCGGGTCGAAGTCGCCGATGAAGTGCGGCATGTCGACGCAGACGGTCGGCATGACGACGCCGTCGGCGAGCGCGCGCTTCAGCTCGGTGAGCCGGCCCGCGAAGTGGAAGTCGCCCTTGCCCCGCAGCTCGATGGCGTCGAACCCGGCCTCGACGGCGAACGCGAACTTCTCCTGCAGGGACCGGCCCGGCAGGAGTTGCTCCTGAGCGGCGAGCTTCACTGTGACTCCTCGAAGGTGAAGACGAGCTGGAGCACCTCGGACTGGTGCTTGTCGATCAGGTCGAAGGCCGCGGGCGCGTCGTCGACGGGCACGAGGTGGGTGACGAGGCAGGCGACGTCGAGCTCGCCCCGGTGGACGACCTCCATGAACGTGCGCTGGAGCCGCTCGACGTCCCAGCGGTGGGACAGCCAGGAGGCGACGCCGCCGATCTGGGAGGAGATGAGCTGGACCTGGTTGTGGTGGAACTCCTCGCCGAGCCGCAGCCCGATCCCGTCGCCCTGGTAGAAGCCGGCCGCGACGACCCGCCCGCCCCGGCGCACGGTGCGGATGGCCTCCTGCAGGCCGAGGTGGCTGCCGCTGAGCTCGATCGCGGTGTCGGCGCCCTCGATCCGCTTGCGGGTGAACTCGGCGACCGAGCCGGCGCGCACGTCGAACGTCTCGGCCGCGCCGTACTTCCTGGCCAGCTCCAGGCGGCCGGGGATCGCGTCGGCCGCCACCACGCGGGCGCCGCTGAGCACGGCCAGCCGGGTGGCGAGCAGGCCGATGACGCCCTGGCCGAAAATGGTGATCTGGTCGCCGAGATGGATGTCGGCGGCGTGCACCGCGTTGAGCGCGATGGCGCCGACCCGGGCGAAGACCGCGTGCAGCGGCGTCGCGCCGGGCGGCAGCACGTGGCCGGCGAGCAGGGAGGCCGGGACGACGGCCTCGGCCCGGTGGCCCCAGATGCCCCAGACGACGCTGCCGACGGCGGGCTCGGCGACGTCGGGGGCCGCCTCCACCACCTCGCCGACCTCCTGGTAGCCCCAGCCGGACAGGGGGTAGGCGTGCGTGCGGCCGTCGAGGAACAGGCGTCGCTCGGTGTCCCACTTGCGGTTGAGGTAGGGGTTGGTGCCGCGGTAGGCGGTGAGCTCGGTGCCCGCGGAGACGCCCGAGTACATCGTACGGACCCGCACACTGCCGGGGACGAGCTCGGCGGGCGGCTCCAGGCCGACGGCGACGCGGCCCGGCTCTGGGAAGGTGATGACGCGCATAACCATCACTTACGCTTATGGATCAATCAAAAGTCACGGAATTAGTTCGGCTCCGCACACCATAGTCATGCGCGGATCACTCGAAAGTCTACGACTTCCGTATGAGAATTCGGAGCGAAAAGGGGTTTCAGTCACCGATTTCTGGAAAGCGACCTTACCTGCGTGTGACGTCAGGCAGCTCCAGGCGGGGGTGCCGGCCGCTTGTACCGGCCGAAACCGCTCCACATCGATGCCCGAAATCAGATCAGATGGAGCCTTTCTGCGTCGACCGCCGCGTCCGTCCGATACGAGGATTTCGCTGCCCACGGACCCACCCTTTGCCGCGGGTCGTCGCCGGAGGATCAAACGAGGGGCGGGCGAGGAACGGCGGTGAAGGGTCGGCATGGGTACAGACTGGTATCGGAATGGATACCTGGGCGTTGCTCGACGATCAATGGGTAAGTGGCCGCATATCCCCATCCGGAGGAGCGCGTCATGCCGAAGAAGGTAACCGCCGTCCTCTCCGCCGCACTGCTGTCGGCCGCGTGCCTGACAGCCTGCGGCGGCGGCAGCGAGCAGGAAGCCGGCAACAAGATCACGGTCTGGACCGAGGAGAACCTCGAAGACCGCATGGCCGTGCAGCAACAGATCATCAAGGAGTTCACCGAGCGGACCGGCATCCAGGTCGAGCTCGTGGGCGTGGCGGAGGACCAGTTCAGCCAGGTCATCACCTCCGCCGCGGCGGCGGGCGACCTGCCCGACGTGATCGGGGCGCTGCCCCTGGGCTCCGTCCGCGAACTGGAGGCCAACGACCTCCTCGACACCGAGACCCCTGGCAAGATCGTCGACCAGCTCGGGCGCGACACGTTCTCCGCCCGCGCGCTGGAGCTCACCACCGGCGACGGCAAGCTGCTGGCGGTGCCGAGCGACGGCTGGGCGCAGCTCATCCTCTACCGCAAGGACCTGTTCGAGAAGGCGGGCCTGGCGCCGCCCGACACCTACGAGGCGCTGGAGAAGGCCGCTGCCGAGCTCAACACCGGCGGCGTCGCGGGCATCACGCTCGCCGTCGCGCCGAAGGACTCCTTCACCGCCCAGAGCTTCGAGCACGTGGCGCTGGCCAACGGCTGCCAGATGGTGGACGACGCCGGCAACGTCACCCTCGACTCGCCGCAGTGCGTGAAGGCCTTCGACTTCTACGCGAACCTGGCCAAGAACCACTCGGTCAAGGGCACCCAGGACGTCGACTCGACCAGGGCGACGTACTTCTCCGGCAAGGCCGCCATGACCATCTGGTCGTCGTTCATCCTCGACGAGCTTGCGGGGCTGCGCAAGGACGCGCTGCCGAGCTGCGAGGAGTGCCGCGCCGACCCGGAGTGGCTGGCCGAGAACACCGGGGTCGTGACCGCGCTGAAGGGGCCCGACGGGAGCGAGCCCGCGCAGTACGGTGAGATCGTCTCCTGGACGATCATGCGGGACTCCGCGACCGACCCGGCGAGCCGGTTCGTCTCGTACATGATGAACGAGGGCTACGAGCGGTGGCTCGGCATGGCGCCGGAGGGCAAGTTCCCGACCCGGGAGGGCTTCGCGGAGAAGTGGAGCGGGCTGGAGGCCGGCGTCGACACCAAGAAGCCGCTGAGCGACGTCTACCCGCCCGAGGTGCTCGACGCGCTGCGCACCAGCCCGGAGACGTTCGGCCGCTGGGGCATCCCGCAGGGCCAGGGCAAGCTGGCCGGCGCCGTGATGGGCGAGCTGCCCGTGCCCACCGCGCTGAGCGCGGCGGTGGCGGGCTCGGTCACCGCCCAGGAGGCCGCGGCCCAGGCCAAGCGGGAGGTCGAGACCATCAAGCGCGGGATCCGCGAGTGAGGCGCGGGCGCACGCTGCGCGAGCAGGAGGGCCGGGCGGGGCTGGCGCTCATCTCCCCCACCCTGATCATCACGCTGGTCGTGGTGGTCGTGCCGCTGCTGTGGGCGATCATGCTGGCGTTCCAGGACGTCCGCCTGATCAACATCCGGCAGGCGGGCATCTTCGGCAACTACACGCTGGAGAACTTCACCTATGTGATCACCGAGCCGGGGTTCTGGTCCGCCCTGGTCAACACGCTGGTCTACACGGTGGCGGGCACCGCGCTGTCGATCGTGATCGGGCTGGTGACGGCGCTGGCGCTGCGCGACCGGTTCAAGGGCCGCACGATCGTGCGGGCCTCGATCCTGATCCCGTACGTGGCGCCGGTCGTGGCGGTGGCGTTCCTGTGGGAGACGATGCTCAACCCCCAGTACGGGATCGTCAACACCTGGCTGGACGAGCCGATCGCCTTCCTCACCCAGGCCAAGGGCACGTTCCTGGGCATCGAGGTGCCGGTGGCGCTGCTCACGGTGATCGCCTTCGAGGCGTGGCGCTACTTCCCGTTCGCCTTCCTGTTCATCCTGGCCAGGATTCAGGCGCTGCCGTCGGAGCTGGAGGAGGCGGCGGTGGTCGACGGGGCCACGCCGACCCAGCGGTTCCGTTATGTGATCATGCCGCAGCTCTGGCGGATCATCGCGCTGCTGTCGGTGCTGCGGTTCGTGTTCACGTTCACCAAGTTCGACGACGTCTACCTGCTCACCGGCGGCGGCGCCGGCACCGAGGTCGTCAGCGTGCGGGTCTACAACTTCCTGACCGCCCGCGACGACATCGGCGCCTCCGCCGCCCAGGCGATCGTGCTCGCCGTCGTGCTCGTCGTCTTCCTCGTCATCTACCTGCGGTTCTTCGGCGGAGGTGAGCGTGAGCAGGGATAGGTTCGAGCGGGCGCTGCTCAAGGTGCTGCGACCGATCGTGATCGCGGTGCTCTTCCTGATCACCGCGTTCCCCTTCTACTACATGGTCATGCTGTCGTTCCGGGACATCCAGGAGCTGATCCTGCAGCCCGGCTCCCTCTGGCCGCAGACCTTCACGTTCGACACGTACCTGAACGTGCTGGACAGGCAGGGGTTCCTGACCTTCATGCGCAACAGCGCGATCGTGGCCGTCGCGTCCGTGGCGGTCACCCTGCTGATCTCGATCCCCGGCGCGTACGCGGTGGCCCGGCTGAACTTCTTCGGCCGCCGCCAGGTGCACTTCCTGTTCCTGGCCGTCTATCTCTTCCCGGCGATCGTGCTGGCCATCCCGCTGTTCGTGCTGTTCACCATGCTCGGGCTGCGGGGCTCGCTGGTCGGCCTGATCCTCGTGTACATCGCGCAGACGGTGCCCGTCACGGTATACATGCTCCGCAACTACTTCGAGACCGTGCCGCAGAGCGTGGAGGAGGCGGCCGCGATCGACGGCTGCGGCCGGCTGACGACCATCTGGCGGGTGGTGCTGCCGCTGTCCAAGCCCGCGCTCATGGCGACCGGCCTCTACGCGTTCATGATCGCCTGGAACGAGTTCTTGTTCGCCCTGCTCTTCCTGGTGGAGAAGCGGGACAGTTGGACCGTCTCCCTTGGGCTCTCGCAACTCGCGGGAAGTATCGAGATCCCGACGACGGTGCTCATGGCAGGATCGGTGGTTCTGACACTGCCCATCGTGATCCTTTTCTTCGCCAGTGAGAGGTTGCTGACGGAAGGGCTCACGGCGGGAGCGGAGAAGGGATAGACCATGCTGACGGCAGGGCAGATCCTCCAGCTCATCCGCGATCGCACCTGCCGCACCCGCAAGGAACTGATCGAGTACACCGGCCTGTCCCGGTCGACCATCACCGACCGGGTGGACCGGCTGATCGACGCCGGGTACATCCACGAGTCCGGCGTCGGCGCCTCCGGGGGCGGGCGACCGCCCTCGGTGCTCGACATCGACGCCACCAGCCGCCTGGCGCTGGTGGCCGACCTCGGGGCCAGCCACGCCCGGGTCGCGCTGACCGACCTCGCGGCCCGGCCGCTGGCCGAGGAGCACATCGAGATGCGCATCGAGCGGGGCCCCGAGGCCGTGCTCACCTGGGTGCGGCAGGCGTTCCGGCGGCTGCTCGACCGCACCGGGCGACCGGCGGAGCAGATCTGCGGCATAGGCCTGAACCTGCCCGGCTCGGTCGACCAGACCTCCGGCCGGATGATCCGGTCGTTCCTCATGCCGGGCTGGGACGACCACCCGATCACGGAGGCGCTGCGCGCCGAGTTCCCGGTGCCGGTGCTGGTGGAGAACGACGCCAACGCGATGGCCCTGGGCGAGTGGTGGTCGTCGTGGCGCGACTGCGCGTCGCTGGTCCTGGTCAAGGTGTCGACCGGGATCGGCACCGGCATCGTGCTGGGCGGCCGGATCTACCGGGGCGTCGAGGAAGCGGCCGGCAACCTGGGCCACGTCCGGCTGTTCGAGACCGACGACCGGGTGTGCACCTGCGGCTCGCGCGGCTGCGTGGCGTCGCTGGCCAGCGGCCACGCCATGGCCGCCGACCTGGGCCGGCACAGCAGCCGCGACGTGGTGCGGCTGGTGCAGACCGGCGACCCGGCGGCCATCGCGCGGGTCCAGGAGGGCGGGCGGACGCTGGGCATCGTGCTGGCCACCGCGGTCAGCCTGCTGAATCCCGGCGTGCTGGTGCTGGCCGGAGACATGGCCGAGACCGGCGAGCACTACCTGACGGGCATCAGGGAGAGCGTCTACCGCAGGAGCCTGCCGTACACGACCCGCAACCTGGAGATCGTCAACAGCTCGCTGGGCGACCGGGCGGGCATCGTGGGCACGGCGGTGATCGTCATGGAGCACGTGCTGTCGCCCCGGGCCGTCGACGCGGCGCTGGCCGCCAGGCCGCGCACGGACGCCGTCACCTGAGCGCCCGCTCCAGCTCCGCCCTGGCGGCCACGAGCGAGGGCCCGTACCAGGTGAGCAGCCGGCCGCCGACCGGCACGCAGCGCAGGCCGGGGAACGACTCGGGGCCGTCGGTACGGCTGAACGCGTACGGCTCGTCCGGCAGCACCACCAGGTCGGGGCGGGCGCCGGCGAGCTCGGCGAGCGGGATCCTGGGATAGCGCTCGGGGTGGCCGGCGTACAGGTTGTCCACGCCCAGCCGGGCGAGCACGTCGCCGGTGAAGGTGTCGCGGCCCACCACCATCCAGGGGCGGCGCCAGATCGGGACGATCGCCGTCCGTCTCGGCCCCCGGTGCGGCTCGCGCCAGACCTCCCCGGCTCTGACCAGCCACGGCGGGACCTCGACGCGGCAGGCGTCGGCGAACATCCGGGCCAGCGAGGCGAGGGCCTGGTCGAGGGTCTCGATCCTCGTCACCCAGACGGGCAGGCCGGCCGCGCGCAGCGCCTCCAGGTCCGCGGGGCGGTTCTCCTCGGCGTTGGCCAGCACGAGGTCCGGGTCCAGCCGCCTGATGACGTCCAGGTCGGGGTTCTTGGTGCCCCTGACCCGGGTCACGTCCAGGCCGGGCGGGTGCGCGCACCAGTCGGTGGCGCCGACCAGGGCTCCCGGCAGGGTGGCGGCGACCGACTCGGTGAGCGACGGGACCAGCGAGACGATCCGGGAAACGGTGGCCGGGACCGGGACCGGGGTGCCGGTGTCGTCACACACCGCAGCAGGGTCACGCATGAAGCCGGGCATTGTCCCCACAATTGACGTTACTGGTGTCTAGAATCTTGGAAAGAGTTTCTCATCTTCGGATGTGGGGGGCCGACGATTGGAGCCGGAGTCCGTGGGTTTCGATCCGAACACGCCCAACGTCGCCCGGATGTACGACTACTACCTGGGCGGCAAGGACCACTTCCCCGCTGACCGGGAGGCGGCCGAGCAGATCCTGCGCATCGTGCCGGAGGCGAGGCTGGCCGCCCGGGCGAACCGGGCGTTCCTCGGCAGGGCCGTACGCCATCTGGCCGGCCTGGGCATCCGGCAGTTCCTCGACATCGGGACCGGCCTGCCCAACCAGGGCGCCGTGCACGAGGTGGCCGACAGCGTCGCCGGCGGCAGCCGGGTGGTCTACGTCGACCTGGACCCGGTGGTGCTGGTGCACGCCAGGGCGATGCTCGACGGCGAGGACAAGGTGGCCGTCCAGGGCGACCTGCGCAAGCCTCAGGAGATCCTCGACCACCCGGACGTGCGCAAGGTCCTCGACTTCCGCCGGCCCGTCGCCGTCCTGCTGGTCGCGGTCATGCACTTCGTGCAGGAGTCGGAGAACCCGCGCGAGATCATCCGCACCCTGCGTGAGGCGATGGCCCCCGGCAGCTACCTGGTGCTGAGCCACGGCGTCAGCGAGTCCCGGCCGGACGCCGTGGCCGAGGGCACCGAGGTCTACAGCAAGGCCACCTCGCCGCTCGTGCTGCGCGACCGCGCCGGGATCGCCGCCCTGTTCGAGGGGTTCGAGCTGCTGGAGCCCGGCCTGGTGTGGCTGCCGGAGTGGCGGCCCGGCGACGGTGACACGATCGACTTCATCGACGACCCGTCCGCGTCGCTGGGCCTGTGCGGCGTCGCCAGGAGAAACTAGCCGCCCGGACGACACCGGCCGTCCGGGCGAGCCTCCTCTCCCGGCAGGACTAGACGTTGCGGCGGTACTGGCCGCCCGCCTCGAAGAGCGCCTCGGTGATCTGGCCGAGCGAGCACACGCGGGCCGCGTCCATCAGCACCTCGAAGGCGTTGCCGTCGGACATCGCCACCTCGCGCAGCCGGGCCAGCGCGGCCGGGGCCTCGTCGCGGTGCCGCTCCTGGAAGGCGTGGAGCCGCTCCAGCTGCGAGCGCTTCTCGTCCTCGGTGCCCCGGGCCAGCTCCAGCTTGTGCGGCACGTGCTCGTCGCCGCCGTTGCGGAACGTGTTCACCCCGATGATCGGCAGTGACCCGTCGTGCTTGCGCGTCTCGTACAGCATGGACTCGTCCTGGATCTTGCCGCGCTGGTAGCCGGTCTCCATCGCGCCGAGCACGCCGCCCCGGTCGGACAGCCGCTCGAACTCGCTCAGCACCGCCTCCTCCACCAGGTCGGTCAGCTCGTCGATGATGAACGAGCCCTGCAACGGGTTCTCGTTGCGCGCCAGGCCCCACTCGCGGTTGATGATGAGCTGGATCGCCATCGCCCGGCGCACCGAGTCGGCCGACGGGGTGGTGACGGCCTCGTCGAAGGCGTTGGTGTGCAGGCTGTTGCAGTGGTCGTAGACCGCGATCAGGGCTTGCAGGGTGGTGCGGATGTCGTTGAAGTTCATCTCCTGCGCGTGCAGCGACCGGCCCGAGGTCTGGATGTGGTACTTGAGCTTCTGCGAGCGCTCCCCCGCGCCGTACCTCTCCCGCATGGCCACCGCCCAGATGCGCCGGGCCACCCGGCCGAGCACGCTGTACTCGGGGTCCATGCCGTTGGAGAAGAAGAACGACAGGTTGGGCGCGAAGTCGTCCACGTCCATGCCGCGCGCCAGGTACGCCTCCACGTAGGTGAAGCCGTTGGCCAGGGTGAAGGCGAGCTGGCTGATCGGGTTCGCGCCGGCCTCGGCGATGTGGTAGCCGGAGATCGACACCGAGTAGAAGTTGCGGACCCGGTTGCGGATGAACCATTCCTGGATGTCGGCCATCATCCGCAGCGAGAACTCGGTGGAGAAGATGCAGGTGTTCTGGCCCTGGTCCTCCTTGAGGATGTCGGCCTGCACGGTGCCGCGCACGGTGGACAGCGTGCCGGCGCGGAGCGCGGCGGCCTCCTCCTGCGAGGGCTCGCGGCCGTGCTCCTCGCGGAAGCGGTCGAGAGCCTGGTCGAGGGCGGTGTTGAGGAAGAAGGCCAGGATCGTCGGGGCGGGGCCGTTGATGGTCATCGACACGGACGTGTTGGGCGCGGAGAGATCGAAGCCGTCGTACAGCACCTTCATGTCGTCGAGCGTCGCGATCGACACCCCCGAAGTCCCGACTTTTCCGTAAATATCGGGGCGCAGGTCGGGGTCGTTCCCGTACAGCGTCACCGAGTCGAACGCGGTCGACAGCCGGGTCGCCGGCTGGCCCTCCGACAGCAGCTTGAAGCGCCGGTTGGTGCGGAACGGGTCGCCCTCGCCGGCGAACATCCGCGTGGGGTCCTCGTCCTCGCGCTTGAACGGGAACACGCCCGCGGTGAACGGGAACCGGCCGGGCAGGTTCTCGGCCCGCAGCCAGCGCAGCAGCTCGCCGTGGTCCTCGAAGCGGGGCAGCGCGACCCGGGGGACCCGATTGCCGGACAGCGTCTCGCGCCAGAGCGGGGTGTGGATCTCGCGGTCGCGCACCCGCACGACCAGCTCGTCCGCGCTGTAGCGGGCCCTGGTCTCGGGCCAGTCGTCCAGCAGCGCCCGGCTCTCCTCGGTCAGCTCGCGCTCGGCCTCGGCGCTCAGCCGCGCCAGCCGCTCGTCCTCCTCGCCGAGCAGCGCCCGCACGGCCTCCAGCTGCTGCCGCCGGCGCGCCACCTCCGCCTGGGCGCGGGTCTCCTCGTGGTACGCGCGCACGGTCTCGGCGATCTCGGCCAGGTAGCGCACCCGGGACGGCGGCACGATGGCCGCGGACGCCCGCGAGGTGCGGCCCTCGACGGGGGCCAGCAGGCCGGGGCCCGCCTGCAGCCCCTTCTCCGTGAGCAGGCCCTTGAGGTGGTGGTAGAGCGCGGTCACGCCGGCGTCGTTGTAGCGGGCCGCGATCGTGCCGAACACCGGCATGTCGTCCGGGCTGACCCCGAACGCCGCCCGGTTGCGCACCATCTGCCGGCGCACGTCGCGCAGCGCGTCCTCGGCCCCGCGGCGCTCGAACTTGTTGATCACCACCGCCTCGGCGAAGTCGAGCATGTCGATCTTCTCCAGCTGGGAGGCCGCGCCGAACTCCGGCGTCATGACGTAGATCGGTACGTCCACGTGCGGCACGATGCCGGCGTCGCCCTGCCCGATGCCGGGCGTCTCGACCACGACCAGGTCGTAGCCGGCGGCCCGGCAGGCGGTGATCACGTCGTCGAGGCAGGCGGGCACCTCGCTGGGGCCTCCCCTGGTGGCGAGCGAGCGGAAGTAGGTCTGCGGGCCCAGGCTGTTCATCCTGATCCGGTCGCCGAGCAGCGCGCCGCCGCCGCGCCGGCGGGTCGGGTCGATGGCGATGACCGCGATCCGCAGCTTGTCGTCGTTGTCCACCCGGAACCGGCGGACCAGCTCGTCGGTGAGCGAGGACTTGCCCGACCCGCCGGTGCCGGTGATGCCCAGCACGGGGGCCGTCCTGCCGGCCGCGCGCAGCCCCTGGACCAGCTCCGCGGGGGCGCGGCCGGACTCGATGAGCGTGATCGCGCGGGCCAGCGCCGCCTGGTCGCCGGAGACCACGGCCTCCACCGACGGGGCGCCTTCCAGCTCGACGTCGCACTCCTCGATCAGCTTGTTGATCATGCCGGGCAGGCCGAGGCGCTGGCCGTCCTCGGGCGAGAAGACCCGCGCGACGCCCCGGGAGTGGAGCAGCTCGATCTCCTCGGGCACGATCACGCCGCCCCCGCCCCCGTACACCCTGATGTGACCCGCGCCGCGCTCGCGCAGCAGGTCGACGAGGTAGCTGAAGAACTCCACGTGGCCGCCCTGGTAGGAGCTGATCGCCACGCCCTGGACGTCCTCCTGGATGGCGGCGGTGACGATCTCGTCCACCGACCGGTTGTGGCCCAGGTGGATGACCTCGGCTCCCTGCGTCTGGAGGATCCGCCGCATGATGTTGATCGCCGCGTCGTGACCGTCGAACAGGGCCGCCGCCGTCACGAAACGTACGGGATGGACCGGAACATGCACGCTTGCTCACTCCCTAACCGGTGGGCCTGCCTCGAAGATACTAGGACGTCCTACTATTTCCCAGACTTCCCTGGGTAGGGGTGACTCATGCGTGCCATCACCCTGGTACCGGGCAAGCAGGGCACTCTCGGCCTGACCGAGGTGCCCGATCCGCGGCCGGGCCCCGGCGAACTGCTCGTCCAGGGGCTCGCCCTGGGCGTCTGCGGGACCGACAGGGAGCTGGTCTCCGGCGAGTACGGCTTCCCCGGGGGCGGGCCGATGGTCCTCGGGCACGAGTCGCTGGGCCGGGTACTCCAGGCGCCGGACGGGTCCGCGTTCTCGCCCGGCGACCTGGTCGTGGGCGTGGTCCGCCGGCCCGACCCGGTGCCCTGCGGAGCCTGCGCCAGGGGCGAGTTCGACATGTGCCGCAACGGCGAGTACACCGAACGCGGCATCAAGGGGCGCGACGGGTACGGCAGCGAGCGCTGGACGGTCGAGGCCGGGTACGCAGTCCGGGTCGACCCGGCGCTGGGCATGCTCGGCGTCCTGGTCGAGCCCGCCTCGGTGCTCGCCAAGGCGTGGGAGCACATCGAGCGGATCGGCTCGCGGGCCTGGTTCCAGCCGGAGAGGCTGCTCGTGACCGGAGCCGGGCCGATCGGCCTGCTGGCGGCGCTGATGGGCCGGCAGCGAGGGCTGGAGGTGCACGTCATGGACCGGGCGGCCAGCGGCCTGAAGCCCGAGCTGGTCGCCGGCCTGGGCGCCACCTACCACCAGGGCGGCGACCTGGACGCGGTCGGCGGCTACCTGCCCGACCTCATCATCGAGGCGACCGGCTCGGGGCCGCTCATCTTCCAGGCCATGCTGAGCACGGCCTCGGCCGGCATCGTCTGCCTGACGGGCGTCTCCAGCGCCGGCCGTCAGGTGCGGGCGGACGCGGGGCTGATCAACCGCGACATCGTGCTGGAGAACGACGTCGTCTTCGGCACCGTCAACGCCAACCTGCGCCACTACAGGGCCGCCGCGACGGCCCTGGGCGAGGCGGACCGTTCCTGGCTGGACGCCCTGATCACCCGGCGGCTGCCGATGGAGGAGTTCGGGGCGGCCTTCGACACGGGCGAGCACATCAAGGTCGTCATCACCCTGGAGGTCTGACGGCCGCGGCTCAGGACTCGCGGTCGTAGGGCCGGCGACGGCGGGGCGCGCCGACGGGGACCGACTCGCGCGCGGGCGGTCCCGGCTGGGGCGGCACCGGGTCGCGCATGACGTACTGGGGTCCGATCCGCTCGATCTCGGGCTGGGCCGATGGCGCGTTCCAGGGGCGGGGACGGACGCGGCGGCGGCCCGCGAGGCGGAAGGCGACCACCACGGTGGTGACCACCATGATGAGCAGCAGCGCCACCGGCGTGCCGATCACGTCGAGCGGGTTGCTTCCGGGTTTGTCGGCCCGCTCGCGCAGCGGGAACGGCTGCTCGGTCTCCCGGATCTCGATCCGCTCGGCGTTGGCCTTGACGACGCGCGGCAGCCCGTAGCCCACCACCTTGTCGGTGTCGCGGACCTTGCGCTTGAGCCACACGCGGTCGACGTTCGCCTCGATGGTGTGGATCTTCCCGCCCACGACCCGCTCGACGACGCCGACGTGGTCGATGCCCTTGTAGCTCTCGCCGCCCTTCCAGTCGAAGAACACCAGAGCCCCCGGCTCCGGCTTGCGCGTCCAGGCGTCCTGCTCGATGAACCAGACGGCGTGGGACGGGGTCCAGGCGAACTGCCCGACGTACTCGGTGAGGCCCGCCTTGTCGGCCGCCCAGGCGAGGAACATGTCACACCACGGCGCGTTCTTGTACTGAGGATCGTCGACGCGCTCGGCGTACCAGTGGCCGAACTTGGTGTGCTGGCCGTTCTTCTCCCGGTAGCCAAGTTCCTTTCGGACCGTTTTGAGTAACTTATCCGCAATCGGGTCCAGCTCGACTCCCCCCAGAGGCGTGACGGATCACGATGGACTGTAATCGCGGCGTCGCGAACGTGCGCGTGACACCCGGAAAATGTCAAGCTATGAGGCGATATTTCCGTACTGGGGCTGAAGGGGACAGTGAGGCAGGAGGGATCCGACGGTGTTACGCTCCTGCCCCGACCCGGTAGATCTGGTCGTCCCCCGCTCCGGGGGCCACGACGTCGGCCACGATGACGGTCACGTTGTCCGGCGAACCTCCCTCGTTCGCCAGATCGATCAACCGCTGGACGGCCGCCGCCGGGTCTGCCACCGTGGTCAGCACTTCGTGCAGGACCTCGGGACCGAGCACCGTCGTGAGCCCGTCCGAACAGAGGAGGTAGCGGTCATCAGGGTCGGCCTCGCGCAGCGCCAGGTCGGGCTCCGCCCGGCCCTCGCTGCCCAGCACCCGCAGCACCATCGAGCGCCGCGGATGGACCGCGGCCTGGTCCTCGGTGATGCGCCCTTCGTCCACCATCGACTGCACGAGCGTGTGGTCCTTGGTCATCTGGTAGAGCGCGCCGTCGCGAAGCAGGTAGCCGCGGGAGTCGCCCAGGTGGGCCAGCGCGAACCGGTAGCCGTCGAAGAGCATCGCGGTCACCGTCGTGCCCATGCCCCGGCGGGCCGGGTCGATCGCGGCCAGCTCCACCAGCCTGCGCCCCGCCTCACGGACCGCGCCGTCGAGCGCCGCCTCCAGGTCGCTCCCCGTGTCGGGAAGCGTGGCGTCGATCTCGCGCATGACGGCGATCGCCGCCGCGCTCGCCAGCTCTCCGGCCGCATGCCCGCCCATTCCGTCAGCCACCACGAGCAACCGGCCGCTCGCGTATCCGGAATCCTCATTCTGCTCCCGGCGGCGGCCCACATCTGATCCGGCGGCATAGCGGATGTTGTGCTTCATACACCGCAGTAAATCACTGGTTGAAAGACTTCACAAGCAGATGCGCTGAAGACTCGGTTGAACTAGGGTGACCTCATGAGCCACGACCCGACCCTGAACGCCGGGGACATCGCCCGGCTCGCCGGTGTCGGGCGTGCCGCCGTCAGCAACTGGCGCCGACGCCACGAGGACTTCCCCGTGCCCATCGGCGGCACGGCCAATCAGCCGCTCTTCTCGCTCCCGCAGGTCGAGGAGTGGCTGCGCCGCTATGGGAAGTCCTACCAGGTGTCCCTGGGAGATCGGGCGTGGCAGCGCCTGAAAACCGCCGGCGATTTGCGCCTCGGCGAGGCCGTGGCCCAGGCCGGCGCCCTGCTGACCTCGGACGAGAGCGATCTGGAGCCTGAGCAGGCGGAGCTGGTGTCGGAGCTGGCCGAGCGTCACGGCGCGCTGACGGCCTACGAGTTCCTCGTCGAGCGCTACCTGGAGGCCCACTCCCGGCAGCTCTCGGTCACCCGCGACGACGTCGCCGAGCTGATGGTCACCCTCGTCGGCGACGCCCGCACCGTCCTCGACCCCGCCTGCGGGGTGGGCACCCTGCTGCTGCACGCCGCGACCGGTGACGGGCGCCGGCTGCTCGGGCAGGAGCTGAGCGAGAGCTCCGCCTCGATCGCGGCCACGCGGCTGCGGCTGCGCGGCGCCGACGCCACGATCACGGCCGGCGACGCCATGCGGCACGACGCCTTCGCCGGGGAGCCGGCCGACGCGGTCGTGTGCGACCCGCCGTTCAACGAGCGCGCCTGGGGCTACGAGGAGCTGGTCGGCGATCCCCGGTGGGCGTACGGGCTGCCGCCGCGCGGCGAGCCGGAGCTGGCCTGGGTGCAGCACTGCCTGACCCACGTGCGGCCCGGCGGCCTGGTCGCGATCCTCATGCCGCCCGCCGCCGCGAG
>NZ_JAPNNL010000081.1 GCF_027620315.1 Nonomuraea corallina | reverse complement strand
TGGCGGGAGCCCGGCCGCCGCACCTCGGCCGCGCCCTCCCGTACCCGCGACAGGAGCCGGTCCGCCCGGCCCCCCTCGTCCGCGCGTCCGTCGCGTACGTCCGAGCCTCCGGAGACGGCCCCGGCGACCAGGACCGAGACGGGGGCGGCCGTGGAGCCGGAGCCCGGCACGGCCCGCGACACCATGCCGCCCCGCGAGCCCGAGCCGACCGCGTCCGAGGAGCCCGCCCCCACCGGTCAGCCGTCACCGACCCAGGACGCCACCGGAGCGCCGGCATGACCACCGCCCGCCGTCGCCGTCCCCGCCGCGACGTCGCCTCCGACCCCGGGCACGGGCCGCCGGTCCGGGTCCGGGAGGCAGGGTGGGTTCACCCGTCCGCTTCCGTACGGCGTGGCTCCGGCGGGGCGGACCAGCGGGTGAGGAGGCGGGTGAGGAGGCGGGCGGCGCGGCGGGAGGAGCCGTCGGGTCACTGGCTGATGCTGCTCACCGGGATGGCGCTGGTGGGCTGTGTGCTGGTGCTCGACGGCTTCGTCAAGAACGTCGCCGGCGAGACCGGGCCCGCGCCGCGCGGGACCGACCCGGCGGCCTGGCTGGAGCCGCTGCGCCGGGGCGGCCCGGTGCTCGACCTGACCCGGGACCGGCCCTCCAGCGCCCGCCCGAAGGCCCGCACGGTGGCGCTGACGTTCGACGACGGGCCCGATCCCGCCTGGACGCCCCGCCTGCTCGACGTGCTGAAGGCGCGCGGGGCCAAGGCGACGTTCTTCGCGGTCGGCTCGAAGATCGCCGCCCACCCGGAGCTGACCCGCCGGATCGTCGCCGAGGGCCACGAGCTCGGCAACCATACCTACACCCATCCCGATCTGGCCGCCGTCACCGCCTGGCGGGCCGAGCTGGAGCTGAACCTCACCCAGAAGGCGCTGGCCGGAGCCACGGGCCTGCATACGACGCTGGCCCGCCCTCCGTACTCCTCGACCCCCGACACCATCACCGGCCGGCAGTGGGACAGCCTGGCGGCGCTCGGCCGCGAGGGCTACCTGATCGCCCTGACGGACCTCGACACCAAGGACTGGCTCAGGCCGGGCCCGGCCCGCATCGTCCGGGCCGCGCTCCCGTCCGGGGGGCGCGGCGCCGTGGTGATGATGCACGACTCCGGCGGCGACCGCGCGCAGACGGTCGAGGCCGTCGGCCGGCTGCTCGACCGGCTGGACCGGATCGGCTACCGCGCCGAGACGCTGACATCCGCGCTCGGCCTGCCGTCGGCCCACCGCCCCGCCGGGCAGTCGGAGCGGATCGCCGGGGCCGCGCTCGGCCTGGCGCAGCGCGGGGCGAACGCGTTCACGGCCGCGCTGTGGTGGGTGCTGTTCGTCACCGGTGTGCTGACGCTGGCCCGGCTGGTGCTCCTGGTGGTCCTGGCCCGGGTGCACGCCCGCCGCTCGCGCGCCCCGGAGCCGGCCTGGCGGTGGGACCGGCCGCCGGGCGTGAGCGTGATCGTGCCCGCGTACAACGAGGAGGCGGGGATCGCGGCGACCGTGCGCTCGCTCGTGGCGACCGCGTACCCCGGCCCGGTGGAGGTGCTGGTGGTGGACGACGGCTCCACCGACCGCACCGCCGAGGCCGCCGCCGGGCTGCCGGGCGTGCGGGTGATCAGGCAGGCGAACGGGGGCAAGGCCGCCGCGCTCAACACCGGCATCCGGCACGCGCGCCACGGGATCCTCGTCATGGTCGACGGCGACACGGTGTTCGAGCCCGGCACGATCGGGCATCTGGTGCGCCGGCTCGCCGACCCTCGCGTGGGCGCGGTGAGCGGCAACACCAAGGTCGGCAACCGGCGCGGGCTCATCGGCCGCTGGCAGCACGTCGAGTACGTGATCGGGTTCAACCTGGACCGGCGCGCGTTCGAACTGCTCGACTGCATGCCGACGGTGCCGGGGGCGGTCGGCGCGTTCCGGCGTGACGCGCTGGTCACGCTCGGCGGGGTGAGCACCGACACGCTGGCCGAGGACACGGACCTGACGATGGCGCTGTGCCGGGCGGGCTGGCGGATGGTGTACGAGGAGCGGGCGATCGCCTGGACGGAGGCGCCCGCGACCCTGGGTCAGCTCTGGCGGCAGCGCTACCGCTGGTGCTACGGCACGATGCAGGCGATGTGGAAGCACCGCCGCGCCCTGGCCGAGCCGGCGCCGTTCGGCCGTCGCTGCCTGGGTTACCTGGCGCTGTTCCAGGTGCTGCTGCCGCTGCTGGCGCCGGTGGTCGACCTGATGGCCGTCTACCACTCGGTGGTCGGCGACCCGCTGCCGGCGGTCGCGGTGTGGGCCGGGTTCGTCCTGGTGCAGGCCGCCGCGGGCTGGTACGCGCTGCGCCTGGACGGGGAGCGGGTCTCGGCGCTGTGGGTGTTGCCGCTGCAGCAGGTGGTCTACCGGCAGCTCATGTACCTGGTGGTGTTCCAGTCGGTGGCGACCGCGCTGCTGGGGGTGCGGCTGCGCTGGCACACGGTGCGCAGGCAGGGCACTTTCGCGGCGCCATGAGGGGGCGGGGCGGGCTCTGCCTGGGCGCTTCCGAGGTCCGGAGCGGGCAGGGCCGCAGATTTTACCCGGGGTTCGGATGTCCTTGCCTGGCAGGCGATCCGGGACCGGGCACCCCGGGTGAGCGAGGTAAAACGGGATATGTCATAGTTGCAGTATTTTTGTCCGCTTATATACCTTGCGCATAGGCGCGGTGCACCCGTCGCCGTGTCGATGACCGACCGTGCGCCGTCCTGGCGGTATCCCCCTCGCGCCAGGGCGGCGCACGGCCGCCTAATCCGCGCCTCGCGGAGCCGGGGACCCACCTCTCTGGGGTGAATCGGACACCACCGTCCGTAGGGGACTTCCAACCCCGAACCCGTCAGCTAACCCGGTAGGCGGCATGGAAGCAAGGAGTCGATCCCCTCATGCCCAAGCTCAGGCTCGCCGCAGTTCTGACCTACCGTCCCAGCGCCCGCTTCGCGTACGCCCTGGCCTGCGCGCTGGTGGCGGGCACCACGGCCCTCGCCGGCGTGACCGGCAGCGCCATCGCCGCCACCACAGGCCAGACCGGCCAGGCCGGCCACACCGGCCAGGTCGTCTCCCCCGTCGACCCGAACCCGGCCGCCGCCCCGGGGCAGGCCGCCGCGCTCACGTACGGGCAGGACGTGTCCAACTACCAGCCCGACCACGACTGGGCGAGCAGCCCGGCCGAGTTCGGCATCATCAAGGCCACCGAGGGCACGAGCTTCCGCGACCACACCTTCGCCCGGCACTGGGCGGAACTCGACAAGAAGGGCATCGTGCGGGGCGCGTACCACTACGGGCACCCGCGCAACAATCCCATCGCCGAGGCCGAGCACTTCCTGTCCATGGTGAACTCCCAGCCGAGCAAGCCCGGTGACCTGCTGGTGCTCGACCTGGAGACGACCAACGGCCGGTCCGTCGCCGAGGTGAACGCCTGGGCCAAGGCGTGGCTGTCCCACGTCGAGGCCAAGACCGGGGTCAAGCCGATGTTCTACAGCGGCTGGCACTTCGCCGACACCTACGGCGCGGGGCTCGCGGAGTACCCGCTCTGGGTGGCCCACTACGGCAAGCCTCAGGGGCAGGTCACCCCGCCGGCGGACTGGAGGTCCTGGACCATCCACCAGTACTCCGACTCGCCCATCGACCAGAACGTCTCGGCGCTGACCCCCGACCAGCTCCGCACCCTCGGCCGCCCGGTCTGATTCCCGTCGCCCGGGTGACCGCCGCGCACCGGCGGCCGCCCGGGTGCCCGGGCCGCCGGGCGCGGGTCAGACGAGCCGGAGTCCCCGGTCCTCCAGCCGGGGCCGCCAGTGCGGGTCAGACGAACCGGAGTCCCCGGTCCGCCAGCCGCCGCAGCGGCTCGTCCGGGCCCGCCGCGGCGGTCTCCGGCAACTGGAAGAACTCCTCCAGGATCGCCTCGGCCATCTCGTCGGCGGGGACGGTCAGGTCCCAGACGACCTCGCCTGCCGACGCCGTGACCTCGGAGGAGAAGAACGCGCAGCACGCCTTCTCCCGAGCGGCGAGGTCCCGTACCCACTCCTCCAGCCCGTCAGGCCCGTCAGGCCCGTCAGCGCGGAACCGGAACCGGACGCCGCCGGCGGTCCGCTCACGGGCGGTGAGCGCCCGGCCGAACAGCCGCCCGTACTCGGCCAGGCGCTGCTGGGGAGTGTCCCGGGCGGCGCTCATGTCGCACACGATCGGTGGGATGTCCACGATGTGCTCTCCTTCCGTCACCTCCGGAGCGTAAAGTCTGGACTTCGGTCCAGAGTCAAGGGAGGGCGACGTGAAGATCGGCGAGGTGGCGCGCGCGGCCGGGGTCAGCGTGGACACCGTGCGCTTCTACGAGCGGCGCGGGGTGCTGCCGGAGGCGGGCCGCAGGCCGTCCGGCTACCGGGAGTTCGACGAGTCGGCGGTGTCCAGGATCCGCACGGCCAAGGCGCTGCGGGAGCTGGGCTTCACGCTGGACGAGGTGGCCGGCGCCCTGCGCTCCCACGACGCGGGCGGCGCGACGTGCGCGAGCGAACGGTGGCGCCTGGAGGCGGTGGTGGAGCGCCTCGACGCCAGGATCGCCGAGCTGGCCCGGGCCCGCGACCTCGCCGCGCGATGCCTGGCCGACTGCCGCTCCGGCGACTGCCGCTTCCCCACCGGCCTGTCGCTGTAGCCTGCGGGACGGCCCCCTCGTCCTGCCCGCCGATCGCGTCCCGGACACGCGGCTATTCCCCGGCCCGGTCGGCCTCGTCCCTGGTCCGGTGCACGGTGCCGTCGGCGTGCTCGGGCGGCCCGTACACGGTGTAGAGGACGAGCGGGCCCGGCCCGGTGTTGACGAAGTTGTGCACGGTGCCAGCCGGGACCGCGACCAGGTCGCCCGGCCCGACCGGCCGCGCCTCGCCGCCCACGCGGGCCTCGCCGGAGCCTGAGACGAAGGCGAGGAACTGGTCGGTGTCCTCGTGCACCTCCTCGCCGATCTCGCCGCCCGGCGGGATGGTCATGGCGACGAGCTGCGTCTTCGTCCCGGTCCACAGGACCCGGCGGAAGTCGCCGCTCTCCTCGGCGATGGTCGCGATCGCGAAGTGGTGCACGGTCGGCTCCTGTTCTCGCACTTCATGGCGACGTATGACTCTTGCCAGGAGAAAAGCCGCCATAAACCCGTATCGGTCGGCCGGCCGAGCGCGCCGGCGGCGGGCGCCGGACGCGTGATCCCCCCTGCGATCCCGTCACCGGGCCGGCCCGTGACTTGACCGCCGGGCGGCCCAGGCCGGAGCCGCCGGAGTCTGCTCAGCGATCGCGATTTAGGTCAAGGCGACGGAAATAAGCCGAGACAGATCCCCAGGTCACCCCTCTTGCGCGCCAGTCGTACCCCCTTTAATGTAAACACCCAGGAAAAAATGGCGATCGGAGCGCGAGTGACCAGTCCACGCAACGTCCTGTTCCTGATGACCGACCAGCATCGGGTGGACACCCTCGGCTGCTACGGCAACCCGGAGGTGCGCACCCCCGCGCTGGACGGCCTCGCGGCGGAGGGCACGCGGTTCGACCGGTTCTACACCCCGACCGCGATCTGCACCCCGGCGCGGGCCTCCCTCTTCACCGGCCTGCACCCGTTCCGGCACGGCCTGCTGGTCAACCCCGAGCGCAACGGCGGCGCGCGCGACGAGGTCGCCGCCGGGCAGCCCGTCATGTCCGAGCCGCTGCTGGCCGCGGGCCACAACCTCGGCCACGTCGGCAAGTGGCACATCGGCCGCGAGCGCGGCCCCGAGTTCTACGGCATGGACGGCGAGCACCTGCCCGGCGCGCTCAACCCGTTCCACCACCCCTCCTACGAGACCTGGCTGAAGGAGCACGGCCATCCCCCGTTCGCGGTGGAACAGCCCGTCTTCGGCAGGGCCGCCAACGGCACCGGCCGCGGCCACCTGATCGCCGGACGGCTCAAGCAGCCCGCCGAGGCCACGGTGGAGTCCTTCCTCACCGACCGGACGCTGGAGCTGCTGGAGCGGTACGCCCGCGACTTCCACCGCTCGGGCAGGCCGTTCGTGCTGTCCTGCCACTGGTACGGGCCGCACCTGCCCTATCTGATCCCGGACGAGTACTACGACCTGTACGACCCGGACCGGGTGCCGCTGCCCGCGTCCATGGCCGAGACGTTCGACGGCAAGCCGGAGGTGCAGCGCCGCTACTCGGAGTACTGGTCGGCCGACCACTTCGACGCCGACGCCTGGCGCAAGCTGATCGCCGCCTACTGGGGTTACGTGTCGCTGATCGACGCCCAGGTCGGCCGCCTGCTGGCGGCGCTGCGCGAGCTGGCGGTGTGGGACGACACGGCGGTGGTCTTCACGGCCGACCACGGCGAGTTCACCGGCGCGCACCGGCTCAACGACAAGGGCCCGGCCATGTACGAGGACATCTACCGCATCCCCGGCATCGTCCGGGTGCCGGGCGCCCCGGTGCGGACCGTGGACGCGTTCGCCACGCTGATCGACCTCAACCCCACGATCCTCGACCTGGCCGGGCTGCCGCCGCAGGAACCGTGCGACGGCCGCAGCTTGCTGCCGCTCATCAACGGCGAGCCGGCCGAGGGCCGTGACGCGGTGGTCGCCGAGTTCCACGGCCACCACTTCCCCTACTCCCAGCGCATGATCCGGGACCACCGCCACAAGCTGGTGTTCAACCCCGAGGGCGTGCACGAGCTGTACGACCTGGACCACGACCCGCACGAGCTGCGCAACGTCTACGCCGCGCCCGCCTACGCGGCGGTCCGGCGCGACCTGACCGTGCGGCTCTACCGCGAACTGCTGCGCCGCGGCGATCCCGCGTACAGCTGGATGAGCTACATGGCCGACATCGGCGAGGGCCGTGCCCCCGACGTGGACGGCGTCGCGGACGAAGTGGCCTGAGGCCACCCGTCACCCACCCGTCACCCACCCGGACCGTCACCCACCCGAACCAGAAAGGACCTCCCCGATGAGGCGTCCTCGCATCCTGGCCACCGCGCTCGCGGCCCTGGCCATCCTGCTGCCCGTCACCGCGTGCGGCTCGTCCTCCCCCTCCTCCTCCGGGGAAGGCGGCGCCGAGCCCGCCAAGGTGCGCTTCGGCTACATCGCCGACTTCTCCGGCGCGGCCGTGCTCGCCGCCGCCGACAAGCACGGCCTGTGGGCCAAGCACGGGCTGGAGCCCGAGCTGAAGGTGTTCACCAACGGCCCGCTGCAGATCCAGGCGCTCGGCTCGGGCGACATCGACTTCGGCTACATCGGCTCCGGCGCCACCTGGCTGCCGGCCAGCGGCAAAGCCAAGATCATCGCCCCGAACATGCTCGGCATGGCCGACCGCGTGATCGTCCATCCGGGGTCCGGCATCTCCTCGGTCGCCGACCTCAAGGGCAAGAAGATCGGCGTGCCCGAGGGCACGTCCGGCGACATGATCCTCGAACTCGCGCTGAAGAAGGCCGGGCTGACCGGCAAGGACGTGCAGAAGGTCAACATGGACCCGAGCACGGTCGTGACCGCCTTCAGCGGCAAGCAGATCGACGCGGCGGCCATCTGGTACCCGCTGATCGACACCATCAAGAAGAACGTGCCCGACCTGGTGGAGCTCACCAAGAGCGAGGACTACTACCCCGAGCTGAGCTTCCCCAGCTCCTTCGTGGCCCGCAACGAGCTGGTGGCCGAGGACGCGGCGACCGTCACCAAGGTGCTGCGGGTGCTGCAGGAGGGCAACGACTGGGTGGCCGGCAACACGGCCGAGGCGGAGACGCTGACGGCCACGTTCCTGAAGGCGCCCGCCGAGCAGTTCAAGGGCGCGTCCTCGGTGACGAAGATCCTGCCGACGGCGGAGCTGAGGCAGCTCGCCCAGGACGGCTCGGCCGCCGGATGGTACAAGGGCCTGGCCGACATCTTCGTCACCATGGGCAAGCTGACCGAGTCGCCCGACCCCGCGACGTACTTCACCGCCGACCTGTACGCGTCCGCGGGCGCGAGCTGATCCGTCCCGAGCCGATGACGAAGATCCGTCGCCCACCATCATGGTGCCATGTCGACCCCCACTGACGCCCTGCAGCGGCTGCGCCGGGTGCACGAGGACGCCGTGCTGTCCGCGCTGCGCTCGGCGGGCGCGCTGAGCCGCGCCCAGCTCACCGAGCGCACCGGGCTGTCCCGCACGACGCTGTTCGCCATCGTCTCCGACCTCATGGAACGAGGCGCGGTGATCGAGACCGAGGCGGCGCCGGCCGAGCCGCGCGGCCGCGGCAGACCGGCCACCCTCGTCTCGCTCAACCCGGCGGCCGGCCTGCTGGTCGGCCTCGACCTGGGGCGCGGGCGGGTGCGGCTGGCCGTCGCGAACGCCGCGCACCAGGTCGTGGCCACCGCCTCGGCCGGCCTTCCGGAGGGCGCCGGCCCGCTGGAGCAGGCGGAGGCGGCGGTGCGGCTGGTCCGCGAGGTCGCGGCGGAGCGCGGGATCGGCCTGGGCGCGCTGGAGGCTGTCGGGCTCGGGCTGGTCGGGGTGGTGGACGAGCACGTCCCCGCCGTCACCCTGACCGGGCCGGGCGCGCCGGCCTCCCCGGCGTCCCGCGAGCCGGGTCCAGGGGCGGCCCGGGTGCCCGCGCGCTACCTGCCGCTCGTGCTGCGGGTGGCCGAGGAGTTCGGCGTCCGGGTGGCGGTGGACAACAACGCCAGGCTGGCCGCGCTGGCCGAGGCCACCTGGGGGGTGGCCAGGCCGGCGCGCGACATGGTGTACGTGCGCTGGTCGGTCGGCGTGGGCGGCGGGTTCCTGGCAGGCGGGCGGCTGCTGCGCGGCGCGCACGGCGCGGGCGGCGAGCTGGGGCACGTCTCGCTCGACCCCGCGGGCCCGGCCTGCCACTGCGGCGGCCGGGGCTGCCTGGAGGGCCGCATCGGCGGGCAGCGCCTGCTGGACGCCTGCGCCGCCCGGGGGGTGGCGCTGGAGAGCCTGGACGCGCTGGTCACCGCCGCCCAGGACCGGGTGCCCGCGGTGTGCGCGGTCGTCGCCGAGGCCGCGGCCGACCTGGGCCGGGTGCTGGCCGGCACGGTCACCCAGCTCGACCCCTCCCTGGTCGTGGTCGGGGGCGAGCTGGCGGCGCTGGGCAGCCTGGTCCTGGACCCCATCAGGGACGCGATCTCCGGGCAGGCGCTGCCCCGCTCGCCCCGCCAGATCGAGGTCACCCAGGCCGACCTCGGCGTGAACGCCTCGGCCATGGGCGCGATCGCGCTCCTGCTGCACGAGGAGCCCTCCATTCCCGCCCATCTTCGACCGGCGATCCCATGAATCACACCGAAACATCGATAGAAAGCCCGAAATTTCAAGACACGACGGGCCGGCGCGCACCGGAGAGGATCTCCCCTGAGCCATGAAGGACCCCAGAACATGACCGCCGTGAGCGTGACCGACCCTCCCCCGTCCCCCCGCCGGCAGACCCGGCGGCCCGGCCGCACACTCGTCCTGAACGTGGTCGCGGTCCTCGCGGGCCTGGGCGCGTGGACCGCGCTGTCGGTCTCCGGCATCACCGGGCTGGTCGGCCCCGTCGAGGTGGCCGCGCGCGGCGCCGAGCTGATCGCCGACGGCACCCTGGTCGACGACATGCTGGCCAGCCTGCGCCGGGTGTTCACCGGCTTCGCGCTGGGCACCGTGCTCGCCGTCCCGATCGGCTTCCTGATGGGCTGGTACGCGACCGCGCGCGCCCTGATCGAGCCGTACGTGCAGTTCTTCCGTACGATCCCGCCCCTGGCGATCATCCCGCTGGCCATCTTGCTCATGGGCATCGGTGAGACGCCGAAGGTGTTCGTCATCTTCCTGGCGGCGTTCCTGTCCAGCGTGGTCTCGACGTTCCAGGGCGTGCTGGACGTCGACAAGACGCTCATCAACGCGGCCCGGGTGCTCGGCGCCTCCGACCGGACGATCTTCATGAAGGTCGTGGTGCCGGCCTCGACGCCGTTCATCATCGTGGGCATGCGGGTCGGCCTGGGCGCGGCCTGGGGCACGCTGGTGGCGGCCGAGCTGATCGCCGCCCAGGAGGGGCTGGGCTACCGGATGCAGCAGGCGCAGCTCTACTACGACCTGCCCACGATCTTCGTGGGGCTGATCAGCATCGGCGTGCTCGGCCTGATCATGGACCGGCTGCTGCTGCTGGCCGAGCGCCGATTCACCGGATGGCAGGAGCGCCGATGACTTCCAAGATCTCTTTCCAGGGCGTGTCGAAGACGTTCGAGCTCAAGGGCGGGCGGTTCCTCGCCCTCGACCGGGTGGACCTCGACATCGCCGACCGCGAGTTCGTCACCGTCGTGGGCCCGTCGGGATGCGGCAAGAGCACACTCATGGGCATGGCCGCGGGCCTGGTCGAGCCGGGAACCGGCCGCATCCTCCTGGACGGCGCGCCGGTCACCGGCCCGGGGCCGGACCGTGGGGTGATCTTCCAGCAGTACGCGCTGTTCCCCTGGCTGACCGTGCGCAAGAACGTCGAGTTCGGGCTCAAGCTCCAGGCGATCTCCGCCGAGGAGCGGCGCCGGCGCGCCCAGCGCGCGATCGACCTGGTCGGGCTGACGGACTTCGCCGACGCCCTGCCCAAGACGCTGTCGGGCGGCATGAAGCAGCGCTGCGCCATCGCCCGCGCGTACGCGGTCGGCCCGCAGGTGCTGCTCATGGACGAGCCGTTCGGCGCGCTGGACGCGCTGACCCGCGTGCAGTTGCAGGACCAGCTGCTGGAGACGTGGAGCCGGGAGCGGCGCACGGTCATGTTCATCACGCACGACGTGGACGAGGCGGTCTATCTCGCCAACCGGGTCATCGTGATGGCCGCCCGGCCGGGCCGCATCCACCGCATCATCGACGTGGACCTGCCGTACCCGCGCACCGAGGAGATGCGGCTGTCGCCGGAGTTCTCCCGGATCCGCAACGAGGTGTGGCACTCGGTCTACCACCAGGCCCCCGCGGCCTGACCGCGCTCCGGAGGTACGGGCCCGGTTCCATGGTCCGCGCCGGTCCGGAGGCCGCGTAGGGCTTAAGGTCCTTTTCGCATGGTCTTTCTCCTCTACCCGTGACCTGCGGTTCAGCGATTGGCTGTGATCGCAGGGAACGGCAGAAGGAGGCACGACATGAGACGCCGGAACGCGCCGGTCGCCATAGATTCCGCCGACGTTCGCGTCGAGACACGCGGCCCGGTCCGCCAGGGAGCCGTGGAGCACGCCCGGCAGGCCGTCGCCGCGCTGGTCCGGCTGGCCCACGAGCCCGTGCTGTACGCGCGGGTCAAGCTGACCGCACCGGACACCCCCGACGTGAAGCGGCCGTACACGGCACAGGCCAACCTCGACGTCAACGGGCGCCTCATCCGTGCCCAGGCCGCCGGCCCCTCCATGTACCAGGCACTCGACCTGCTGGAGGACCGGGTGCGCACCCGGTTGCGGCGCACCGCCAGGCACTGGGAGGAGCTGCGCGGGCGCCACTGGCCGGAGCGGGAGCACTCCCTGCCGGTGCTGCCGCGCCCGCGGCGTGAGCCGGAGGCCGAGGAGATCGTCCGGCACAAGACGCTGGGCGACTACCGCGCCACCCCGGAGGAGGCCGCCTTCGACATGGAGCAGCTGGACTTCGACTTCTACCTGTTCATCGAGGCGGGCAGCGGCCAGGACAGCGTCCTGTACCGGGACGGCGAGGGCTACCGGCTGGCTCAGGTGGAGCCGCGGCCGGAGGCGCTCGGTGAGGTGATGCTGCCGCTCGCGGTCGATCCCGGCGCGGCGCCCCGGCTGACCACCACCGAGGCCGTGGACCGCCTGGAGGCCGGCGGGCGCGTGTTCGAGTTCTTCGCCGACGCGGAGACCGGGCGCGGCCGGCTGGTCTACCACCGCTACGACGGCGGCTACGGGCTGATCACGATCGGCTGACCGGACCGGCGCCGGGGCCTTGCCCCCGAGGTCCCGGCGCCCTCTCCGTTCCGGACGCCGGGGTACGAGGTCCCCTGGAGAAGGAACTCTGGGGCAAGATCGAGACTTCGAATCTTCCTCACGTTAGGCTCTGTCGCGTAAGGCCCCGTCGCGTACAGCTTCTCCCCGGAAGGCACGACCATGACCGAAGATCCGCTGAGCCGCGTGAACACCGAGATCCCGAGTCCGGCCCGGATCTACGATCTGTGGCTGGGCGGCAAGGACAACTACGAGGTCGACCGCGTCGTGAGCGCGCAGATCCTCCAGGCGGTCCCCGAGCTGCCGATCCTGGCCAAGACGAACCGCGAGTTCCTCGGCCGGGCGGTGCGGTACATGGCCGCGGAGGCGGGGATCCGGCAGTTCCTCGACATCGGCACCGGGATTCCCACGGCCGACAACACCCACCAGGTCGCCCAGTCCGTCTCGGCCGACTGCAAGGTCGTCTACGTGGACAACGACCCGGTGGTGCTGGCCCACGCGCGGGCGCTGCTGCGCGCCTCAGGGCAGGGCGACACCTGGTTCATCGACAGCGACCTGCGCGACCCTGACAAGATCATCGCTGCCACGGGCGAGTATCTGGACTTCTCCCAGCCGATCGGGCTGATGCTGCTCGGCGTGGTGGACTTCCTGACTGACGGCGACCGGCCCAAGGAGATCATCCAGCGGCTGATGGAGCCGATGGTCTCCGGCAGCCACCTGGCCATCTCCCACGGCCTGGTCGGCAAGCAGCTGGAGGAGGGGGTGCGCAGCTGGAACGAGAGCGGCGGCTCCCCGATGACGCTGCGCACGCATGAGGAGCTGACCGGCCTCTTCGACGGGCTGGAACTGCTGGAGCCGGGCGTGGTGGCGCTGCCGCGCTGGCGGCCCACGCCGGAGACGCTCTACGCCGAGCGCGAGGCCGTCTACCACGCGGGCGTGGGCCGCAAGCCGTAGCCGACCAGGGCAAGCGTGCGGCTGTGGGGCCTGGAACGCGCCGGCGGGGCTAACGCTTGCCGTACTTCTTGTGCACCGCCTGCTTGGTGACCCCGATCGCGTTCGCGATCTGCGCCCAGGCCAGCCCGGCCACCCGGGCCCGCCGCACCTGGACGGCCTCCACCCGCTCCAGCTCGCGGCGCAGCGCCGCGGTGGCCTGCAGCGCCCGGAGCGGGTCTTCGTCCTGGGCCTGCCGCACCAGCTCGGCCAGATCGTCCGCCATGTCTTAAAGGTAGTCCAGCAGCAGCCGGGTGACCTCCTCCGGTCGTTCCAGGGCGGGCAGATGCCCGGCCCACTCCAGCTCGACCAGCTCGGCGTCCGCCAGCCGGCCGGCCAGGTGGCGGGCGCTCTCGCGGTAGTACGGCAGGTCGTGCGCGCCCGCGACGATCAGGACGGGCACCCGGACCGCGTCCAGGTCGTAGGCCGTGGCGACCTGGACGGGCTCGGGATCGGCGGCCAGCTGCATGCCGAACGCGTGCCGCTGCATCGCCGCCACCCGCCGCCGGGCCGCCTCGTCCGCGGCCGGGCCGAGCCAGGTGCGGGCGTTCAGCTCCGCGGCGCCCTCGACGTCGCCGGCCTCCAGCAGCCGGTCCTCCTCCGCCCCGAACGCCCGCACGTCGCCGGTCTTGGGCAGCTCGGAGCCGGGGTTCATGAGCACCAGCCGGGTGGCCAGGCGGGCCAGCCGCAGCGCGACCGTGCACCCGTACGAGGACCCGACCAGCGTGGCCGCTTCGACGCCGAGCCCGGCCAGCACCTCGGCCACGTCGCCGTCGTCGCTGTAGGGCCCGTCCGCCTCGTACGGCGTGCGCCCGAACCCCCGGTAGTCCACCCTGATCACCCGGAAGCGCGTAGCGAGCGCGTCCCACTGGCCGTCCCACATGCCGGCGTCGGCGGCGGTCGACGGCAGCAGCACCACCGGCTCGCCCTCGCCCGCGCTCTCGTACCAGATCGTCATCGTCCCTCCAGGGCGAGCCGCGCGCCGAGCCCGACGAGGACGGCGCCGGACACCTGCTCCAGCCGCCGCTTGACCGAAGGCCGGCCGAGCAGGTCCCCGGCCTTGGCCACCGTCCAGATCAGCGCCACGTACCAGAGCACGTCGACCAGCACCCAGACGACGGCGAGCGTGACCAGGGTGAGCGGCACATTCGCGCCCTGCGGCACGAACTGCGGCAGGAACGACATCGCGAACACGGCCGCCTTCGGGTTGGCCGCGCACGTGGCCAGCCCGGCCAGATAGGCGCGGCCGTGGCGGTCGGCCGGGGCCCCCGGCAACGGGCGCTCTGGGCCGGCGGCTCCCTTGCGGGCCTGCCACAGCGCCTGCGCGCCCATCAGGACCAGGAGGGCCGCGCCGGTGACCCGCATGACGTCGTAGGCGAGCTGTGAGGCGAGCAACAGCGCCGACAGGCCGAACGCGGCGGCCAGCCCCCACAGCAGGATGCCCGTCTCGTTGCCCAGCGTGGCCGCCAGGCCGGAGCCGCGCCCGGAGCGGAGTGTCTGCCTGAGGATGACGGCGGTGCTGACGCCGGGGACCATTGCCACCAGTACGCACGCGCCGATGAACGCCAAGAGATACATGACGGGCATCGTTTCAGGAACGGGCCCGGATCACTCATACATTTTCCGCAGCTCCGCCACCGCCTCCACCATGAGGGCGCGCAGCTCCGGCGGGCCGAGCACCTCGACGCCCGCGCCCATGCGCAGCAGCAGCCAGCGGGCGTGGGTGATCGACTCGATGGGGAGGGTGAGCGTCCGCCAGCCCTCGGCGTCGGGCTCGCCGGCCCCGGCCAGCGCGCTGTCCACCGTCTCCTGGCCCATCGTGTAGGCGAGCAGTTCGGCCATGCCGGGGGCGAGCCTGATCTCGGCGGTCGCGGTGTACATCCGCTCGCGGAAGTCGGCCGCGTACGCCCGCCAGAACGCGGCCAGCTCGAACCCCTCGGGCCGGTCGAAATGGCCGGGTTCGGTGGTGAGAGTGAGGATGCGCGCCACCCGGTAGGTGCGCGGGTTCTCGCCGGGCGGCGCGGCGACCAGGTACCACGACCCGCCCTTGAGGACGAGCCCGTACGGGTGGACGAGCCGCTCGACGACCTGCTTCCCCCAGCGCCGGTAGGTCATCCGGAGCGGCCGCCGGTCCCACACCGCCTCGGCCACCTCGCTCAGGTGGGGCACGTCGTCGGCCCCTCGGTACCAGCCGGGCACGTCGAGCAGGAACCGCTCGCGCATCTGGGCGGCGTGCGAGCGCGGCTCGGGCGGGAGCGCGGCCAGCACCTTCAGCTCGGCGTTGGCGGCGAGCTCCGCCATGCCCAGCTCGGCGGCGGGGCCCGGCAGCGCGGCCAGGAACAGCGACGACGCCTCCTCCGCGGTCAGCCCGTTGAGCCGGGTGCGGTAGCCGTCGAGCAGCTGGTAACCCCCCGCCGGGCCGCGGTCGGCGTAGACCGGCACGCCGGCCGCCGACAGCGCCTCCACGTCGCGGTAGACGGTGCGGACCGACACCTCCAGCTCCTCGGCCAGCTCGGGCGCGGTCATCCGGCCGCGCGTCTGCAGCAGCAGGAGGAGCGAGAGCAGGCGGCTGGCACGCATGCCTCCATTGTGGCCCGCCGCCGCGCACCCGGTGCTATGACCGGTCGTACCGTCGCACAGCCGTACGAGGGCGCACGCGGATCACCGGATCGGCCGTCAGATGGTGGCCTCGACCTCTTCGAGCAGCACCAGGCCACGCCGTACGATCTCCGAAACGGCCAGCACCGCGACTCCTGTCACGACCCCGGCCAGCTCCTGGCCCGACGGGGCGTACAGCGGGTGGCTCTTGGCCAGCAGCATGGAGGCCAGGATCGGCTCGGCCACCATGCCGAGCAGGCCCGTGGCGACGGAGCCGACGATCAGAATCCAACCGAGGCGCCGCAGGTGAGCGGCGGTGACCGCGGAGAAGAGCATCCTGTCTCCCGATCTGGCCCTGCGCACAGCGCGGACGACGGTGAAGAGGGCGAGCAGGGTCGTCGTGACGCCCGGCGCCCACAGAAGCAGGTAGAGCAGGCCGACCAGCGGCGCGGGACCCTGGAGGCGGACCGTCACCTCGGCGGTCGCGCTGGTGATCGTGGCGTCCGGGGCCGCCATGCCCGCGACGGGTACGTCGAACACCCGCAACGGGACGCCGCCGGCGGTGCCGACGAAAGTGATTATGACGGTGTTGAGCAGCAGGCCCAGAGCGCTCAGACAGGCCAGGACGAGGAAGAGGCTGAGTAAGTTCTCGAGCCAGGTGAGCCATCTCGTAGGCATAACGGTAATCGTATATATCGAAAATCGATATGTCCAGCACGGCGGCACAGCTCACCCGAACTGCTGCCAGGCGAGCCTGGTCACCATCGCCGCCACGACGCACAGCAGGACGACGCGGACGAAACCGGTGCCGCGCCTGATCGCCATCCGGGCCCCGAGCTGCGCGCCGGCGATGTTGCAGGCGGCCATGCCCAGGCCCAGCGCCCACAGCACATGCCCCTGCCACCCGAACAGCAGCAGGGCGCCCACGTTGGTGCCGGTGTTGATGATCTTCGCCGAGGCCGAGGCGGAGACGAAGTCCAGGCCGAGCAGGACGGTGAACGCGATGATCAGGAACGTGCCCGTACCGGGGCCCATGATGCCGTCGTAGAAGGCGATGCCCACCCCCGCCGTCAGCACCGCCGCCACCACCCGGGCCCGGGTGCGCAGGTGCGGGCGGGAGACGGCGCCCATGGCGGGGCGCAGCGTGACGAACGCCGCGACGCCGAGCAGGACCACCATGACGACGGGCCGCAGCACCTCGGCGGAGATCGCCGCCGCTGCCGACGCGCCGAGCGCCGCGCTGAGCACCGCCAGCCCCGCCGCGGGCAGCGCGACCGGCCGGTCCACCTTGGTGGTGCGCGTGTACGTGACGGCGGCGGACGCGGTGCCGAACACGGAGGAGAACTTGTTCGTCGCCATCGCCTCGACCGGCGCCACGCCGGCCATCATCAAGGCGGGGAGTTGCAGCAGCCCGCCGCCGCCCACGACGGCGTCCACCCAGCCCGCTCCGGCGGCGGCCACCAGCAACATCAGGACCTGCTCCAGCGGCACGCCACTTCTCCCCGAACCCCGACAAACCCCCGCAAGCGTAGCGACCCCCCGGTGAAACTTGCGATCCTGGTCCCACGACGAGACGCGGGACGCCGAGCCTGACGGAAACCCGTCCGGCCCGGTGGGCGAGGAGAGCCCCGGTGGGCGAGGGAAGCGAGGTGGCGATGCCGCGGCTGCGGGCCATGCTCCCGTCCTGGGTCACCTGCGCCGAACTGCTCGGCGAGCCACCGGACGCGACAGTGACCGTGGCGGCCTCGCTGACCGGCGGTGATGAACGGACGCGACCGGGATCCGGCCACTTCCCGAGCGGGACCGGCGTGAACTGCGGGACTGACGAGACCGGCGGGGACGAGGTGGTGGCCGGGGTGATGGTGGCGGCGATGGCCGGGGCGACGCCGGCGCGGCGGCAGGCGTTCGCGGCCGGGCGGGCCTGCGCCGCGCAGGCGCTTCGGATGCTCGGGATGCCGGCCGGGCCGATCCCCCGGGGCGCGCAGGGCGCGCCGGTCTGGCCGCCGGGCGTGACCGGCAGCATCACGCACTGCCCCGGCTACGCGGCCGCCGCCGCGGCCCGGGACGGGACGATCATCGGCGTCGACGCCGAGCCGTGCCTGCCCGTGCCGCCGGGCGTGCTGTCCAGGATCGCCGCCCCCGCCGAGATCGAGGGTCTGGAGAGGCTGGCGGTCCCCCACCCGGGACGGCTGCTGTTCTCCGCGAAGGAGTCCGTCTACAAGGCGTGCTTCCCGCTGACGGGCCGCAGGCTGGGGTTCCTGGACGCGGAGGTGGCCTTCGACCCCG
The DNA here is from genome assembly GCF_027620315.1 of Nonomuraea corallina. Lineage (GTDB taxonomy): Bacteria > Actinomycetota > Actinomycetes > Streptosporangiales > Streptosporangiaceae > Nonomuraea > Nonomuraea corallina. Next base: position 13,119 of record NZ_JAPNNL010000081.1, on the reverse strand, counting down.
GGGGCGGGTTCACCGCCCGGCTCACCGGCCCGGGGCCGCGGCGCCTGGAGGGGCGCTGGACGGTCGCGGACGGTCTGGCGCTGACCGCGATCGCGATGCCGTGCCCCGGCTGAGCGCGGCCGGTCGCGCGGGGGCGTCCAGGTGGGCACGGCGCACGGCGTCGGGCCGTCACTCGACCTTGCGGATCCGGGCCACGGCGATCAGGAGGAAGGCGACGCCGGCCACGCCCACCATGAGCAGTTCCAGCGCCACCGGGACCTCCCAGCCGTTCCAGGACACGCCGGGGTTGAGCCGCTCGGCCACCTCGGCGGGCGCGTCCACGTACCCGAAGACGATCTGGCGCATCGGGTCGACGGCGTAGGCGATCGGGTTGAACACGGTGACGGCGGCGAACCAGCCGGTGAGCTGCCCGACCGGGAAGAGCGCCCCGGAGAGGAACACCATCGGCATGATCACGAGCTGGGCGATGCCGAGGAAGGAGTCGAGCGTCTTGATCCTGGCGGCCACCGCGACCCCGAACGAGGCCACGCTGAAGGCCGTCAGCAGCATCACCCCCAGCATCTGGGCGATCATCGCGGGATCGTACGGAACGCCCACCAGCCCCGAGAGGGCGATGAGGACGGCTCCCTGGCCCGTGGCCAGCAGGCTCCCGGCGAGCACCTTGCCGACCACGATCGAGGTGCGGCTCACCGGCGCGACCAGCATGATCCGGACGAACCCCCACTCGCGGTCCCACACGATGGACGAGGCCGAGAACATCGCGGAGAGGATCACCGTCATGGCGATGATCCCGGGGAAGACGGCGGTCTTGAGGTCGGCGCCCTCGGGCAGGCCGGGCAGCAGTGACCCCACTCCCGCCCCGATCACGAGCAGCCAGATGACGGACTGGAAGAGGGTCGCCACGGCGCGTCCCACGTCGTAGACGAACCGGATCATCTCGCGCTGGATGACGGTGGCCACCACGCCGAGCTCGTGCAGGAGACCCTGCGGCGGTGTGCGGACCACCGGTGTCGTCGTCACGGTCATCGCCTTCCCATCGCGCGCAGTCTGGCGTCGCCGGCCGGCCGGCCCGGGGGCTCGGCGTCACGCAGGGAGAACCCGGTGCGCTTGATGAACACGTCGTCCAGCGAGGGCCTGGCCATGTGCACCGAGTCGATCGGCAGCCCGCCGTCGGCGAACAGCTGCGGGATGAAGACCTCCCCGTCGGGGACGCTGAAGGTGACCACGTCGTCGTGCACCTCCGCCTCGATGCCGAACCGCTTGCGCAGCGCCGCGACGACCGTCTCGCTGTCGCCGGTGTGGATGCGGATCCGGTCCTCGCCCACGCCCGCCTTCAGCGCGGCCGGGGTGTCGAGCGCGATGACGACGCCATGGTCCATGATCGCGATGCGGTCGCAGTGCTCGGCCTCCTCCATGTAGTGCGTGGTCATGAAGACCGTGATGTCCTCGGCCTCGCGCAGCTCCCTGAGGTAGTTCCAGATGGCCTTGCGGGTCTGCGGGTCGAGCCCGACCGTCGGCTCGTCGAGGAACAGCACGCGCGGCGAGTGCAGCAGGCCGCGGGCGATCTCCAGGCGCCTCTTCATGCCGCCGGAGTAGGTGTCGGTGAGGCTGGACCGGCGCTCCCACAGGCCGACCAGGTCCAGCAGGTCCTTGATGCGCCGCGCGCCCTCCTGCTTCGACATGCCGTAGAGGGACGCCTGGAACCGCAGGTTCTGCTCACCCGTCAGATAGCGGTCGATGGTGGAGTCCTGGAAGACCACGCCGATGTTGCGGCGCACGGCGCTGCCCTGGGTCACCACGTCGCAGCCGTGGATGCGGGCGGTGCCGGCCGTCGGCGCGGTGAGCGTGCACAGCATGCTGATGGTGGTCGACTTTCCCGCGCCGTTCGGGCCGAGAAATCCGAAGACTTCGCCCGGCGCCACGTCGAAATCGATGCCGCGCACCGCCTCGACGTCATCGTAATGTTTCGTGAGGCCGCGTACGGAAATGGCGGCCGTGCCGTTCGGGTTCACGCCGGATTCCTCTCGGGCTGGGCCATGGGAGGGTGCGGCCCCCGGGCCCCGCGGGCCTGGCGGACCGCACCCCCGCGCTCAGAGCCGAGCACAGGAGCCGCGACTCCGGACGCTCATCCTACGCACGTGAGCTGCTGCTCAGCTGGCGTAGGTGTAGCTGACCGACGCCGCGGTCACGGGGTCGCTGGCGTCGAACGGGTTGGTGTAGTCGACGGCCCTGTCGTCCTTGTCGAGAGACCAGGACTGGTCGTGCACCGTAAGGTCGCGCATTTCTCTGCCTTTCGAAGAAATACCGATGGATCGAGACTAACCGGCCTTGCTGAACTCATGACCTCCTTCCGCAACGATGAAATCCATGTGCGCGCCGGTGATTCCTTCACCGAAACCGATATGCACCGGACCGGCGCCCTCGTTCATCTGGGAATTGAGTCGCCAGTCGACCCGGGGCATGAGTTCCAGGTTCGTGCCGATGCCGAGTTCGAGGGCGTGCAGGTCGTACTTGGGGTTCGTCGCCTGCTTGACCCGTTCGGTGAAGTCCTGGTCACCAGCGGTACACGATGTGAGGACCCCCTCCTTGAGACGCAGCACCACCGGCTCCCCGCAGGCCGCCATCTCGTCGCGCAGGGCCCGCGCCTGCTGGATGCGGGCCTCGCCGTCGTCGGTGCAGCGGGAGTCCTGCGCCACCAGGACGCCGGCGCAGACCGCGGTGCCGTCCAGGCTGAACGCGCCCGTCCAGTCGGCGGTGGAGGGGGCGGTGATGGACAGTTCGCAGTAGGCGCCGACGCTGACCCACTTGTCCACCGTGATCTCGGGGGTGAGCCAGGTGTTGGCGCTCAGCTTGTCGGCCAGGCGGCACACCAGGTGGGTCCTGGGCCGGTCGTCCCCGTCGTCGGGCGCTCCGGGACCCAGACCGGCGTCGAAGACGATGTCGCCGCTCTCCCGCTCGATGCTGCGCGTCCAGTACCGGTTCAGCTCGCACGCCTTGCCGTAGTCGGTCTCGATCACCTTGTCCAGGGTGTAGCGGGCGAGCTCCGGGGTGCCCTCGAACGCCCGGATCGGGACCACGAGCGCGCCCATTCCGCGGAACTTCCGGCGGATGTCGCGGCTCACCAGGTTGTGTTGGAGAAGGACCACGCAGTTGCTCTTCTCGGGGAGCCCGGCGACGTCCTCCAACAGAGCCGCCTTATGCCCTTTTTCCGTTCCATAGGCTGCGAGATCGGCGTCATCGGTCACCAGATAGATGTCGCCCTCAGGGAAAACCTGGCGCAGCCCCGTTCCGGTCCCGTTCGTTCTGGTCTCTGATTGCACGGGAGGTGTCGTTGGCATGAGCCGGAGCATAGCCGGGGCGGCCCCGCACGCCAAAGGATTCGTCGCCGAATATTCCGCGGAAGCCGATTAACCTGCGGTTTCCAGCGGGCCGGAGTTTCTCGCCGGCCGGTTTCACGGAGCGCCGATAGGGGTCGTCCGACGGAACGGACGGGCGGCCATAGGGGTCGTAGGGGTGCGCCCGCGTGTCTCGCTGGCGGGACAGGGCGTGAACGCATTGGCCGCGCGCCGTCCGGCGGACGCTATTTCGCGAATCCGGCGACCTTGAACGGCCGGGTCGCGGTCTGATACTTTCCGCTTCCCTGAACGCCGCTTATAAGGGGTGGATTCCTTGTGCTCTTTCCGCATCTGAAATCGGCGACGGTCCGGATCACGCCGGTCCGGACGGGCGACGGGCCACGCGCCTACGACCTGCTCCTGCACGCCGGCGTCGGTGCCCCGCCCACCCTCGACGCGTTCCTCGCGCAGTTCGGCCGGGGCGGGAAGGCGCAGTTCATCGCGGAGACGGCGGACGGCGATCCGGTGGCGTTCGTCTCGCTGCGCGACAGGGACACCGCGGCCCGCAGGGTGCACCTCGACCTCCATCTGGACGTCGCGCACGCGGGCACCGGCGCCGGCGCCGAAATCGCGATGCTGGGCGTCAACTACGCCTTCGCCATGTGGGACCTGAAAAAGGTCTGCTATGAGGCCACCTCGGCGGAATTCGACGCGCTGGGATTGACCGGCGAACAGGCCAAGCTCTTCTGTGAAGAGGCGTTGCTGCGCGACCACGTTTATCAGCAGGGCCGTTTCTGGGACCTGCACGTCCACTCGGTGGACCGGGACACGTGGGAACGCACGGGCATCACGTTGAGCAGCTTCCCGGAACAGGAAAAGCGATGAGGATCTTCCCGCACCTGCAATCGAGGAGAATCCGGCTGCGGCCGGCCGGGGCCCGGGACAGCATCAAACTCTACGAGTTACTGCTGGGCCTCGGCCTGAACACGCTGCCGAGCCCTGACGATTTCGTCTCGGCGTTCGGCCGGGGCGTTACCGCGTCGTTTCTCGTGGAAACACCGGGGGGCGACTTCCTGGGATTCTGCAGCCTGCACGGAATGAGCCCCGCAGGGCATCACGTCGAGGGCGGCATTTACATGAGCCCGGAGAACTCGGCGAACGGGGTGGGCGCCGAGGCGTCCCTGCTGATGATTAACTACGCGTTCGCCATGTGGAACGTCAGGAAGGTATATTTCCAGACCACGGAGGCGAGCCTTTCGGCCATCGGCGGCGACCTCAAGGTGTCCCACAAGGAAGGGATACTGTCCGGTCACCAGTACTTCTCCGGTCAGCATTGGGACGTCCACGTCTTCGCCATCTACCGCGAGGAGTGGGACCAGTTCTGCGCGCACGCGGTGGAGCGGCTGGTCCGCGACCGGCCGCGCGCGCCGGCCGCGCGCCACGCTCCCGCCTGAGCCGCCTCCTTCCCGTGAGCCTCTTCCCGTGAGCCTCCTTCCCGTGAGCCTCCTTCCCGTGACAGGCCTGACCTGGAGGGCGTATGTCTTCTCCGTCCGACCGGCTGGATACCCGGGTGTGCGTCGTCGGCCTGGGGTACGTCGGCTCCTGCATCGCGGCGTCCCTGTGGCTCGCCGGCGCGGAGGTCGTCGGCGTCGACACCGACCCCGGCCTGATCCGGGACTTCAACGACGGTCACTGCCGCATCCGCGAGCCCGGCCTGCCGGAGCTGATGGCCAAGGGCCTCGCTTCCGGCAGGCTGACGGTGACCACCGGCTACGACGCCGTCGGCTCGGCCGGCACCGTCATCGTCACCGTGGGCACCCCCATCGACGAGACGGGCGCGTTCGCCGAGACGCAGCTCCGCGCCGCGTGCGAGGAGCTGGGCCGGCGCGTCCGGCCGGGGCAGCTGCTGGTGTTCAAGAGCACCGTGCCGCCCGGCACCACCCGCGACCTGGTGATCCCGCTGCTGGAGCGGGGCGGCCTGGTCTGCGGCGAGGACGTGGCGGTCGCGTTCTGCCCGGAGAGGTTGTCCGAGGGTTCGGCGCTCGCGGAGCTGCAGACCCTCCCCGTGGTGGTGGGCGGGCTGGGGCCGGCGGACGCCGCCGCCGCCGAGCGCTTCTGGCGCGGCAGCCTCGGCGTGGAGGTGATCCGCTGCTCCAGCCTGGAGGCCGCCGAGACGGTCAAGCTGGCCGACAACTGGTGGCTGGACCACAACATCGCGCTGGCCAACGAGCTGGCCCGCTACTGCGCGTCGATCGACGTCGACGTGCTGGAGGTGATCGCGGCGGCCAACTCGATCCCGAAGGGCAGCGGCAACGTCAACATCCTGCTCCCGAGCGTCGGCGTGGGCGGCTCGTGCCTCACCAAGGACCCGTGGATGATCGCCAGGGCGGCCCGCGCCAACGGCGTCGAGCTGCGCACCGTCCCGACCGCGCGCCAGGTCAACGACGCCATGCCGGCCTACACCGCCGGGCTGATCCTGGACGAGCTGGCCAGGAGCTCCACCGGCGGGGACCCGTTCAAGGTCGCCGTGCTGGGCGTCGCGTTCAAGAACAACACCGGGGACCTGCGGGCCACCCCGGTGCTGCCGGTGGTGCGGGCGCTGCGCGCGGCCGGGGCCGAGGTCGCGCTGTTCGACCCGCTGGCGGACGAGGGCGAGGTGGCCGCGGTGTTCGGGACGCCGCCGGCGCCTTCGCTGGACGACGCGATCGGCGGCGCCGACTGCCTGGCTCTGCTGGCCTGGCACGACGAGTTCTCGGCGATCGACCTCGGCCTGCTGCGCGAGCGCGTCGCGCGTTCGTGCCTGATCGTGGACGGGCGGGCCTACCTGCCCAGGAGCACCATCACCAGGCTTCAGGAGCTGGGATTCCTGTACCGCGGAATAGGACGGTAGAGCATGGCCCGTGTCGTCGTAACAGGTGGATCAGGCTTCGTCGGCGGGCACCTCGTGCGGTGTCTCCTCGACAGAGGCGACGAGGTGACCGTCTTCGACACCGGGCGCGTGAGCGCCGGGCGGCGGTGCCTGCCGGAGGAGGTGAGGCACGTCACGGGTGACATCCGGGACGAGTCCGCCCTGGCGCGCGCGATCACGCCGGACGTGGACGTGGTCTACCACCTGGCCGCCCTGGTCGGCGTCCAGTACTACCTGCACCGGCCGCTGGACGTGATCGACATCAACTTCCACGGCACCGTCAACCTCCTCCAGGCCGCCGAGCGGGCCGGCTCGAAGGTGGTCTTCGCCAGCAGCAGCGAGGTGTTCGGCAAGAACCCGGCCGTGCCGTGGGCGGAGGACGACGACCGCGTGACCGGCAGCACGGCGACCAATCGGTGGTGCTACTCCACCAGCAAGGCGCTCGCCGAGCACGTCACGTTCGGCTACGTCCACCAGCGCGGGCTGCGCGCCTCGATCATCCGCTACTTCAACCTGTACGGGCCGTGGCAGCGGCCCGCCTTCCTGGTCAGCCGGAGCATCCACCGGGCGCTGCGCGGCATCCCGCCCGTCGTCTACGACGGCGGGCACCAGACGCGCAGTTTCACCTTCATCGACGACGCGGTCGAGGCGACGGCCGCGATCGGGGCGAGCGAGAAGTCCGACGGCGAGGCGTTCAACGTCGGCGCCACCCAGGAGGTGACCATCGGGCAGGTCGTCGAGCACATCGCGGACCTGGCCGGCCTGCGGGAGCCCACCGAGCAACTGGACACCAACACCCGCTACGGCAACAGCTACCAGGACCTGCAGAAGCGCATCCCGGACACCTCGAAGATCCACGCGATCCTGGGCTGGCGGGCCACGACCGGCCTGCGGGACGGCCTGCGCGCCACGGTGGAGTGGGCCAGGCGGCATCCGTGGTGGCTGGACCTGCCGGACAACGTGAACCCCTGACCGGGAAGGCTCTCCATGGCGCACATCGCAGTGTTCAACCCGCCCGCCGCCGGCCACGTCAATCCCTGTCACGGCGTCGTCCAGGAACTGGTGCGCCGCGGCCACCGGGTGAGCTACCCCGGCACGACCACGTACGCGGAGCAGATCAAGGAGACCGGCGCCGACTACGTCGAGTATCTGTCGACGTGGCAGGTCTCCGGCCCGAAGAAGCTGCCGAACCTGCGCGGCAGGCAGTTCGTCACCATGCTCTCGCTGCTCCTGGCCGAGACGAAGGCCGTCTACCCGGTGCTCCTGGACCGGTTCACCGGCGACGAGCCCGACCTGGTGCTGGTCGACGGCGCCATGGGGTGGTGGGGGCGGGCGCTCGGCCTGAAGTGGGACGTGCCGATCGTGGAGCTGTGGCCGGTGTTCGCCAGCAACGACAAGTGGGCGATGAACCAGAAGTACACCCGGTTCAGCCCGGTCAACCCCCGCTTCCTGCTCAGCATCGTGCGGCTGGCGTCCTGGCTCAGGCAGCAGGGGATCGAGGTGGATCTGCGTGACTTCACCTACGGGTCGTGCGCGCGGATGCGGCTCGTCATGATCCCGAAGTTCTTCCACTACGCCGGGGACACGTTCGACGACAGCTACCACTTCGTCGGCCCCTGCTTCGACAACCACGCGCGGGAGGGCGGGTGGGTCCGGCCCGCCTCGGCGTCCAAGGTCGTCCTCCTCACGCTGGGCACCATCTATCAGAGCGAGTCGGTGTTCCGCACCTGCCTGGAGGCGCTGGACGACCCCTCCTGGCACGTGGTCGTGGCCGGCGTGAAGCCGGGGGCGGTGCCCGTGCCCACGCCCCGCAACGTCGAGGTGCACACCTTCCTGCCCCGGCTGGGCGACGTGCTCGCGCACGCCGACCTGCTCGTCTCGCACGGCGGCATGGGCACCACGCTGGAGGCGCTGCGGCACGAGGTGCCCTCGATCGCGCTGCCGCAGATGGCCGAGCAGGAGGCGAACTCGGACCGAATCGCCGAACTGGGGCTGGGGGTCAAGCTGGCGCCCGCGGAGGTGACGCCGGATCGGCTGCGGGAGGCCGCGCGGGCGGTCATGGCCGACGCGGGCATCCGGGCCGAGCTGCGCAGACGCGGCGCGGAGACCCGAGGCTGCGGCGGCTCACCGGCCGCCGCCGACGCCGTGGAGAGCCTGCTCACGCGCTGACGGCGCGGTGGCGCTCCACCTGCTCCTCCAGCTCCGCCACGACCGCGTTCGGGCTCGGCATGGCCACCATCTCGGCCCGCACCCGCGCGCTCGCCCCGGCGAAGCCGGGCTCGGCCAGCAGGCGGCGCACGGCGTCGCGCACCAGCTCGCCGGTGGCCTCCTCGCTGGGCAGGTCGAGCCCCGCGCCGGCGGCCGTCACCCGGCGCCCGATCACCGGCTCGCAGAACGTCGGCCTGGCCACGACGAGCTGCGGCACCGCGTGCGCCAGCGTGTTGAGCACCGTGGCCGACCCGCCGTGGTCCACCACCGCGGCGCACGTCGGCAGCAACTGGTGCAGCGGCGCGAACGGCACCACCCGCACGTTGCCCGGCACGGTGTCGAGCCGCTCCCCCGCGGCCGGGGACACCAGGGCGACGACCTCCACGTCCAGCTCGGAGACCGCCTCCACGACCTCGCCCATGGAGACCGCGTAGCCGCCGGACCGCTCGGCCGCCGACAGCCCCAGGCACAGGCACACCCGAGGCCGCCGCGGCGGCTCCCGCAGCCAGGCGGGCAGCACGCTCCTGCCGTTGTGGGGCACGTACCGCATCGGCACCCGCGTCAGCGGCGGGCCGCCGGGCAGCCGCAGCGACGGGGGCACGTAGTCGACGGTGAACTGGCCGGTCACCAGTTCCTCGGTGAACTCCACGCCGTGCGCCGCGGCCCGCCGGGACAGCCAGCCCGCCAGCGCGTCGTCGGCGGGGCCGCCCCCCGCCTCGTCCCGGCGGCGCAGGAAGACGGCCCGTACCCGGGCCAGCACGTCCACGCCCCACATGTGGCGGGCGTGCGCGGCGCCGGCCGCGCGCGCCGCGATCGGGGCCGCGTACGTGGTCGGGTCCCAGATGACCAGGTCGGGCCGCCAGTGCAGGCAGAAGGCGGTGAGGTCGGCGACCATGGGGTCGTTGAGCACCCGCCACCACCAGGGCACCACCCGCCGGTAGCCGTCCTTCAGCTCCTCCCAGCCGAACTCCTCGTCCGGCCGGTCGGCCCGGCCGAACAGGGGCAGCCGGTCGGCCAGCGGGTCGAAGGCGGAGAAGGTGTTCAGCACCCGCCAGAAGCTGTGCTCCCTGCCGACCGGCACGGCGGGCAGGCCGGCGGCGGCGATCACCGGGGCCAGCTCGGGCTGGCTGGCGACCCTGACGTCGTGGCCGGCCGTGACCAGCGCCCACGCCAGGGGGACCATGCCGAGGAAGTGGCTGCGCTCGGCGTGCGTGACGATCAGGACCCTCATCCAGGACTCCCTCAGAGAACGCGCACCTCGGGGACGTACAGGATCCACTTGCCGCCGGCCTCGCGGAACGCGCGCTCCTTGGCCATGATCTCGTCGGCGTGGTTCCAGGCGAACAGCAGGGCGTAGTCGGGATACGGGGCGGCGAACGCCTCCGGCGGCCGCACCGGCAGGTGGGCGCCGGGCGTGAGCCGGCCCTGCTTGGTGGGCGAGGTGTCGCAGACGAACTCGACCAGGTCCGGGCCGATCCCGCAGTAGTTGGTCACCGTGGCGCTCTTGGCGGTGGCGCCGTACCCGACCACCCGCTTGCCCTGCTCGCGGAGGTCGCGCAGCAGGCCGGTCAGCTCGTCGCGGATCCGCTCCACCCCGGCGGCGAGGCGCAGCAGCGTCTGCGGCTCGGCGAGTCCCGTCTCGCGTTCGCGGTCGAGCAGCCGGTCCACGGCGGGCGAGGGGGTCCTGGCGCCCGCGCGGGTGAGCGTGTAGCGGATCTCGCCGCCGTGCGTGGGCAGCGGCTCCACGTCGACCAGCTCGAACCCGAAACGGTGCGCCATCCGCCGCACCGACAGGGCGGTGAAGTAGTAGAAGTGCTCGTCGTAGATCTGGTCGAAGGAGACCCGCTCGACGATGTCGCCGAGGTATGGGTCTTCGAACACGAACACGCCGCCGTCGGTGAGCAACGCGGACACGCCGCGGAACACCGACTCGACGTACGGGATGTGGCAGAACGTGTTGGCCATGTAGATCACGTCCGCGCGGCCGTGGTCGCGCAGGATGTCCAGGGCCGTGGCCTCCTCGAAGAACACCTTGCGCACCTGGACGCCCTTGGCGGCGGCCAGGTCGGCGGTGCCGCCGGACGGCTCGACGCCGAGGTGGCGCACCCCCGCCTTGGCGATGGACTCCAGCATGACGCCGTCGTTGCAGCCGACCTCGACGATGAACGGATCGGGGCCGGTCAGCTCGGTCGACAGGAAGCGCTCCGCGACGCCCTCGAAGTGCGCCCGCATGACCGACGAGCCGGACGACAGGTACGGGTAGTCCTGGTGGAACATGCGCTCGCGCGGGACCTCCTCCAGGAGCTGCACCATCGTGCACGTCTCGCACCTGCCGACGGCGAGCCGGTAGAAGAACTCCGCACGCGGGTCGCCCGGCTCGCGGAACGCGTCGGACAGCGGCTGCCGGCCGAAATCGAAGAACTCGCGCACGCTTCCCGCGCACATCCGGCAGACTCCGGGATGCGACATGACGATGACTCCTTTTCCTGTCGCGCGGGCGGCCGGGGGCGCGGCCGCCGGGAAATCAGGGCGAAAATCACCGGCCCGGCCGATGACGAAGTCCCGCGCCGGGCGCGGGCGTTTCCGGCGTTCTCAGCCGGGCGATCCGACGAGCAGCCGGCTGTTTCCGCCGGCGCCCGTCACGCGCTCGCAGCCGAGTCCCGCCGCCGCGAAAGCCGCGGTGTAGTCGGCGTCGCTGAACAACGTCAGCGAGAACGTCTCACTGGCGTGCCTGACCCCGGTCTCGGAGTCGGCCACGAGGCAGTGCACCTCGGTGTGCACCCGGCGGCCCTCCCGGGTGGAGTGGGACACCCGGGCCACCGTGCGCGGCCCGTTGACCAGGTCGCCGGCCACGTGCCCGGCGGCGTATCCGTCAGGCTGCCACCAGGGCTCCACCACCAGGACGCCACCCGGCGCCAGATGCCCGGCCAGGCAGCCGATCGCGGCCTCCAGCTCGCTCTGGCAGGCCATGTGGGAGATGGCGAACAGGCAGGTGACGGCGTCGAACCGGCGGCCCAGCGAGAAGCCGCGCAGGTCGCCCGCGCTGATCGTCACTCCCGGCAGCCGGCGCGCGGCGACCCCGCGCATGTCCGAGGACAGCTCCACGCCCTCGACGTGCGCGAACCTCTCGGCGAAGTGCCGCAGGTGCGCGCCGGTGCCACACGGGGCGTCGAGCAGCGTGGCGGCGCCGGGGTTGCGCTCGCGGACCACCTCGGTCACCCGCGCGGCTTCCGCCGCGTAATCCCGGCCGCGCGCCAGATAAATGTCGTCGTACGTTTCCGCCAGCTCGCGGATATACATCTTTCGGCGCCACCACCCTTTCTCGGACGGCCGCCGCGGGAGCGAACCGCGAAAGCCGTTGTATAGGGGTTGCCGGTCTTCCGTCAAATCATCTTATCCTGCTGTCCCAGAGCAGGCCACGGTAATCACAAGGTGAGCTTTCATGCGTATTCTGGTGACCGGTGCCGCCGGATTCATCGGTTCGAATTTCGTCCGCCGGACTTTAGCCGGCGCATATCCATGGCTGGACGATCCGCACGTCGTGGTGCTCGACAAGCTGACGTACGCGGGCACCAGGGAGAGCCTGGCCGCGGCGGCCGAGGGCCACGAGTCCCGGCTGAGGTTCGTGTACGGCGACGTATGCGACATGGGGCTGCTGCTCGACCTCATGTCCGGCGTCTCGCTCGTGGTGCACTGCGCCGCCGAGACCCACGTGGACCGCTCGATCGCCAACTGCGCCGACTTCGTGCGGACCAACGTGCTGGGCACCCACGCCCTGCTGGAGGCCGCCCTGAGGTGCGGCACGGAGAAGGTCGTGCTGGTCTCGACCGACGAGGTGTACGGCAGCATCGGCGCCGGGTCGTGGGACGAGGAATCGCCGCTGCTGCCGAACTCGCCGTACGCCGCGTCCAAGGCGGCCGGCGACGTCCTGGCGCGCGGCTACCACCGCACGCACGGCCTTCCCGTCGTGACCACGCGCTGCTCCAACAACTACGGGCCGTTCCAGTTCCCCGAGAAGCTCATCCCCCTGTTCGTGACGAACCTGCTGAGCGGGGAGAAGGTGCCGCTGTACGGGGACGGGATGTGCGTGCGGGAGTGGGTGCACGTCGACGACCACTGCCTCGGCATCGCGCTGACGGCCGCCAAGGGCCGGCCGGGCGAGGTGTACAACATCGGCAGCGGCACCGAGCTGACCAACCGCGAGGTCACGGACCGGCTCCTGCGGCTGCTGGGGGCCGACTGGTCGAGGGTGGAGCACGTCGAGGACCGCAAGGGGCACGACCGGCGGTACTCGGTGGACCACTCCAAGATCGCCGCCGAGCTGGGATACCGGCCGCAGATCCCCTTCTCGCGGGGCCTGGAGGACACCGTGCGCTGGTACACCGAGAACCGGAGCTGGTGGGAGGGCCTGAAGAAGGAGCGGCTCCGGCCGGGCCACGCCGGCTGACCCCGTACCGCCCCGGCTAGGCGCGGGGGGCGGGCCGCGCGCAGGCGGCGGTGTGGCGGCGGTACGTGGCGGAGGGAAGCCGCCCGGCCAGCCCCGCCCGCCCCGGCACCTGGAGTTTCCGGTACGCGCGGGTGAGGTGCTGCTCGACGGTGCTCACCGTGATGCGCAGCTCGTCGGCGATCTCCTTGTTCATGTAGCCGACGGCGGCGAGCGAGGCCACC